>CAZGTQ010000074.1:0-35402 GCA_964528575.1 uncultured Planctomycetaceae bacterium | reverse complement strand
GCCAGGCGCTCGTCGACCGCTGTCTGCGCCGCGCGTGCGACGCGGCGGACGATCCGGCCGCGCTCGCGTGGATCCGGGAGGTCTGGGGACGTGAGCCGATCCTGCGCGGGGAGATTCTCGACGCGCTGGGCGGTCCGCTGGGCGGTACGCTGGCCAGCACAGAGGCCAGGACGGGCGGCGATGCGGCGGTGACGGCGTGGATCCGCTCGCTCCTCTTTGCGGCGCCGGCGCACGACCGCTTCGCGCTCGCGCTCGCTTACGCCGGGCGGCTGCCGCAGAACGCGACTCACGAGGAGCTCGAGCCCGTGCTCGCAGTGTACGCGATGCTCGGCCCGTCACCGCCCCCCGTGATCGCAGCCCTGCCGCGCTCCGAGGCCGCGTTCTGCTTCTTCGCGGCACGGCTCCACGCCGACGGCCCCGATGCGCGCGACATCGCCCAGCACCTTGCGCGGTTCTCCACAGGCCGCGCCGCCGCGTACGAGGCGTACCTCGCCGCGCTCACCGAGGGCAAGGGAGCGAGCTGGGCGCGCTGGCTCGAATCGGAGCTCGAGCGCGACGAGTCGTCCACGGGCGACGCGCTGCGCCTGGCGATGCTCGAGCACGCGCTGCGCGACGCGCTCGGCCGCGTCCCTCGATCGGATTGACTACTGCGCGCGGCGCGCGTGCGTGCAGAGCCACGCGAGCTCGTCCTCGCCGCTCGCGCCCAGCCGCACCGGCACGCGCGCTCCCTCGACCGACTCCGAGCGCGCGAGCGAGAACGCGCGGAATCGTTCCGAGCTCGCGGCGAGCGCGGCGCCGAGCTCCGCTCCCTCGTCCTCGCCGCGCAGCACGACGCGCTGCGGGTCGACGAGCCCCGTCGCGACCGCCGCGTCGAGCGCGCGCTCGACGTCCGCGGCCGATCGCGCGCCGAGCCGCAGCGTCGCGAGGCCCAGCCCCGCCTGCACGTGGTCGCGCGGATCGAAGCGGTTGGCGAACGCGCCCAGGTGCACGACGAGCGGCACCCGCTCGCCGCCGTCGGGAACGAGGAGCAGCGCGTCGCGCTCGGCTCCGTCCGCGCCGGTCCAGGGCACGGCGATCGTCTCGGCGAGCTCGACCTCGCGCCCGATGCGCGGATTCGCGTTCGTCAGGTGTTGCGTGTGCTCTTCGCCGGCGACGTAGGAGTACACCTCCTCGGTCGAGTACGTGTCGGAGTACGCGTACGCGACGCGCCGGCGGTTGCGCGAGAACGACGCGCGCACGACGGTGCCCGGCCACGGCGAGAGCTGCTCGAGCTCCTTCGTATCGAGGTCCATGCGCCAGAAGCCCGTGCTCGCGCCGCGCCGGCCGAGGAACACGAGCGCGGGCCCGTCCGGCGACCAGATCGGCTCTTCGATCGCGTCGAAGCCGCTCGCGACGAGCTCGGTGGCACCCGACGCCGCGGCGAGCGTCCACAGGCCGTGGCGGTCGACGAAGAGCACCCGAGCGCCGTCCTCCGACCAGCGCACGTCGCTCTTGCGCGCGCCGCCGCCGGTGAGCGTCGTGCGCGCGCCGTCCGCGAGCGAGACGGCGAGAAGCTCCCCGCCGGCTTCGATCACGACGCTCTCGCCGTCGGGCGCCACGTCGAAGTCGCCGAAGAGCCCGCTCGTCACGTGCCGCTCGTCGTTCGTCGCGACGTCGAGCGACCAGAGACCGTCGCTCGCGACGAACAGCACGCTCCGCCCGTCGGGTGTCCAGGCGTAGCGCCCGATGCCGCCCGCGTGGTCGCTCGCGCGCAACGCCTCGCCGTCGGGCACGCGCGCGAGCCAGAGCTGCGCGTCGTCGCGCAGCATCGAGAGCCGCGCCCCATCGGGCGCGAAGCCGAACGCGCGCCCCCCGGCGGCGCCGGGCACGGGAACCGCGGTGCGCTCGCCCAGGAGCGCGTCCATCAGGAAGAACGCCTGCGAGCCGTCGCCGCGCACTCTCGAGTAGAAGACGCGCTCGCCGTCGGGCGTGATCAAGACGTCGCCGCACCGCACGACCGCGCGCGCGTCCTCGGCGGTCATCGGCCGCGGCCCGCGCTCGTCGGCGCCCACGCCGGCGCCGGCGCCGGCACCCGCGCCCGGCGGCAAGCTCTGCGGCCCGGCCGCGAGCGCGACGGCGAGGACGGCGACGATCATCGCGCCCCGCCCCCGCGCCCGTGGAACCGACCGTGCATCGCGCCGGTTCTAGCCGACGGCGCGCGAACCGGCTACGCCGCGGGTGGGTCGACGAGGGTGCATTCGGCTACCACGACACCTGCGATCGCGGTGCGCAGCACCACCACGGGCAACGCGATCGAGATCGCCTACGGCGGCTCGACGAACGGCGGAAGGAAGTGGTCGGCGCCTTTCCAATCAGCTCCATGGGCTTCGGCTCTGGGTCGGGCGCACGGAACGCTCATGGTGGCGTCGGTCGTCGAGCACCCGGAGGGTGTGAAGTGCCGAGCTGGCGAGCAGATACGGCGATCTCGGTGAAGCCTCGTGAACAACCCGCTAGAGTACGTCTCCCGCACGCCGCGGTATCGACGACCAGGACGCTTCGACACGGAACGCGATCGTGCCTTCCTGCCCCGACCCGCGCTCACGAGCCAAAGCGGTGTACGTCCGCTACCTCGATGCTGCCGCGAGAAGGGAGCTCGCGTTCGAGCCGTGGCTCGCCGGGCAGGCCGAAGTGATCGAGGAGCCGCAGGTCGCGGCTCTGGTCAGGGAGTTGCGCGCCATCGATGAGCGGATCGCCGCAACGGGCGGCGACGAAACACGTACCGGCGGCATGACCCGCATTCGATGGATCGAAGCCCTGCGCGATCCGAGCGAGCTCCCCCTTCCGCTTCGACCTGACGTCGTCCTGAGCGGCAAATACCGACTGCTGCGTCGCCTGGACAGGGCGGCCGACGGACGCACGATCGGCGGAATGGGAGAGGTGTGGCTCGCAGCCCAACTCGACCTGGGCCGGAACGTCGCGCTCAAATTCGTGCGTGAACGCCCGTCGAGCCCGCTCGACGACGAGCGCTTGCGCAACGAGGCGCGCATGATGGCGCGTCCGGCTCACGACGCGATCGCGGCGATCTACGACATCTGCGAAGGGCACGGACGAAACTGGATCGTCCAGGAGTACGTCGAGGGGCAGACGCTCAGGAGTCACATCGAGCATCTCCCACGCCCTCTCTCTCGTCGCGATTCGTGGAGAGCACCACAACTGTTCACACAGATCGCGGAAGGACTCGCCGCCGCCCACGCTCGAGACGTCGTTCACCGAGACATCAAGCCCGACAACGTGGTCCTGAGCGCCGACGGGAAGCCGAAGATCATCGACTTCGGAATCGCGCTCCTTCGCACCGACGAAGCGCCACTCGGACTCACCGGGAGCATCGAGTACATGAGCCCCGAGCAGGTGAGCCTGGGCTCCTACGGCATCGATGCCCGCACCGATGTCTTTTCCCTGGGCGTCGTGCTTTACGAGTACCTGACAGGACGCCGCCCGTTCCAGGGCCCTTCGCGAAGGATCCTCCGCCAGATCGCAACCGAGCCCGCCCCGCCATTCGATCGATCGTCCGCCGTACCCGCGTCACTGCGCAGGGTCTGTCTCCGCTGTCTGGAGAAGAACCCCAACGACCGATACCAGAGCATGTCGGACTTGGCCCGCGACCTCCGTCGCTGCCGACCGCGACGCGCCCTGCGGACCGCCGCGGCGGCAGCCA
The DNA here is from genome assembly GCA_964528575.1 of uncultured Planctomycetaceae bacterium. Taxonomy (GTDB): domain Bacteria; phylum Planctomycetota; class UBA1135; order UBA1135; genus CAZGTQ01. The sequence goes on along the minus strand of CAZGTQ010000074.1, from coordinate 31,708 downwards.
CCGTCTGCGTCGCGATCCTCGTCCTCTTCGGGCTCGGCTTGCTCCCCCCGGGGCAGGAGCTCGGCGCCATGCCAGTCCCTTCGCAGCGCGACAGGATCAACGTCTGCCTGACCCTCGGCGGATCGCCGTTGCGCTCCCATGGTGCTTCCGTCCTAGATCTCCTCGCCTCGCAGCTCTTCGCCACGCGATCCTCGAGCGCGGGCGCCGCCGTCTCCATCACGACGAGTCGCTCGCCCGAAGCCGCTTGGGACACGCATCTGGACGAGCCCATCGACGGACTCGTCGTCCTGGAGATCTCCCGCTTCGATCCCGGCGAGGCCGCCGCGCGCTTCCGGCCACGCTTCCACGCGACCGCTCGCATCCTCCGGCCACCGGACACGCAACCATGGCGCACGGTGACGGCGGACCTCGCGTCGGACATTGACGAGCCGACGCTCGAGGCTGGTCTCACGAACGCTGTGATGCGGAACACGGACTTCGCACGTGAGCTCTACGCGCGCTGCCGCGAGCTCCAGGCGGAGATCGAGAGGAACGGGCGGTCGATCCACCTTGCCTTGTTCAGCTTCGACAGGCCTCCCACCGCCATGCCTGCTCTCATGCAAGTCGAGGGCCCTGGCCCAGCGTACCGTATGCACGAAGCGGGCATGGAGTCGCTCCCTGTGGATGCGATCCTGGCGCGGCTCGGAGCTCCCGAGCGTTGGACGCCGACCGACGAGTCTTGTCGATCCTATCGAGTGGAGCTCTCAGGACCGATCGCTGAGCTGCGCGCGCACGTTCTCGCGACGGTCACGGAGGCGGGATTCACGCCGCGCGCGACCGACTTCTACGCGAACACACTGAGCGTCGTGACGAGCCGAAGACGCTGAATCAGTCAGGGTGGGCTCGACCGCACGAGACCGGCGAGCTTCGCGTGAAGACAAAGCCTGCAGTCCGAACGCTCCAACACGTAACTCGAGGTCCGTTGCGTCACGCTCTTGCGGTCGCTCACTCGGATCAGGTCGCTCTGGAGCGTGAGGAGGACGGTCTCCTGGTCGCCTGTGCGCTCCTCGATCAGCGTCCGGATCTGGAGCAGGTAGCTCGCATTCGATGTCTCAGCGTGGGCGACCGCGAGCACGGGGTCGAGGAACGCCGGATCGGGGTCGACCATCGCCGGCACTCCGCACTTCTCCTTCAACTCGAGGAGTACGGCTCCCCGGAGCCGGTCCTCGAGATCCGGAGGCGGCACGGTCGGCAAGCCCTCGATCGTGTCCTTGCTGTGCCAGTTGAAGTTCGCCTGCTCCGAACGCCAATCGACGAACTCCGCGTGACGTTGCCGGAGACTTCCGACCGACGGAACGACGAAGAAGGGCCCCATGGGTACGCCCGTTCGCTGCGCCTCGAGGCACGCAGCACCCGCTTCGCCCGCCACGGCCGCGACGATCCGATCGAAGCTCCGGTCTCCCTCGAGCGTGAATTGGTGCTCGTGCTCGGCGTTCGCCGCTCCGCCCCCTTCGAAGAGAACTGCGCCACTGGCACTGTCGTGCACCGTCACGCTAACCAGTACTTCGACCCAGTCCTGGGACCGATACGGACCATCCACAGCGACGGCGTGATTGCCTCGGTAGTCTGCGAGGCCGGTCAAGACCTGGAGGCGCGTCCTGACCAAGAGCGTCGCTTCTTGCTCGTCCTCGACCACGAGCACGCCCGCGGCGCGGAGCGCACGCGCCTGCTCCACCGCGCAAGTCTCGCGGAAGCTCGCATCGAAGCCCAGCACCTCCAGGTGCAGCCCGGCGAACCACGCCTCCGGAGCAAAACTCCGCACTGGAGCAACCGCGACTTCCTGGCCTACCAGCTCCCGTCCGCGGCCCGTGAGGAGCGCTTCAGTCGCATCGTTGATCGCCTCCACCACAACCACTCGGGCGTCAGCGTCGAGTTCGCCTACCCTTCCCCGGGACGGCCCGACTGCAACACAGGCTCCGAGCAAGAAGCACAGCGTTAGCTGAGGTGCCGAGCTCCACAGAGAATTGCCGCCCATTTCGTGACTGTTCGCCGTGTACGCGTCCATGCGTCACTCGAGATAGCGAGTCTCCGTTGCTTGGGACCGGGATTCTACAGGACCTTCCCCTCCGCGCCGGGGACCGGCTCCGCGGCGACGATCGACCGCGGCTCCTCGTGGCGGTGCTCGCGCTCGAGGACGTTGTCGCGCAGCCAGCCGGTGATGTGCCCGTACGCGTCGTCGACGGTGTCGCTGCGGTGGAACAGGTCGAGGTCGCCGCGGCTGACCGTGCCGAGCTCGACCATCGGCTCGAAGTTCAGGATGCGGTCCCAGTAGTCGGTGCCGTACAGGACGATCGTCGCGTGCTTCGACGTCTTCTCGGTCTGGATCAGCGTCGCGATCTCGAAGAACTCGTCGAGCGTGCCGAGGCCGCCCGGCATGATCACGAACGCCTTCGCCGGGTAGGCGAACCAGAACTTGCGCATGAAGAAGTAGTGGAACTCGAACGCGAGGCGGCGGGTGATGTACGGGTTGCCGCTCTGCTCGAACGGGAGCGAGATGTTGAGCCCGATGTTCTCGCCCTTCGCCTCGGACGCGCCGCGGTTCGCCGCCTCCATGATCCCGGGGCCGCCGCCGGAGCAGACGACGAAGCGGCGGTCCGTGCCGGCGAGCTCCTTCGACCACCGCGTCAGGCGCGCGCTGAGCTGGCGCGTGTCCTCGTAATAGCGCGACATGAAGAGCCGCTTCTCCGCACGCTCGGGGTCGCCATCGCCCGTGCGCGCGGCCTCGACCTCGGCGAGCGCGACCTCGCGCGAAGGGATCCGCGCCGAGCCGAAGATGACGATCGTGTCCTTGATGCACAGCTCCTCGAACCTGGACATCGGCTCGAGGTACTCGGCCAGGATCCGCAGGCTGCGCGCGTGGCGGCTGTTGAGGAACGCGGGGTTCTTGTACGCCTTCACGGCGCGGTAGCGACTCTCGCTCATGCGGCCCTTCGTAGCGGGTGGCGGCGCCCGGCGCCAGCACTTCCGGCGGGGAGCGCCGATCGGGTGGATTCCGCGTTCGCGCGCGCCCAAGATGGGGTGCCGCCTTCGATGAACCCCGCCCTGACCGAGTCCGCGAGCCCGAGCGAGGCGAGCGACGTCGTGACGCTGCAGGTGCCGGTCACGGGCATGACCTGCCAGGCCTGCGCGCAGGCGGTCGAGCGCGCTCTCGCCGCCGTTCCCGGCGTGCGGCGCGTCGTCGTCAACTACGGCTCGCGCACCGCGACGATCGACCGCGATCCCGAGCGCGCGTCCGGCCCGCAGCTCGTCGCGGCGATCGAGGGCGCCGGGTACGGCGTGCCGCCGGACCTCGACGCGGACACGCGCTCGCTCGCCGCGGACGTCGAGTTCGCCGACGACGCGGAGGAGCGGGCGCTCGCGCGCACGCGCCGCGACTTCGTCGTCGCGTTCGCCCTGGGCCTCGCCGCGGTGGTCGCCGCGCGCGCCGGCGCGCCGCCGCTCGTCGCGATCGCGCTCTCCGCTCCCGTCGTGTGGTACGCCGGGCTCGGCATCCTGCGCTCGGGGCTGCGCGCCGCGCTGCGGCTCGCGCCGGACATGAACTCGCTCGTCGCGCTGGGCGTGCTGTCCGCGTGGCTCGCGTCGACGCTCGCGCTCGCGCGGCCCGATCTGTTCGGCGCGTGGGCGATGCACCTGCAGGCCGCGCTGATGATCCTCGCGTTCGTGCTGCTCGGCCGCTGGCTCGAGGGGCGCGCGCGCGCGGCCGCGGGCGGAGCGGTCCGCGCGCTGCTCGACCTCGCGCCGCCGACCGCTCGCGTGTTCCGCATGGGCGAGGAGCGCACGGTCCCGCTCGCGGAGGTGCGCCCGGGCAACCTGGTCGTCGTGCGGCCCGGCGAGCGGATCCCCGTCGACGGGAACGTGATGAGCGGGCACTCGTTCGTCGACGAGTCGATGCTGACCGGCGAGAGCATCCCGGTCGAGCGCGGCCCCGGCGAAACGGTGCACGCGGGCACGCTCAATGGCCTCGGTGCGATCCACATCCAGGCGACCGGCATCGGGGCCGCGTCGGCGGTCGGCCGCATCGCCGCGGCCGTGCACGCCGCGCAGGGCTCGCGCGCGCCGGTCCAGCGGCTCGCCGACCGCATCAGCGGCATCTTCACGCCAATCGTGCTCGCGATCGCCGTGAGCGCGTTCGCCGGCTGGTGGCTCGCGACGGGCGACGTCGCGCAGGCGGTCGCATCCCTCGTCGCCGTGCTCGTCATCGCGTGCCCGTGCGCGCTCGGGCTCGCGACGCCCACGGCGATCGTCGTCGCCACCGACCGCGGCGCGCGCGAGGGCCTGCTCTTCCGCGACGCGGGCGCGATCGAGACGCTCGCGCGCGTCGACCTCGTCGCGTTCGACAAGACGGGCACGCTGACCGCGGGCAAGCCGAAGCTGCGGCGCATCCTGCGGCCGGCGGGCGCGGCGCTCGACGAGGCGACGTGCCTGCGGCTGGTCGCGGCGCTCGAGAGCCAGAGCGAGCAGCCGCTCGGCCGCGCGATCGCCGCGGCGGCGGCGGAGCGCGACATCGCGCTCCCGCCGCCGACGCAGTTTGCCGCGGAGCCCGGCCGCGGCGTGCGCGGCGTCGTCGAGGGCCACGCGGTCTGGGCGGGCAGCCCCGCGGCCGCGCGGGCGGAGGGGCTCGACGCCGGCGCGGTCGACGCGCTCGTCGGGACCCTCGTCGCGCAGGGCGAGTCGCCGGTGATCGCGTCGATCGACGGCGAGCTGGCCGCTGCGTTCGGCCTGGCGGACGAGCTGCGGCCGGGCGCGCGGCTCGCGGTCTCGCGCCTCTTCGAGCTCGGCGTCGAGCCGTGGATCCTGTCGGGCGATCACGCGACGGCGGTCTCCGCGGTCGCGCACCGGCTCGGCGTCGACGGCTTCGAAGGCCAGCTCTCGCCGGCGGACAAGCTCGAGCGCTTGCGCGCGCTCCAGGCGCAGGGCCGCGTCGTCGCGATGGTCGGCGACGGGATCAACGACGCGCCCGCGCTGTCCGCCGCGGACGTCGGCATCGCGATGGGCGGCGGCGCCGACGTCGCGATCGAGGCGGCGGACTGCGCCCTCCTGCGCGACGACCCCGCCCGTCTGTCCGCGCTGCTCGTCCTCGCGCGCCGCACGCTGCACACGATCCGCGCGAACCTCGCCTGGGCGTTCGCCTACAACGTCGTCGCGCTCCCGCTCGCCGCAGGCGCGTTCGCCGCGTGGCCCGGCTGGACGGCGCGCCCCGAATGGGCCGCCGCGGCGATGGCGGGCTCGAGCTTGATCGTCGTGCTGAACAGCCTACGCCTACGCTGGACCCGACTCGTCCCCTGACGGAACTGGCTGGGTTCCGTGTTGGACGCCCTCTGGACTGGGCCGCGAAAGGGGCGATTCGGGCCTTCGGGGGGCCGACGAGCCCGTGCGCAGGGCCTGCGCCGACCCGCGAATGCGCGAATCGGGCACGTGCGCGCCGGTGCGGGGCCGATCTCGGCACCCGACCAACACGGAACAGAGCCAGTCAGGATCGATTCGTGGGCGGGGAGGTCATGGTAGGTCGAGCCGCTCGCGGTGCGCAGCGAGCGCGCGGGCGAGCGACTCGGCCGCGATGCGGTGGCCGCGGGCGTTCCAGTGCGTGTCGCGCAGGTGGTAGACGCGGCCGAGCTCGCGCTGGCCGGCGCGTAGGGGCTCGAGCAGGTCGACCAGCACGATGCCGAGCTCCGCGAGCCGCCGCGCGAGGTGGCGGTTGGGCTGCTCGAGGTCGAGCTCGAACGGGACCTGCGCTGCGATCGTCGCGCGCAGCTCGTCGTCGACCTGGAGCTCGTCCGGGATCGCGACGACGACGAGCGGGCGGCCCGTCGCATGCTGCGCGACGCGGTGCATGCGCTCGAGGTAGCCGATCGCAGGCTCGTAGTACGACTCGCCCGTCTCGACGGAGAAGACGCTCGCGCGCTGGCGCTCGATCGCCTCGAACTCCTCGGGCGGGAGCGTCGGCACCTCGAGGGACACGTCGTCGACCCACGGCGTCGCCTCGGTCTCGAGCTCCCAAGGCGGGCGCTGGCGGCGCTCGGCGGCGAGCTCGCGCACCGCCCTCGACTTGCGCACGCGCGCGATCCGCGTCGCGATCCTGTGCACGAAGAGCCAGTCCCAGCGCGACGCGAACGGCGTCGCCGGTGCCTCCGGGAAGTCGTTGCCCAGGAACAAGTACGCGACGACCAGGTCGGGCTCGAGCTCGAGGCCGAAGCTCTCCAGCGCCGCGAGATAGTGCCCCGGGCCGATCGCCGAGATGCCCAGGTTGCACACCTCGACGCCCGCGGGCGCGGCGAGGACGGACGCGAGCTCGTCCTCGAGCAGGACGAGGTGATGGTGCGTCAGCGGCACCGCGTACCCGATGCCGAACGAGTCGGCGAGCGCCACGACGCGGAACACGCCGTCGGGCTTGGGCCGCACGAACTCCTCGTCGCGGAATCCGTCCGAGTTCGCGCGCACGCCGTACGCCGGCACGAAGCGATTGACCGCCGCGCGCAGGTGCACGTCCTGCGCCAGATCGAGACCGGTCACAGCCTCGGGCACGAGCAGCGGATGGCGCGAGCGCGGCGCGTACACGCGCAGCGCGAGCTCGAGGAGAACGACCGTCGCCAACGCGTTGAACGTCACCACGTCGAGCGCGCGCGCGACGCGGCCGCCGCCGTCCGCGCCCATCCACACGACGTACGCGCCGGCGAACAGCAGCGCGGCGAGCAGCACGACGCCCAACGCCGCGTGCCCGACCGCGCCCTGCGCGCGCGGCGCGAGAGCGTACGCGACCAGCGCCGCGACGCTCCCCGCGACGAGCGCGGCCCGCCAGGCGCGCGGCCGGCGGACGAGCGTGCCGAGCCGCGGTCGCCGTCCCCGCGCTGCGATTGCGCAAGCGAGCGCCGCGGCGAGGAACGCGAGCGCGGCGACGACGAGAGCCGGCATCGGCGAGGGCGCTCGAGCGCGTCAGCGCTCCTCGTCGTCCTCGCTCTCGTCGCCCTTGCTCCGCAGCTCGTCGAACAGCGCGTCGAGGTCGCGGGGCCGCGAGCGCTCCTTCGAGAGCGCCTGGTCGAACTTGCCCTCCGCGTCGCCCGTGCGGCCGAGCGCGCGCCGGCTCGCCTGGTCCCAGTCCGTCGCCGTCATCTTCGGCCGCCCGCTCGAGTCGAGCTCCTCGGGCCGATTCCAACGAACGATCTTCTCGGTGCGCGCGTCGACCGCCAGGCGGCTCGCGCAACACGGGCACGTGATCTCGAGCTCCTTGCGGCTCATTGCGACGCGATCATAGCTCCGCGCGCCGCGCGCGCACCACAGCCGCGCGCAAGCGGCCCGGATCGGCATCCGCGAGCCCCTCGACGTCCACCTCGACGCACGTTCCGGCGGCGGCGGAGCGGACGAGCGCGACGAAGGCTTCCACGCTCCGCGCGTCGCCCTCGAACCGCGTCGTCGACCCGATCTCGACCGTGAACGGCCCCGGCGACACGCCCTCACCGAACGGAGCTTCGAGCGCGCCGCCGACGGTCGCGAACGCATCGCCCGCGCGCGCGACGGACGCGACCAGCGCCCCGGCGAGCCGACCCGGGTGAACGCGCGCGAGCTCCGCTCCCGCGACGTCGACGCGCTGGCCGCCGCGCACGAGCGCGACGTCGACGTCGCCCGACTGGAAGACGGTGCTCGAGAGCGAGCCGTCGAGCCGCACTTCGACGCTCCCCGTCAGCCCGTCGACGCGCGCGACGACGCCGGAGCGACGCTCGTCCTCGACCTCGACGCGCTCGGCCCGCAGCGGCGGCGCGCCGCCGGCGAGCCACGCGCGCACGCGTGCGCCCGGCTCGAGCGCCGGCTCGTCGACGACGACGTCGATCGCTCCGGGCGAGCCGACCACATCCCCCCCTCGCTCGACGTCGCTCAGCGCGAGCCGCACGAGGCCGTCCGCGGCGCGCGAGACGACCCGGCCGCGCACGACGACCGCACCGGCGCTCTCGACCTCGACGCGCGCGGCGTCGATCGATCCGTCCGCGCCGAGCACGCCGTGCACGACGACGCGCTCGCCTGGCCGCGGCCGCGACCCGTCCGCCGTTACGCGAACGAGCGCGCGTCCCAGCGCGACCGCGCCGTCGCCGTCGGCGAACGCGTCGAGCTCGAGCGCGTCCGCGTCCGCGGCGACGACCACGCCCCGCACCGGCTCGATCGCGAGCGGTTCCGCGCCGTCGCCGGCGCGCGCGCTCCCGACCGGCTCGAACGCGAGCGGCGGCGCTTCGATCGAGCCGGCGAGCGAGGCGCCGACGTCGACGTCGATCGTCACCCGCGCCCGCGCTCCAACGACGAGCCGCAGCGGCGCGTCGAGCTGTGCGACGAGCACGTCCGAGCGCGCGTCGACGTCGACGCGTTCACCCGCCGGCGTGGTCGCGAGGTACGAGAGCGGCCGGAACGAGACGCGCGCGGCGACGTACTCGCCCGCCGGGACGCGCGCGTGGGCGATCCAGCGCGGGCGCTCGCGCAGCGCGAGGAGCTCGACCGCGAGCTCCCCCGCGAGCAGAGCTGCGCTCGTGCTCCCGTCCGCGCGCACGAGGCGCACGTCGCGCACCACCGCGGAGAACGCGAGTAGCTCGTCCGACGGCGCGTCCTCGACGACGATGATGACGTTCGGATCGTCGTCCTCGTCGAAGAAGTGGGTCCGGGCGGCCCACGAGACGTTGTCGCTGTCGCACGCCGAGAGCAGGCCCGCGACGAGCGCGAGCACGAGGACGACGGTGTTCTTCATGGCGATCCCGGAGCGCCGGGACCGATCATGCTAGCCCGTCCCGAGCGGCTTGATGCTAGAGGCCGGGGAGGAAGAGCTCCGTGTCGGGCGCCAGCGGCCCGTAGCTCGACACCGCCAGGAACGCGCCCGGCGTCCACGCGATCGTGCCTTGGAAGATGCCGGCGAGACCGCCGGACGAGACGAGGTGGCCTTGCGGCGAGAAACCGAGCGTCGGCTGCAGCGCGACGGGGAACGACGTCAGCAGGGACGCGCCGTTCGCGGCGTTCACGTGGAAGAGCCACGCGTCGAGGCCGAAGCGGACCTGCGCGCCGAACGAGCCGTCGTCGCGGCCGGCGAGCGTGATCTGCGTGCCGTCCGGCGTCGTGGCGAGGAGCTGGAGCGTGCCGCCCGCGGCCGGCGAGATGCGCAGCAACTGGTGCTCGCGCTGGTCGGTGTCGCGCCGGACGAAGAACAAGAGGTCGTTGCCCGCCAGCTCGGCGTTCTCGAGCGACTTGACGATCGGGAGCAGGACCTTCTCGCCCGTCGTCGACGAGACGGAGACGGTCGCGACGTAGCCGATGGCGCCGTCGTGGTACGCGAACGTGTCCGTGCCCGGCACGCGGAAGAGCCCGTCCTCGGGATCGATTTGACCTTTGACGAGGAACGGCACGTTCGTGTCCCCGGACGTCGCGCTCAGGTTCGTGAACGAGATCGGGCCCGCCGCCGGCAGCTCGATGCGGAAGAGGTCCATCTGCTCGATCCCGCCGTTCGCCAAATCGTTGCGGGCGCCGACGCCGACGACGAGCACCTCGCCGCCGGTCGGCACCTGGACGAAGCCGGCGACGCCGATCTCGTCGAGCGTGTCGAGGAACTCCCCGTTGCCCGTGAACTGCTCGGGCTCCGGCGCCGCGGGCGCGGTGCGGCCGACGAACGCCTCGCGCGCCACCTGCGTGCCGAACGGCTCCGTTCGGAACATGCACAGCTCCGCGTCGTGCGAGAGCGCGAGGAACGGGCCGGCCGCGTCGTTCGGCAGGAAACCGGCGCGCTGCACCGGCCGCGCGACGGTTCCGACGCGACGCGCCTGCCCGCTCGGCTCGACGACCCACGGGAACGCCTCGGTCGGGCTCGCGCCGGCGATCGTGCCGGCGTGCAGCTCGTCCCCGCTGAACACGACCTCGCCGCCGAACCAGACCGGCGCGGGCGCGGGGAACGCCACGGCCTCGACTTGCGCCGCCGGCGTGCGCGGGAAGCGGTAGACCCCCTCGTCGGTCACGGCGACGCCCCACGTCGGTCGCAGCCCGAGCCCGCCCGGCGAGAACGTCCGCGGCGTGAGCGTCGCGGTCCGCAGCGTCGACGTGCCCGTCGCGAGATCGACCTCGAGCAGGTCGCCGCCCGCGGCGGCCGTCGTCGCGACCAACAGCGCCTGGCCCGCCGGGTCGATCGCGACGCGCGAGACGAACGGGTCGACGGCCTGCGCCGGGCCGGAGCCGCGCTTCTCGAGCACCGACCGCGCGGCACCGTCCGGCGCGACCGTGAAGAACCCGAAGATCACGCCCACCGCCGCGTCGCGCCGGTAGCGATAGAGCGAGCCCTGACCCGCGGGCAGCTTCAGGCGCGACGCCCCCGGCACGTCCTCGACGAGCCGCGGCCGGCCGGGCAGGAACCGCTCGAGCTGCGTGCGGCCGGCGAAGTCGATCGGCAGCAGCACGATGTCCTGGAGCGTGGCGGGCTCGCTCGGGACGGCGAGGCCGGCCTCGTCGACGACGCGCACGGATCCGACGCCGGCGGCGGCGCCGCGGAAGACGGTCAGATCGGCCGCGGCGACGGAGCCGAGCAGCAGGACGGGCGCGAGGCGGTGGAGCAAAGCGGGACAGATCATGGCGGGCCGATCGGATCGTTCCGGGACGTGCGGGAGTGGACCTGCGAGTTTGGCCGAGGCGTGCAACGGGTTTGGTCCAAGGCGTGCAAGGGCGTGGGGCGTGGATGATGTCCTTGCAATCCCCGTTCCTCATAATGCGCCGCAGTCCGATACGCTGCGCACGGCGCCGCCAGCCCGCTTCCGCTCTCGACCGGACGAGGAGAGTTCGTCCAAATTCTGGACAGAGATCCGTGTTCTGGACGAGAATGCTGCCGCCGCGATGACCGCCCAAGCCTCGACCGTCCCGGCTCCGCCCGGTTTCGAGCCCATCCGCGAGCTCTCCGGCTCCGCGACCAGCCGCGTCTCCTACGGCCGCTGGCGCGGCCGCGAGGTCGTCTGCCGCGCCTGGACGACACGCGACGACGACGGCCAGGACCTCGCCGAGCTCGCTGTGCTGGCCGCGGCCGAGCACGAGGGCCTCGCGCGCCTGGTCGACCACGGCCCGCTGCCCGGCGGCGGCGCGTACCTGCTGCGCGAATGGATCGAGGGGAGCGAGCTCGACGCCTGGGCGCGCGGCCGGCACGCCAGCGAGATCGGCGCGGTCGTGGCGCGCCTGTGCGCAGGCCTCGACGCGCTCCACCGCGACGGCTTCGTCCACGCCGACCTCAAGCCGTCGAACGTGCTCGTGCGGCCCGACGGGCGGCCCGTGCTGACCGACTTCGGGCTCGCGCGCCGCGTCGGCGCCGCCGCGCGCGCGGCCGGGGTCAGCGGGACCTTGTTCGCGATCGCGCCCGAGGTGCTCGCCGGCGCCGCGCCCGACGCCCGCGCCGACCTCTTCGCGCTCGGCGTCCTGCTCCACCAGCTCCTCGTCCCGGCGCGGCCGACCGCGCGCGCGTTCTACGCCCGCTTCCCCGGCGAGTCGTTCTTCGCCGCCACCCAGAGCCGTCCCGAGGACCTGCCCGCGTGGGCGCGCGACCTCGTCGAGACGCTCGTCGCGCGCAGCCCCGACGAGCGGCCCGCGTCGGCGGCGAGCGTCGGCCGCGCCCTCGCCGCGCGCCTCGGCGTCCTGGTCCCCGGGCTCGCGAGCGCCGACGAGCTGCGCTTCCCTGCGACGCAGGGCCGGCGCAAGTGGATCGCCGCGCTCGTCGCCGAGGTGTCGCGCGCGGGCTCGCTGTGGCTCGAGCTGCCGGCCGGCGAGGAGCCCGACCCGCTGCTCGACGCGATCCGTCTCGCGGCGTCGCTCGAGGGCGAGCCGATGGCCGTGCTCGATCTCGGCGCCGAGGTCGGCGCGCTGACCGACGACGGCGCGCTGGACACGTGGGCGCTGCGCCGCGCGGCGGAGCTGGGCGAGCGCGTCGCGCTGCTCCGTGCGGCGGGGCGCGACCCCTGGGCGACCCGCGCCGCGGGCTACCTGGCGCGCACCCGCGCGCAACGCGGACCGGCGGCGACGATCGCGGCGGCGTCCGCTCCCGCGCCCGACGACGGCACGTGGGAGACGCGGCCGGTGCCGGCGGTCGACGCGGACGCGATCCGCCGCTGGCTCTCCGAGCGCTTCGAACCGGGCGAGCCGCAGCGCCTGGGCGAGCTCGCGCGACGTTTGGCGGACGCGGGCCGCGGCTCGGCGACGCGCGTCGCCGAGCTCGTCGCGCGGCTGTGCGCGGAGGGGCACGTCCTGTTCGGCGACGAGCGCGCGCGCCTGCGTCCCGGGGCGCTGCCCGAGCTGCGCGACGCGGCGCTCGAGGTCGGCGCGCTCCCGCTCGACGAGGACGCGCGCCGCCTCGCCGCCGCGCTCGCGATCGCAGACGGGCGCGCGCCGGCCGCGGAGCTCGACGCGCTGGCCGGGCTCGAGAACGGGCGCGCCGCCGTCGGCTGGCTCGCGCTGCAACGCGCCGGCGTCGTCGCGCTCGAACGCGGGCCCCGCGGTCGCGTCGTGCGCCTCGCGGCGGGACGCGCGAGCGATCTGCGAACGCTCGTCCGACCCGACGCGTGGCGCGCGATGCACGCCGAGCGCGCCGAGCACCTCGCTGCGCGCCACGCGCCCGAAGCGCTCGTGCTCCCGCACCTGTGGGCCGCGGCCGAGGGCGACGCCGAGCGCGAGGCGCGGGCGGTGCGCGCGCTGCGCGACGAGCTGCGCCGGCTGCGCGAGGCGGGCTGCGCCGAGCTCGGCCTGGAGATGCTCGACCGGCTCGAGCGTCAGGTCGGCGCCGGCGAGGCGCTGCCGCTCGCGCTGCGGGCGGAGCGCGCGTTCGCGTGGTGCGCGCTCGGCCAGCCGGACCGCGCCGAGCGCGAGGCGGACGCGATCGCCGCGGCCGCCGGCGACCCGTCCGGCGCCACGCTCGACCGTGCCGCCGCGTCGCTCGCGCTGCGCGTGCGCGGGCGCGTCGAGGTGCTGCGCCACCACCACGAGGAAGCGCTCGCCGCGTACGAGCGGGCCGAGGAGCTCGACCCGAGCTGCCGCGGCGAGGTCGTCTTCGCGCGCCTGCACCTGTTGTGGAGCGCGGGCCGCGACGACGAGGTGCTGCGCACCGTCGACGAGCTCGCGGCATCGGGCGAGCTCGAGCGCATGGACCTCGGCGAGCACGAGCGGATCAACGTGCGCTCGCACCGCGCGATGAGCGCGTTCCGCAAGGGCCGCGTCGACGAGGCGCTCGCCGAGCTGAAGGAGCTCGTCGAGCGCGCGGCGGCGAACGAGGACCCGGGCAGCGAGGCCGCGATGCGGCTCAACGTCGCGACGATCGAGCGGCGCGCCGGGTCGCTGCGGCGCGCGCTCGACGAGCTCGAGCGCGCCGCCGCGCTGTACGACCGCGCCGGCCGTCTCGCGGGGCTCGCGCAGGCGCGCTCGACGCTGGGCGGCGTGCTGCGCGAGGTCGGCGAGCTGCGCCGCGCGGAGCCGCTGCTCACGTCCGCCGCGCAGATCCGCGAGCGCATCGGCGACCGCACGGGCGCGGCCGTCGTGCGCGGCATGCTCGGGCTCCTGCGCTTCGAGCGCGGGCACGCGCGCGCAGGCATCGAGGAGCTCGAGCGCAGCGCGGACGCGATCGGCGGGCCGCAGGGCCGGCGGTTCCGGCCGCTGCTCGTCGCGCGCGCCGAGGAGCTGCGCGCGCGCATCGGCGCCGAGCGCGTCGCGACCATGAGCAACGCGGAGATCGACCCGCGCGCGCTCTTGTCGTGGGCGCGCGCGCACTGGATCCGCGACGACCGCGCTGCGGCCGAGAGCGCGCTCGAGCGCGGCGCGGCGCTCGGCAAGTCGCTCGAGCTGCGCGCCGTCGCCGACGAGGCGGCGCTTCTCGGCGCCGCGCTCGAGGGCGCGCAGCCGACGCCGCCGGCGGACGACGCGGAGGAGAGCCTCGTCGCGCAGGACGCGCGCCTCGTCGACGCGCTCTTCGGCGGCGGCGAGCTCGCGGTGTTGCGCGCGCTCGCCGCCGAGCTGCGCGAGCGCGGACGCGACGACCGCGCGGCGCGCGCGTTCGCGGCGCTCGCGTCGCGCGAGACCGACGGCGACGCGCGCGCGCGCGCCGCCGACGCCTACCGACAGTGCTTCGCTCGCTGCACCGCCGGCCTCAGCGCCGCCGAGACTCTGTGCCTGCGCAAGCACCTGCTCGGATTCCCCGACCCCCGGCCGTCCGAGCTCGAGAGCGGGCTGGACGAAGACATGGAGAGCTCGGAGATGGACGTTCTCTCCCTCCTCGAGATCAACCACAGGCTCGTCGAGCAGCAGGATCTCGCCACGCTGCTCGGCGTCATCGTCGAAAACGCGCTCTCGGTCACCGGTGCCGAGCGCGGCTTCCTCATGCTCGAGGAGAACGGCGAGCTCGTGTTCGACACCGCGATGCACTCGACGCGCGGCGGCATCGCGCGGCCCGAGGTCGAGGTGTCGCACTCGGTCGTGCGCGAAGCGCTCGAACGCATGGAGAGCGTGCGCGTGAGCAACGCGGTCGACGACCCGCTGCTCGCCGCGGCGCCGTCGGTCGTCTCGCTCGAGCTGCGCTCGATCCTGTGTGCGCCGTTCCGCGTGTGCGCGAAGGTGCGCGGCGCGATCTACGTCGACCACCGCGTGCACGCCGACGCATTCACCAAGCGCAGCCAGCGGCTGCTCGAGCTGCTCGCGGACCAGGCGGCGCTCGCGATCAGCCAGGTGCGCCGGCTCGAAGAGATCCGGCAGCTCAACGGCAAGCTCGAGCAGCGCATCGTCGTCCAGCAGACCGATCTCGAGTCTGCGCGCCGCGCGCTGCGCGAAGTCGGGCTGCCGGCGCCCGCGGGCGGGCTCGTCGGCGACTCGAGCGCGATGCAGGCGGTGCGCCAGCTCATCGAGCGCGCCGCGCGCAGCTCGCTCTCCGTGCTGATCCACGGCTCGAGCGGGACGGGCAAGGAGCTCGTCGCGCGCGCGCTGCACGAGCTGAGCCCGCGCAGCGCAGGCCCGTTCGTCACCGAGAACTGCGCCGCGTTGCTCGAGTCGCTGATCGAGTCCGAGCTCTTCGGCTACAAGCGCGGCGCGTTCACCGGAGCGGAGCGCGACCGCGAGGGCATCTTCGAGCGCGCGAGCGGCGGCACGCTCTTCCTCGACGAGATCGGCGAGATGCCGATCGACCTGCAGGCGAAACTGCTGCGCGTGCTCGAGACCGGCGAGGTGCGCCGCGTCGGCGACGACACGCCGCGCAAGGTCGACGTGCGCGTCGTCGTCGCGACCAACCGCGACCTCGAGCGCGAGGTGCGCGAGGGCCGCTTCCGCGAGGACGTATTCTACCGGCTCGCTGCGCTGAAGATCGAGCTGCCCGACCTCGCGCAGCGCACGGAGGACGTCCCCGCGCTCGTCGATCACTTCATGCGGCTCGAGAACGCGAAGAGCGGCACGCAGCGCACCATCTCGCGCGCGGTGCTCGCGCGCCTCTGCCGCCGTCCCTGGCCGGGCAACGTGCGCGAGCTGCGCAACGAGATCGCGCGCATGTGCGTGCTCGCGGAGGGCGATCTCGACGATCCGGAGCTCGTCAGCGAGCCGGGACCGCTGCTCTCGACCCCCGCGAACAGCGGCGGCGCCGTGCGCACGCTGGCGGACCTCGAGCGCGACGCGATCGTCGGCGCGTTGCAGCGCGCCGGCGGCGACAAGGCGCGCGCGGCGCAGATGCTCGGCATCTCGCGCGCGAAGGTCTACCAGCGCCTGAAAGAGTGGAAGGACGCGGGGCTCGACGTCGACGCGTGACGCCGTGGGACACGTACCGGACTCGATCGGACCGTACAAGGTGCTCGACGTCCTCGGCGAGGGCGCCGTCGGGACGGTCTATCTCGCGGAGAATCTTCACGGGAAGCAGCCGCGGCAGGTCGCGATCAAGCTGATCCGGCTCGGGATGGACACGCGCGAGCTGCTCGGGCGCTTCAAGCTCGAGCGCAACGTGCTCGCGGCGATGGAGCATCCGAACGTCGCGCGCGTCTTCGACGCGGGCGAGACGCGGCTGGGCCGGCCCTACATCGTGATGGAGTACGTGCCCGGCGAGCCGATCACGACGTACTGCGACGCGCGGCGTCTGTCGATCCGCGAGCGCCTCGGGCTCTTCGCGAAGACGTGCCGTGCCGTGCAGCACGCGCACCAGCGGGGCATCTTGCACCGCGACATCAAGCCGTCCAACGTGCTCGTGCACGACCAGGACGGCGAGCACGTACCGGTCGTGATCGACTTCGGGCTCGCGAAGGTCATGCAGCCGGAGGCGGCCGACCAGTCCGTTCTGACGCAGCCCGGCCAGATCCTCGGCACGCCGCAGTACATGAGCCCCGAGCAGGTCGAGCTCGCGCCGGAGGACATCGACACGCGCTCGGACGTCTACTCGCTCGGTCTCATGCTCTTCGAGCTGATCGTCGGCGAGCGAGCGTACGAGCGCCGCTTCACGCGCACCGCCGTGCGGGAGTTCGTCGAGTCGGTGCGCAACGAGGAGCCGAGCCGGCCGAGCACGAAGCTCTCCCAGTCGGCGGAGCGCGCCGCCGAGATCGCCGCGAAGCGCGCGACGGACGTCGCGACGCTGCGCAAGCAGGTCCGCGGCGACCTCGACTGGATCGCGCTCAGGGCGATCGAGCACGACCGCGAGCGGCGCTACCCCTCGGCGCTCGAGCTCGCGGAGGACGTCGAGCGGCTGTTGCGCGAGGAGACCGTGCGCGCGCACCCGCCGAGCGCCGCCTACCGCCTCGAGCGCTTCGTCGCGCGCAATCGCACGGCGGCCTACCTCGCGATCGCGCTCGTGTTCGCGATCGTCGTCGGCTCCGGCGCGAGCACGTTCTGGTACTTGCGGGCGGGCGCGCTGCGGGCCGACAGCGCGGCGGCGATCCGCGCGTGCTTCGAGGTCCGCGACGAGGTCGGCGACGCGCACCTGTGGTTCGAGGAGGCGCTCGCCGACGACGCGAGCGTGTCGCTCGAGGACGACGTCTATCGGCGCCTGCGGTGGGCGCAGGAGCTCGTCGGCATGCTCCGGACGGGCGGGGTGGCGCCGTTCGGCCGGATCGAGCCGGTCGCGGAGCCGGGGGCGACGGACGTGCTCGCGGGGCTCGACGAGCAGCTCGACGAGTTGCTCGCGATCACGAGCGAGCGCTGGACGAAGCGCCGGGTGGAGGGCGCGGCGGGAGGCGCGACGGGCAGCGATCTCGACCAGCGCTACGACGCGCTGTACGCGTCGGTGCTCGACGGCTCGTTCGCCGTCGTGCAGCACGTCGAGGACGCGGTCGCGCACGAGTGGTCGCGGTCGGCGCGCGCCGGCATCGTGGTCAACCTGATGGCGCTCGCGGTCGTCGCGCTGAGCGTGCTGCTCGTCGTACGCGCGCGCGCACGCTGACGAGCGGCGGCGCCGCGGCCGTCCAGCGCCTGGACGCGCAGCGTCCAGGACGTGGACCGAGATCGGCCGAATCGCCTTCGTAGGGGCGCCAGACTCGCTCTCGGACGGCGGCACGTGCGTTGCCTCTCCTCGGGTCCACTCACGCATTCCCTCCGAGGAGACCTCATGTCCCAGCTCTCGAAACTCCCGTTCATTCCCTTCGTCTGCGCCGCGCTCGCCTCCGCAGCCTCGGCCCAGATCGCGTTCGACCCCCCGACGACGATCCCCGCCGCGCTGCGTCCGAGCGCGACCCTGATCGTCGACGTCGACGGCGACGGCGACAACGACCACGTCCTGACCGCCGACCAGCCCGACCGCCTCGAGATCCGCCTGAACGGCGGCGCGGGCAACCTCGCTCTCGCGCAGACGGTCCTGCTCGGCGCGAACACGAGCGCCCAGGAGATCGCCAGCGGCGACTTCGACGGCGACGGCGACACCGACCTCGCGATCGCGCTCGACAACACGTCGAGCGTGCGGATCGTCACGAACGTCGCGGGCACGTTCCAGCTCGGCGCGTCCTTCCCGGCCGGCGCCGGCACGCGCGGCCTGGACGCGGGCGACGTCGACGGCGACGGCGACATCGACCTCGTGACCGCCAACCGCGACGGGAACAGCGTGACGCTGCTCCTGAACGGCGGACTCGGCTCGTTCACGAGCGCGTCGACGACGGTGGGCGCCGAGCCGCGCGACGTGTCGCTCGCCGACTTCGACGGGGACGGCGACCTCGACGCGGCGGTGTCCGCGCACGACGCGCGCCGCGTCGACGTGCTCCTGTTCGCGAACGGCGCGTTCACGCTCGCCGCGAGCCTGCCCGTGCCGCCGTCGACGCGCCCCGAGGGCATCGACACGGCCGACATCGACGGGGACGGCGACGCCGACATCCTCGCTGCGGTGTCCGACGACTTCTTCAACGCGGTCGGCCTGTACCGCAACGGCGGCACGGGCACGTTCGGGCCGGTCCAGTCGTTCCTCGTCACCGGCGCCGATGCATCGCACGTCGTCGCCGCCGATCTCGACGGCGACGGCGATCTCGACGTCGCGTGCACGAAGGAGAGCTCGAACGACGTGTCGCTCCTCGCGAACGACGGCGCGGGCAACCTGAGCGAGGTCGCGAACATCGCGGTCGGCACGACCCCCGAGGACGTGTCCGCCGGCGACCTGACCGGCGACGGCGGCAGCGACCTCTCGATCGCGTGCCGCGACTCCAACAACGTCTACATCCTCGTGAACCAGAACGGCGCGGGCCTCTCGCAGTCGCTCGTGACGCCGGCTGTGATCGGCCAGACGGGGATCTTGCGGCTGTCCGCGCCCACGTTCGCCGGCCAGGGCTACCTCGCGGCGTTCTCGCAGACGTCCTCGCCCGGCATCCCGCTGCCCCAAGGCCTCGTCCCGCTGACGGCGGACGCGCTCTTCTTCCTGTCGATCACGAGCGGCAACGGGGTGTTCGTGAACAACGTCGGCTTCCTCGACGCGGCGGGCAGCGCGGACGTGCTCATCGTCCTGCCGAACAACCCGGCGCTGATCGGCTTCTCGATGTTCAGCGCGTTCCTGACGTTCGACGTGAGCGGCCCGGTTCCCGCGATCACCGCGATCTCCGGCGCGCTGCCGATCGTGATCTCCTGACGGTCGCACGGCTCACGCCCGGCCGTCTGGTCGAAGAGGCTCGTCGCTGAGCCGTCCGCCTCGAGCGGGGCCCGCCGTCCACCGGCGGGCCCCGCTCTCGTTCGCGCGCGCCGTTCTGCTACCCTCCGCGCACCTTGGGCGGCGGACGAGCAAGCGGAGCGCTGCGTGCGCTCGCCATCGCGGCGGCTCCGCTCGCAGCGCTCGCGCTCGTTCGCTGGGGCGGCGCGCGCGGCCTCGCCTGGCCGGCGCTCGGCGCGCTCGCGCTCGGCGCCGCGCTGCGGGCTCGCGCGGCCGCGCCGGGCGAGCGGCTCTCCGCCTGCGCGCCCTTCGTCCCCGCCGCACTGCTCGCCGCCCTGACCGCGCTCGCCGACGACGAGCGCTACCTGCTGACGACGCCCGCGCTCGTCAGCGCGACCGTCCTCGTCGCCTTCGCGACGAGCCTGCGGCCCGGCCAGGTGCCGATGATCGAGCGCTTCGCGCGCGTCGCCGGCGAGCGGCTGACGCCGGGCGCGGACCTCGCGCCCGCGACGGTGCGCCACTGCCGGCGCTTCACGCGCGCTTGGACCGTTTTCCTCGCGCTCAACACCGCGGTCGCGGCCGCGCTCGCCTGGCACTCCCCGATCGCCTGGTGGGCCGCCTACACTGGCGGCGTGGCGTACGTCTTCATGGGAGCCCTCTTCGTCGCGGAGCGCGTCGCGCGCGCGCGGCTGGCGCGCACCGCTCCGCTCGCCGTGCCGCGCGCGGCCGAGAGCGCGGGAGCGGTCGAGCCGTGAGCGCGGAACGTCGCGACGTCGTCGTGATCGGCGGCGCGTTCTCCGGCAGCGCGACCGCGCTCCTCTTGCGCCGGCGCATGCCGGAGGCGAGCGTCACCATCGTCGAGGACGCCGAGCGCTTCGACCGCAAGGTCGGCGAGGCGACCGTCGAGATCTCCGCGTTCTTCCTCGCGCACGTGCTCCGGCTGCACGACCTACTGGCGCGCGAGCAGCTCCCCAAGCACGGCCTGCGCTACTGGTTCACCGACGGACGCGGCCGGCGCCTCGACGAGATGACCGAGGTCGGCGCCGACCTCGTCCCGTCGCTGCCGAGCTTCCAGCTCGACCGCGCGGACCTCGACGAGTCGCTGCTCGCGCTCGCCGCCCGCGAGGGCACGGAGCTCCTGCGGCCGGCGCGCGTCGTGTCGGTCGATCTCGGCCGGCCGGCGAGCACCGTCGTCGTCGAGCACGACGGGCGGCGGCGCGAGTTGCGTGCGCGCTGGGTCGTCGACGCGAGCGGACGGCGCGCGTTCCTCGCGCGCAAGCTGAAGCTGCTGCGCCGCAACGACGCACACCCGACGTCCGCAGCGTGGGGGCGCTGGCACGGCGTCGCCGACCTCGACGGCGCGCGCGGACCGGCGGCGGGCCTGCGCTCGATCCCCGCGTCGCGCCGCCTGTGCACGAATCACTTCTGCGGACACGGCTGGTGGTGCTGGCTGATCCCGCTCGCCGGCGGCGAGACGAGCGTCGGCGTCGTCTGGGACGAGCGGTTCGCCCAGCCGCTCGGGAGCGCGACGCCCGCCGATCCGCGCGAGCGCTTCGAACGCTTCCTGCGCTCGCAGGACGGGCTGCGCGAGCTGCTCGAGGGCGCGCGGCTCGACGAGACCGACTTCCGCACGCGCCGTCACCTCGCCTACTGCACGACGCGCTATGCCGGCGTCGGTTGGGCGCTGGTCGGGGACGCGGCGAGCTTCCTCGACCCGTACTACAGCCCGGGCCTCGACCACTGCTCGATCTCGGCGTACGCGACGGCGCGCCTCGTCGCCGACGACCTGTGCGGCCGGCTCGAGCCCGACGAGCTGGAGCGCGCGGTCGCGCAGCACGACGAGCGCTTCCTGCGCTCGTACGAGCGCAGCTTCCAAGCGCTGTACGAAGACAAGTACGAGCTGTTCGGCGAGGCGGATCTCGTCGCCGCGTCGTTCATGCTCGACACGGCGATGTACTACCTCGGCGTCGTCCACCCGGTGTACGCCGACGCCGACGCGCTCCACCTGCCGGTGCTCGGGCTCGACGACTGGCGCGCGGACCTCGCGCACGCGTCGATGCGCTTCCAGCGGCGCAGGATGGTGAGCCTGGCGCGCAGCCGGCGCGCGCGCGGCACGGACGGACGCCGCAATGCGGGGACGCCGTTCGCCGTCCGCGGGTTCGGCGACGCGTCGCTCACGTTCAGCCGGTCGCACCGGCGCGGGCTCGCGCTGTGGCTGCGGGCGGAGCTGCGCGAGATCCGCGAGCGGCTGTTCGGAGCGCGCGCGGCGCCCGCGAGCGCGGCACGCCCGGCCAGTGCGTTCGGCCAGGAGCGCGGGTGAGCGGCCTGCAGATCGGCGCTCCGCACCGGCGTGCCGACGGGGTCTCGTTCGCGGTGCACGTGCCCGTGGAGAGCCCGCTCTTCGACGGGCACTTCGACGGCTGGGCGATCCTCCCCGCCGTCGCGCAGCTCGAGCTGATCGCCACGCTCGCGCGCTCGCTCGCGCCCGACGCTCCCCGGCTCGCCACGGTCGATCGCGCGCGCTTCCGCGCCCCGGTGCTGCCGGGCGACCGCCTCGACGTCCACCTCGCGCCGCTCGACACGCCCGGGGACGAGCGCCGACTCGTGTTCCGCGCGACGCGCGCCGAGCGTCCGGTCGCGGACGGCGCTGTACGCATGGCCGGCGTGGAGGGCGCTGTGCGCATGGCCGGCGTGGAGAGCGGCGCACACCCGATCGCGACGGCGGGCGCGGAGCTCGAAGAGCGCGAGCCGATCGAGGTGCCCTCGCTCCCCCACGGCGAGGCTGCACGGCTCTTGGAATGCGTTCTCGAGCGCGACGACGCGGGCGCGCTGTGCCGCGCCAAGATCCCGGCGCGCTCGCCGTTCCGCCGCGGCGCGAGCGTTCCGGCGCTGCTCGCGATCGAGATGGCGGCGCAGGCCGCGGGCGCGCTCGACGAGCGCACCGACGGCGACGACGGCTCGGCGCCCGCGGCGATGCTCGTGTCGGTGCGCGACGCGCGCCTCTTCGCGGCCGAGCTCCCCGCGGACGAGCGCTACCACGTGCGCGTGCGGCGCGAGACCGCCAACGAGGCGCTCCTGATCGCGCGCTTCGACGTCGCGCTCGACGGATGGGCGCTCGCGGCGGGCGCGCTCACGCTCCGCGCCGGCGCCCGCGCGTGATGTCGCGGAAGCAGAACCACTGCTCGGGCGCTGCGCGGATCGCCCACTCGATCGAACGCGCGAGCTCCAGCGCCGCCGCGCGGTGGTCCGCGTCGCGGTCGGCGGTGCGCGCGACGAGCACGGGCTCGCGGAAGACGATGCGGTAGCAACCGCGGCCCTCGCGGAACGTGAAGGCGGGCAGCAGCGGCGCGCCCGAGACGCGCGCGAGGGCGACCGGGCCGTGCGGCAGATCGTAGTCGCTGCCGAACAGATGCACGGGCAACGTCTTGCCGCCCGCGCGCGGCCGATCGACTTGCAGCGCGACGATCTCTCCGCGGCGCAGCGCGCCGAGCAACTCCACGCCGAGCCGCTGGTCCGCGCCCGCGAAGTGCGTCTCGTATTTCGCTCCGCCGAGCTCGTCGAGCAGCTCCGCGACGAAGGTCTGCGCGCGCGGGTCGAGCTCCGCCTCGCGCACGACGTGCACGCGCGCCTCCCCGTCTTGGTCGAGCGGCGCCGTCGAGCCCGCCTCCCAATTGCCGACGTGCGACGTCGCGAGCACGAGTCCCCGGCCCAGCGCGCGCGCCTCGACGTAGCGCTCGGGGTTCTCGACGACCAGGCGCGGCCGCTTGCCGGGCACGAACTGCCGATAGCGCTCGGTCAGGCACCACGCGAACACATGCATGGTGCGATACGCGCGCCAAGAGCGCGTCCACGCGCTCATCGGACCGTGCACGAGCGTCAGGTTCGCGCCGACGGCCCGGCGCACGTTGGCGAGCGCGACGTAGGACACCAACGAGCCGAAGCGCGTCAGCGGCGCGAGGAGCGGGTCCGGCAGGCGCGCCAGGAAGAGGTGCAGCCGGTACCACAACACGCCCGAGAAGTGCAGCGGCCCGAGCACGCGGCGCGGCCAGCCCGTCTCGGGCGCGTGCGGACCGAGCGGGACGTCGCTCACGGCGCGGACCCGAAGCGGGCGCGCCACACCGCGCGCGCGATGCGCAGGCTGTCGGCGAGCGCGCGGTAGTGGCTCGTCGAGCGGCCGTCGGCGAACGCGAGCTCGACCGGCACCGTGACGACGCGAAAGCCCGCGCGCGCCGCGCGCACGACGACGGCGCTCTCCGCCTCGAAGCCGCTCTCGCGCATCCCGACGGCGTCGACGAGGCGCGCGCGGTACCAGCGGAAGCCGGTCTGCACGTCGGGGACCGGCACGCCGGCGACGAGCGAGATCAGGCGCGACGAGATCCGGTTCGACGCGCGCCGCAGCGCGCTCATGCGCGCGAACAGCCCGTCGCGCACGCCGAGCACGAGATCGGCGCCCGCGTCCGCTGCGGCGAGGAGCTTGGGCAGCTCCTCGGGCAGGTGCTGGCCGTCCGCGTCGAGCGTCGCCACGCCGTCCGCGCCGTCGGCGAGCGCGTGCGCGAAACCGGTCGCGAGCGCGGCGCCCTTGCCGCGGTTCGCTTCGTGGCGCAGCACGTGCGCGCCCGCCGCGCGTGCCACGGCGCCGGTCGCATCGCTCGACCCGTCGTCGACGACGACGACGCACGGCACGAGCGCGAGCGTGCGCGCGACGACGTCGGCGATCGTACGCTCGGCGTCGAGCGCGGGGATGATCGCGACGGTCCTCATGACGTGCGGTCGACGACGAGCCACGCCGCCGCGCCGCCCGAGCCGAGCGCGCTCCACAGCGCGCGCCGCGCCGGGCCGAACGCTCCGCGCGCCGGCTCGACGCCGAGCTCCGGGTCGAAGGCGGCTTCGGCGTGGCCGGAACCGGCGCTGCCGAGCTCGCCGCCGGCGAGCAGGAGCAGCGCGGCGCCGAGGAACCCACCGCCGAGCTCGCCGGTCAGCCCCTTGGGCGCGAACACGTCGGGCAGCGGACGCTCGCGCACGAGCTCGCGCAGCGTCGACGCCTCGAGCCGGTCGCCGCGCACGCTGCCCGACGCGCCCGAGACGATGCGCTCGATGCTCTCGACCGCGATGCCGCGCCGCGCGAGGCCGCGACGCAGCGCGCTCGCGAGCCCGCGGCCGTCGGTGCCCCACGCCGCGGTGCGCGCGCTCGGATCGTGCGCGCGGACCCAGCCGGCGAGGCGCGCGAGCACGCGAGCGCCGCGCGCGCGCGCGTCCTCCTCGCGCTCGAGCACGAGCACCGTCGCGCCCTCCGAGAGGAAAGAGCCGCTGCGCTCGGCGCCGAACGGCAGCGCTCGCCCGCTCTTCGCCAGCGCGCCGAGCCGGTCGAGCACCGCGTGCAGGACGGGGCTCACCTCGTCGACGACGCCGACGAGCGCGCGCCGCGCCCGGCCGCGCGCGACCAGCTCGGCGCCGCGCGCGACGGCGAGCAGGCCGCTCGCCTCGCCCTGCGAGACGGTGTAGCTCGGCCCGCGCGCGGCGAGCGCGAGCGCGATCTGTCCGGCGTGCGCGCTCGCGACCGTCTCCATGAACAGGAACGGCGAGATCGTGCGCGGACCGCCGCCGCGCACCTGCTCGAGCAGGCGCGCGGTGTACCCGGTCGAGCCGTACGCGGTGCCGAGCGCGACCGCGGTGTCCGGTCCGCCGGCGCCGCCGTCGCCGAGTCCCGCCTGTGCGATCGCCATGCGCGCGGCGGCGACCGCGCAGCGGCTCGCGGGGCTCATGCGCCGCCCTTCGCGCTGCGGCACCCACGCGACGAGCGTCTCCTCGTCGACGAGCGCCGCCGTGCGCGCCGCGTCCTCGCGGTGCAGGCCCGCGGAGCGATCGACCTCGGACGCCGGCAACGGCCCCGCGCGCAACGCCGCGGCGAGCGCGTCGAGCCCCGCGCCCGCCGCGCTCACGTGCCCCGCTCCCGTGACGACGACGGCGTGCTCGGACGCCGCGGGGGCGCGCTCGGACGCTTGCGCGAACCGGCGCAGCACCGCGGCCGCGTTGGCGCCGCCGAACGCGAGGTTGAGCGAGACCGCGACCGCACAGCGGGTCGGCTCGCGAGGCGCGCCGAGCACGAGGTCGACCGCGCAATCGTCGCCGACGGGCCCGTCGCCGGGCGTCGGCGGCACGAGCGCGGAGTCGAGCGAGAGCACGGTCGCGACCGCCTCGAGACCGCCGCACGCGCCGAGCAGGTGACCGACCGAGCCCTTCGTCGACGTCAGCGGGAGCGCGCGCAGCCGCTCGCCGAAGACGCGCGCGAGCGCGTTGCGCTCGGCCGGGTCGTTGTGCGGCGTGCCGGTGCCGTGCGCGTTGACGAAGTCGACGTCGCCGGGCGCGATGCGCGCGTCGGCGAGCGCCGCGGCGACCGCGCGCGACGCGCCGCGGCCCTCGGGCTCGGGCGCGGTCATGTGGTGCGCGTCGCACGACGAGCCGGCGCCCGCGAGCTCGGCGAGGATCGTCGCCCCGCGGCGGCGCGCCGAGTCGAGCGACTCGAGCACGACGAGCCCCGCTCCCTCGCCCATCGACAGCCCGACGCGGTCGGCGCGGAACGGCCGGCACGGCTCGGGCGACACCGCGCGCAGCGAGTTGAAGCCGCCGTAGGTCAGCTCGCACAGCCCGTCGGCGCCGCCGGCGAGCGCGACGTCGACCTCGCCCGAGCGCACGCTGTCGAGCGCTGCCTCGAGCGCCATCGTCGCGGCCGCGCACGCCGCGGAGATCGTCTCGACGGGCCCGCGCCAGCCGAGCGCGCGGGCGACCGCCTCGGCCGAGCAGCCGAGCGGTTGGGCGCGCACGCGGTCGACGCGCGCGCTCCGCCCGCGGCCCGCGTCGCCGCTGGCGAGAGCGAAGTAGAGGCGCTCGCCCTCGAGCATCCCGCCGGTGCTCGAGCCGAGGTACACGCCGGCCGCCGGCGCGTCGGCCGGATCGAGGCCCGCGCGCAAGAGCGCCTCGCGCGCCGCCTCGAGCGCGAAGAGGTCGGAGCGCGTCGCCGTCGGCTTCGCGCCGTGCGCCCGCGCGAGGCGGCGCACCTCCTCGGCCGGCACCTCGCCGCCGATCGCCGTGCGGTGGCGCGAGACGTCGAACAGCGTGATCCGCTGGAACGCCGCGCGTCCGTTCACGAGCAGGTCCCACAGGCGCGCGACGCCCGAGCCGAACGGCCCGACCGCGCCGATGCCGGTGACGACGACGCGCCGCGCGCTCACGACGTCTCGCGGCTCGCGAGGCGGCCCTCGACGAGCGCGGCGAGCGAATCGACGGACCGGAAGGAGTCCTGGTCGAGCCCCTTGTCGACGATCTCGATGCCGAACTCCTCCTCCATGCCGACGACGAGCTCGAGCGCGTCGACCGAGTCGAGCCCGGTCTGGTCCGAGAGCGGCGCGTCGTCCGCGATCTCGTTCGGGTCGAGGCCGGTGAGGAAGAGGCGCTCGACGATCAGCCGCTTGATCCGTGCGCGGATGTCCCGCCCGCGGCTGTCCTCGTGGTCGTTGATCATCGTCGTGGAGCCGCGGGCGACGCCCGCACCGAGCGGCCCGAAACCAGCGGCCAGAACCTGGCCGCCAGAACCCAGCCGCCCGATCCTGCCGATCGAAGCTAGCGGAAGGTGCCATCCGGCCGCAAGCAGGTGCGGCGGGCCGGCGCGATGGTATGTTCGCAGCCCGCCATGGACCCGATGCTCGGGACGTTCCTCCGGCTCGCCGCGGAGCACCCCACTCGACCGGCGGCGCTAGCGTCCGACCGGATCCGGACGCGCGCCGAGCTCGCCAACGGCGCTCTGACGGCCGCCGCGGGGCTCGCGGCGGCCGGGTTGCCCCCGGGCGCGGTCGTCGGCCTGGTCGCGGCCGGGCCGTCGTTCCTCGAGGCCTGGCTCGCCTGCCGCGCGGCCGGGCTGTGCACGCTGCTCCTCGACGACGGCGCGCCGGACGCGGAGCTCGCGGCCGTCGCGGAGCGCTTCGGCGCCTGGGCCGTGTGGCGCTCGGACGAGCCGTTCGAGCGGAGCGCGGTGCGCGCGGGAGCGGTGCAGCCCGACGGCGCCGCGATCAAGTTGAGCTCGGGCACGACGGGCGACGCCGGCGGCATCCTCGTCGGCGCGGACGCGCTCTGCGCCGACGGGCGCGCGATCGTCTCGTCGATGGGGATCGAAGAGCGCGACCGCATCGTCGCGGCGATCCCGCTCGGTCACTCGTACGGTTTCTCGGTCGTGGCGACGCCGGCGTGGATCACCGGCTGCTGCATCGTGTTCCCCGACGGCGACGACGCGTTCGCGGCGGCCCAGCGCCACGACGCGACGGTGCTGCCGAGCGTGCCGGCGTGGTACCGCGCGCGGCTCGCGTCGAGCGCCGTCGCGCCGGCGTCGCTGCGGCTGTTCGTCTCGGCCGCAGCCCCGCTCGGGCCCGAGACCGCGCGCGCGTGGCGCAAGCGCCACGGCCGGCCGATCCAGGTGCTCTACGGCAGCAGCGAGTGCGGCTCGATCACGTTCGACCGGCGCGGCGACGCGGCGGAGCGCGGCACGGTCGGGACGCCGCTCCACGGCGTGCGCGTCGAGCTCGCCGACGGCACGGTCTCGGTCGTCTCGCCGGCGGTGGCTCTGCGCTACGTGCCCGCCGAGCGTCCGGGCGGCGCGCGCATCGAGAACGGCCGCTTCGACACCGAGGACCTCGGCTCGTTCGACGACGCGGGCGAGCTCGTGCTGCACGGCCGCCGCAGCGATTGGATCAACGTCAAGGGCCACAAGGTCGACCCGCGCGAGGTCGAGAGCGTGCTCGCGGAGCTGCCCGGCGTCGCCGAAGCCGTCGTCGTCGGCGTCCCGCTCCCCGACGAGCGCGGCGAGACGATCCGCGCCGTCGTCGCGTGCGAGACCGGCTCGCTCGGCTACCACGACATCGTCGCGTGGTGCCGCGAACGCGTCGCCGCGCACAAGGTCCCGCGCAGCGTCGTGCTCGTCGACGCGATCCCGCGCAGCGCGCGCGGGAAGATCGACCTCGCCGCGCTGCGGGCGTTGTGAGCGCCATGCGCCTCGCGCCCGTCGCGCTCTCCGCCCTCGTCGCGCTCGTCGGCGGCTGTCGCTCGCTCGGCCCGCCGCCGGCGGAGCTCGCGGACGTGCTGGCGGCGCGCGCGGACGAGCCGGAGCTCGAGCGGCGCACGGCGCGCGCGCGCATCGAGTCGGACGACCTCAGCGGCGAGTTCCAGGCCGTGATGATCGTGCAGCGCGGCGCGCAGCCGCGCGTGCGGATGCAACTGTTGCCCGCGCTCGGGGGCAAGGTGCTCGACGTCGCCGTCTCGCCGGAGCGGACGGTCGGGTACTGGCCGCACCTGGGGCGCGGATTCGACGCGCCCACCGACGAGCTGCCGCGCGGGCTCGCCGCTTTCCTCGCGACGAGCTTGCTCGAGAGCGCCGCTCCGCTGACGCTCTCGCGTGTGAGCGCCGGACGCGCGACCGAACAGGGCTACGAGCTGCGCGTGCGGGCGGCCGCAGGCGAGGGAGCATCGGTGCGCGTCGTCCTCGACGCGCGCGGCGAGCTCGTGCGGCGCGAGCTCGCGCGCGGCGTCGTCGCCTGGACCGAGACGTTCGAGCCGCTCCACGCGTTCGTCGCGCCCGGCTTCCGCTTCGTGCTCGAGGACGAGCGCGTCGAGCCGCTCGACGCTGTGCCGGACGGCGTGTTCGAGCTCGAGCTGCCCGAGGGCGTGGCGCGTTGATCGAGCGGGCCCTCGCGCGATTCGCGCAGTTCGTGCTCGCGCACCGGCGCGCGGCGGGCGCACTCTGCGTGCTCGTCACCGCGGCCGCGGCCGCCGCGCTCTCGTCGTTCCGGCTCGAGCCGGACGTGCGCGCGCTGTTCCCGCGCGAGCACGAGGCGATGGCGCTGTTCGACGCGGTCCACCCCGAGGGCAAGACGACGCGCACGATGCTGCTCCTCTTGCGCGGCGACGATCTGGACGACGCGCTGCCGGCGTACGTCGAGCGACTGCGGGCGTCGCCGTTCCTCGCCGAGGTCGCCGCGACGCGCGACGAGGTGCTCGGCGCCGCGTTCGAGTCGGCGCCGCTGCTCACGTCGCTCTCCGCCGACGCGCTCGACGAGCTCGAGTCGCGGCTCGTCGGCCCCGGGCGGCGCGAGGCGCTCGAGGAGAGCCGCGCGCTCTTGGCGCAGGATCCGCTCGCGGGGCGCGAGATCGTGCTGCGCGACCCGCTCGGTCTGCGCTGGCTCCTCGCGAGCGCCGAGCGTGACGCGCTGCCCGAATCGGTCGACGTGAGCTCGCCGTATTTGCTCGTCGACGGGGGGCGGCTGGCGATCGTGCGCGTCGTCGGCGAGCGCGAGCCGACGGACGTCGACTTCTCGAACGCGCTGCTCGCGGACGTCGAGGGGCGGCTCGCGGGTCTCGACGTGCGCGCGCTCGGCGGCTACGCGGTGGCGCGCGCGGACGCTGCGCGGATCCGCGGCGACATGCGCTCGTCGCTGGTGTGGTCGGTGCCGCTCGTCGCGCTGTTCCTCGCCGTGTCGACGCGCCGGCCGCGGCTGCTCCCGTTGCTCGTGCTGCCGGCCGGGCTCGCGGTCGTGTGGACGCTCGGCTTCGGCGGGCTCGCGCTCGGCCCGCTGACGCCGCTCGCGATCAGCGCGACGGCGATCCTGATCGGCCTGGGCGTCGATCACGCGGTGCACTGGCTCGAGCGCTACGGCGAGGAGCGCGCGGCGGCGGACGCGCCGGCCGCGATCGCCCGCACGCAGGGAGCGACGGCACGCGCGCTGCTCGGCGCGGCGCTGACGAGCAGCGCGGCGTTCCTGTCGGTCGGCTTCGGCTCGTTCTCGGGGCTGCGCGACTTCGGGATCCTGCTCGCGGGCGGGCTCGTGCTCGCGCTCGTCGCGACGTGGATCGTCCTGCCGCTCCTCGTGCCGTCCCTCGATCCGGGGCCGGCGCCCGCGCGGCCGGGACTCGTGGCGCGCGGCGCGCACGCGCTCGCGTCGTCCCGTGCGGCGGGCCCGCTGGCCGCGGCGTTCGCGGCCGCGGCGCTCGGCGGTTGGGCGCTCGTGGCGCTCCACGGGCTGTCGTTCGACGCGGATCCCGCGCACCTGCGGCCGGCGGACACAGAGCTCGAGCGCGCGGCGCGCGAGCTCGCGGTCGAGATCGGTTTCTGGCCGTTCGGCGTCGTCGCGCTCGTGCCGGCGCAAGTGCCGCTCGCGGACGTCGCGGACGCGCTCGACGCGCTCGCGAGCGAGAGCTTGGTCGCGCGCACCGCCGGGGTGCACGCCTCGATCGGCGCGGCCGAGCGGCGCGGGCGGATCGCCGCGTTCCGCGAGCGCACGCAAGGCTGGGTCGGCGGCGCGCTCGCGGACGTCGCGGACGTCGGGCTCGCGCCGGAGCCGTTCCGCGGCGCGCTCGAGGACCTGGCAGAGCGGCTCGAGCGCGAGCCGGAGCTCGGCGCCGGGCGCGTCGAGGCCGCGGGCCGCTCGTACTGGCGCGCCACGCTGTTCCTGCCGCCGCGGCCGAGCACGGCGGCCGAGCGCGACGCGTTGCGCGAGCGGCTCTCGGCGGGCGTCGGCGCGCCGGTCGAGCTCGTCGACTCGGCGGAGCTCGCGCGGCGGCTGGGCGCCGTGCTCGCGGGCGACCTCGCGCGCGCGGTCCTCGCGTGCGCGGTCGTCGTCGTCTTGCTCTCGTGGCTCGCGGTCGGCTCGCTCGCGGCGTGCGCGGCGGCGCTCGCGCCGGCGTTCGCGGGGCTGGGGATCGTGCTCGGGATGCTCTCGCTGTTCGGCTGGCCGCTCACGCCCGGAAACTTCGTCGCGGTGCCCCTCGTGCTGGGCCTCGGCGTGGACGATGGGATCCACATGGTGCGGCGGCTGCGCGAGAGCGGACTGGCGGCGATCCGGACGACGGGTGCGGCGGTGTGGCGCACGAGCGCGTGCACGGCGCTCGGCTTCGGCTCGCTGGTCACGGCCGAGACGCCGGCGATCGCGTCGCTCGGCGCGATCGTGCTGCTCGGCACCGCGACGTGCTTCTGCGCTACGATCCTGATCCTGCCGCGCATCGCGAAAAGGACTTGACGATGTGGAGATCCGCTCTCGTTGTGGCCGCGCTCTTCTTCGCGCAGGATCCCGCGCCGCTCGAGGGCGACGAGCTGCGGCTCGCGCGCGCGACGGTGGCGGCGGTCGCGAAGGAGCTCGAGGAGGTCGCGCTGCTGCACGGCCGCTACGAGCAGAAGCAGGAGTCGCTCTTGCTCGCCGAGCCGATCGTGACGAAGGGACGCTTCCACGTGCGCATGGAGCCGCGTTGCCTCGTGCTGGAAGTGCGCGAGCCGCGGCGCGCGCTCGTGCGCTCGGACGCGACGTCGCATCAGGTGTACGACCCCGCGAAGAAGCGCGCGGAGCGCTACGTGTTCGAGTCGAACGAGCTGGCGAAGGCGCTGATCGCGTGCATG
Organism: uncultured Planctomycetaceae bacterium; assembly: GCA_964528575.1. Lineage (GTDB taxonomy): Bacteria > Planctomycetota > UBA1135 > UBA1135 > CAZGTQ01. The sequence goes on along the minus strand of CAZGTQ010000074.1, from coordinate 188 downwards.
GCGGGCGACGCCGAGCAGCTCGAGCGCTCGTTCGTCTTCGTCGGCGCCGAGCCGGGCGATGAGAGCGTGCGGCTGACGCTCGTGCCGCGCGACAAGCGCGTGCGCACGGTGTTGCGCGAGTTGCGCCTCGACGTACGCTCGCGCGACCACGCGCTCGCCGCTCTCGCGTACACCAACGCCGAGGGCGA
>CAZGTQ010000073.1:0-24024 GCA_964528575.1 uncultured Planctomycetaceae bacterium | reverse complement strand
TTCGTCGTGAACCTGGACCTGCCTGAGGGCTCGCCCATCCGCCAGACCCGCGACGTGGCGCTGGACGCGATCCGCCAGATCGATGCGATCGAGGGGGAGCGGGTGCGCAGCTACACGACGTTCGTCGGCGCCGGAGGACCGCGTTTCTGGCTGTCGATCGAGCCGGAGCAGCGCGCCGACAACTACGCCCAGATCCTCGTGCACACCGCCGACAAGCACGAGACCGCCTCGGTCGTCGAGCGGCTGAAGAAGGAGCTCCCTGACCGGATCGCCGATGCGCGCGTGCGCACCCAGATGCTCGAGACGGGACCGCCGATCGGGATCCCGGTGCAACTGCGCATCTACGGTGCCGACGTCGAGACGCTGCGTGGGCTCGCCTCGCAGGTCAAGTCCGTGTTGCGGTCGATTCCCGGGACCATCGACGTCCATGACGATTGGGGCGACCCGGTGTTCCAGATGACGCTGAAGATCGACTCGGATCGGTGCGCCATGAGCGGGCTGACGCACCAGGACGTCGCAGCCGCCGTGGGCACCGGCCTCTCCGGGCTCTCCGTCAGCCACTTCCGCGAGCGCGACAAGCTGATCGACATCGCGCTACGCCTGCGGCCCTCGGAGCGGAGCCGGCTCGACGACCTGTACAGCCTCAACGTCGTGAATGCCGCCACGGGCGTGGGAACGCCGCTCCGACAGCTCGCATCGTTCGAGCGCGAGCTCGTGAACCCGAAGGTCCGCAGGCGCGATCACGAGCGCTGCATCACCGTCCGCTGCGACACGTTGCCGGGCGTGCTGCCGAGCCAGGTGGTCAGCGATCTGCAGCGGGCGCTGCCCGCGGCGTCCGGCGGCGGCTCCGAGGGAGAGATGAACGCGTTCCCCGCCGGCTACCGCTGGGAATTCGGGGGCGAGAAGCTCGAGCAGGACAAGGGCTTCGCGTCGCTGATGCTCGCGTTGATCGTCTCCTTCGTCGCGATCTACCTCGCGCTCGTTCTCCAGTTCAACTCGGCGACGCAGCCGATCCTCGTCTATGCGGCCGTACCGTTCGGGGTCGTCGGCGGGCTGATCGGCCTGCTCATCTTCGGCTCGACGTTCGGCTTCATGGCGTTCCTCGGCGTGGCATCGCTGGCGGGCCTGATCATCTCCCACGTGATCGTGCTCTTCGACTTCATCGACGAGATGCGCCACAAAGGCGAGCCACTCCGCAAGGCCGTGGTGGACGCCGGGCTGGCGCGACTGCGCCCGGTCGTCGTGACGGTGCTCGCCTGTGTCGGCGGGCTCATCCCGCTGGCGCTCTCGGGAGGCCCGCTCTGGGAGCCGATGTGCTACGTCCAGATCGTTGGAATGCTGGTCGGCACCGTCGTCACGCTGGTGATCGTGCCGGTCCTGTACGTGATCTTCGTCGAGGACTTGCACCTGGTGCGCTGGGAGACGGACGAAGCGACGACCGAGCCCCGCGCGACGACGACCCCCGCCAATCCGGCATCCTCTCCGCCAGCACCGGCGCGGGAGCTTCTCCCTGCGGCTCTCTGAGCTCGCGTTGCAAGACAGGAGTCGCGTCATGACGATACGGATCTTGATCCTCGGCGGAGGCTTCGGAGGAATCCATGCGGCGCGGCGGCTCGACAAGACGCTCGCCAAGCGCAAGGACGTGGAGGTCGTGCTGATCGCCCGTGAGAACTATCTGCTGTTCACGCCGATGCTCCACGAGGTGGCGGCAGGCCACCTCTCTCCGGGCGACATCGTCTCCCCGTTGCGGAGGATGTTGCGGCGGGTGCGCCTCATCGTGGGCGAAGTGGTGCAGGTCGATCTGCGGGAGCGGCGGGTGCGTTTCCAAGTGGGCCCACTCCGACAGTTGCACGAGCTCACCTATGACCACGTGCTACTGGCGCTGGGGTCGGAGACGAACTGGTTCGGCATGCCGGACGTGGAAATGCACGCAACGACGATGAAGTCGCTCGGAGACGCGGCGCTGCTCCGGAGCCGGATGGTCGCGCTCTTGGAGGACGCGGCTGCGACGACGGACGAGACGGCGCGGCGGCGCGCGTTGTCGTTCGTCGTCGCCGGTGGCGGGTTCGCAGGGGTCGAGACGGTCGCCGCGATGAACGACTTCCTACGCCGAACGATCAGCCATTACACCGAGCTCGACCCCGCCATGCTGCGCGTGGTGTTGGTGCACCCGGGCAAGGTGATCTTGCCGGAGCTCGGCGAGCGGCTGGGGAGGTACGCGCAGGAGAAGCTGGAACGACGCGGCGTCGAAGTGCGGCTCGGAACGCGCGTGCGGGGCTACGACGGCGAAGCCGTCGAGCTCACGCCCGGGGAGGCGATCGATGCGAACACGCTCGTATGGACGGCGGGCGTGAAGCCGGCTGCACCGATCGACTCGCTTCCCGTCGAGAAGGTCAAGGGTCGGGTCAAGGTCAACGAGCTCTTGGAGGTGGCCGGCAACGAAGGCGCCGCGTGGGCGATCGGAGACTGCGCCGCCGTCCCGGACGGCCAAGGCGGGATCCACCCGCCGACGGCGCAGCACGGCCTGCGCCAGGCCATGGCGGCGGCGAGGAACATCGAGGCGGCCGTGGACGGAACTGCGACGACGCCGTGCCGCTTCTCGGCGCTCGGGCGGTTCGCCACCATCGGCCGTCGTGACGGCGTTGCCCAGCTCCTGGGGGTCCGCATCTCAGGGCTGGTCGCGTGGTGTCTGTGGCGGACCGTCTACCTCGGCAAGCTGCCGGGCATCGAAAAGAAGCTCAGGGTGGCGATGAGCTGGTCGCTGGACCTTCTGTTCGCGCGCGAGATCGAGCAACTCGTGACGGTGCGCGACATCGAGCGGATGGGAGCGCTGAGCGCGATGCTGCGCACGATGCGCGAGCGTCGAGATCCGACCGTGAACCACGACGTCGCCGAGGAGGTGCGCCACGGTTGCGGCGAACGAGAAGCCGCGCATTCGATGTCGCTGTAGAGACACCGGCCCTGGGGAGAAGCCGATACGGCTGTCATCGTCCTCCGGCGCCCAACCGCCGCGAGCGGCTGTTATGCTCTTGGCATGACCTCCGCACACTCTCGCAGTGCGACGGATGGGGCTACGCTCGCCGAGCGCGTCGCTGCCGTCGAGAGCTGGTACCACCGCATCGACATGGGCGACGGCGTCGTGACTCCCGGCGCGTTCGACATGGCGAAGTACGTCCACCACTACCCGATCCCGGACGACCTCGCCGGTGCGCGCGTGCTCGACGTCGGGTGCAGCAACGGCTGGTTCAGCGCCGAATTCGAGCGGCGCGGGGCCCGGGAAGTCGTCGCGCTCGATCTGCCGAGCTGGGTCTCGCACGACTGGAGCCCGCGCTACCGCCGCGAGTATCTGCAGCGGCCCGACGAGGAGCGCGCGCACGTCGACCGCACGATCATGACCGACGGGTTCGCGCTCGTGATGGAAGCGCTCGGGTGCGAGCGCGTGCGCAAGGTCGAGATGTCGATCTACGACGTCGCGCCCGAGGAGCTCGGCCGCTTCGACCTCGTCCTGTGCGGGTCGATGCTGATGCACGTGCGCGACCCGCTGCGCGGTTTGCACGCGATCCGCAGCGCGTGCGCCGACGACGCGCTCTTCGTCGTCTCGGCTTCGACCGCGTTCGCCGATCGGCCCGAGCCGATCGCCGCGTTCGTCGGCGAGTGGGACCAGTGCAACTTCTGGCAGATGAACCCCGCGTGCCTGCGCCGGATGCTCGAGGTCGCCGACTTCGAGCTCGAGGGCGCCCCGGTGCTCTACGACCAGCACGCGGAGGTGCACGACTTCGTGGACCCGATCGCGGTCCAGGCCGCGCGCCCTCGGCGGGCGTAGACCGGCGTCAGACGGTGCGCCTCGCCTCGGCGGCGGTCGAGCGGGCGGGCTCGACGCCGTAGAAGCCGCCGAGCGCGTTGAAGTGCGACATCTCCTCGCGGAAGAGCCAGTTGTCGAAGCGGCGCGTCTCGTCCGAGCGCTGCTCCCCCGCCAGCGGGCGGCGCAAGAGCGAGAAGCAGTCGGTGAACGCCTCGGTGCGCCACTGGAACAGCTCCTGGCAGCGGCACTCGAGCCCCGCGTCGCGGCAGAACGAGCGGAAGGCGTCCGCCGACATGCTCGGGTCGCGCCAGTCGGGGTTCGGGATGTCCGCGCCCTGCGTCGCGACGACGGCGCCGAGGTTCGAGTGGTGGATGAAGCCGTACGCGCCCGGCACGAGCTTGCTCGCCAGGCCGTGCACGTAGCCCTCGAGCGCCGACGTGTCCGCGTGGACGAGCGAGTCCCAACTGATCGCGAACGTGATCGAGTCGTCCTCGACGACGTCGAGCGACTTGCCGTCGGTCAAGTGGAACGACGCCTTCCCGAGGCCGCCGAACTTGCGCTCGCACGCCTCGACGCACTTCGCCGCGATGTCGACACCGACGAGGCGGTCGCACAGCGGCAGCAGGAACTCGGTCAGGCGCCCGTGGCCGGGAGCGATCTCGAGGAGGCTCTTCGTCGGCAGGTGCGTCATGATCCGCGGCAGCACCGTCCCGTGCCACAGGATGCGGGACGACGTCCAGGGAGCGGACCACTCGTCCCCCTGGGCGGGCCAGTTGTAGTTCTGCCAGTGCTCGCGGTTCTCGTCGATCGAGGGCATGGGGCGACGAGTCTCCCGCAACTACCCCAGGCGGTCAACCCAGCCCCGGCACGCGCTTCGCTGCGCCCCTCGCGTGCCGACCAGCAGCCGATGCCCCCATGCCCAGCGACCAGGCCGACGTCTGCGTTTTCTCCCCCGCGCTCATTCTGACCGTGACCGTGGAAGGCTCCACGTCGGGCGAGGAGCGTGACGAGCTGCACTTCCACCCCGGCGGCCAGGGCTTCTGGATCGCCCGCATGCTGCGCCAGCTCGGCGGCCGACCGGTCGTCGTGACCTCGCTCGGCGGCGAGGCGGGGCGCGTCCTGTGCGCACTGGCGCCCGGCTGGCACGTGCGGCTCGAGCCGGTCCTGGTCGCCGAGGAGTCGCCGGTGTACCTGCACGACCGCCGCAGCGGTGAGCGCCGCGAGATCGCGCAGACGCCGGCCCCCTCGCGCGACCGGCACGAGGCCGACGACCTGTACGGCCGTGTGCTGCGCTGCGCGACGGAGGCGGGCACGTGCGTCGTCACCGGACGCAGCGCGGGCGATGAGCTCCCGCTCGACTTCTACCGCCGGCTCGGCGCCGACCTCGCGTCGGTCGGAACGAGGGTCCTCGCGGACCTGCACGGCGCGGAGCTCGAGGCGTTCTCGAGCGGCGGTCCGCTGCACACGCTCAAGGTGAGCGACGGCGACCTCGAGGAGGACGGCACGCTGCGCCGCGAGGCGAGCGTGGAGGAGCGCGTCGAGGAGCTCGCGCGGCTGGCGCGGCTGGGCGCGGAGCGCGTCGTGCTCTCCTCGGCCGCCGGCCGGACGCTCGCGCGCTTCGGCGAGCGCACGCTCGTCGCGACGCCTCCTGCTCTGGAGCCGGCCGACCACCGCGGCTCGGGCGACGCGATGACCGCCGCGCTCGTCGCCGCCACGCTGCGCGGGCTCGATCCGGAGCACGCGCTGCGGCTCGCGTGCGCCGCGGGAGCGGCGAACGTCACGCGGCGCGGACTCGGCACGGCGGACTCGGAGCTGGTCGAAGCGCTCGCAGGACGGACCGAAGTGAAGGAGCTCGAATGAACGACGCGAACGACACGCCCCCGACCGCAACGGTCATCGTCGACAGCGAGCCCCGGCCCGTCGACGCGCGCCGTCCCCGGCTGCTGTTGACCAACGACGACGGGATCGAGTCGGTCGGCCTGCGCCGGCTCGCGCAGCGGCTGGCGCAGAAGCACGACGTCCTCGTCGTCGCGCCGGACGACGACCGCAGCGGCAGCGGCACCGGCATCGGCCGCTTCGATCCGCGCAAGGGGGTCGCGCTCGGCAGCGCCGATTTCGAGGGCGTCGAGGCGTACACGATCGCCGGGCCGCCGGGTCTCGCCGCGACCGCGGCGATGCTCGGCGCGTTCGGCCGCATCCCCGACCTCGTCGTGTCGGGCATCAACCTGGGCATGAACACCGGCCACTCGGTGTTGCACTCGGGCACCGTCGGCGGCGCGCTCACCGCGCGCACGTTCGGCCGACACGGCGTCGCGCTCAGCCTCGCGCGCTCCGACCCATGGCAGTGGGAGACGGCGATCGCGGTCGCCGAAGACGTCATCGAGTGGGTGCTGCACGATCCGAACGCGCCGTACGTCATCAACGTGAACGTGCCGGCGCGGCCGCTCGACGAGATCGAGGGCGTGACGTGGGCGAAGCTCGACGAGTTCGGATACTTCCGCGTCGCGTCGCCGAGCGAGTCGGGCGAGTACGTCGAGTTCGAGATCGTGTCCGCCGACTCCGGCCGCGATCCCGAGACGGACACCGCGCTCTGCTTCGCCGGCTGGGTCACGCTCACGCCGCTGACGACGATCGAGGCCGAGCTCTTCCCCGACGTGCCCGCCGAGCACATCTGCCGCGCCGCGAGCCGGCGCTGAGCGCGAGCGCGCGCGCGGCGTCAGGAGCCGATCTTCGCGACGCGGTCGCCGATCCACTCCGCGCGCAGGCGCTCGAGGCTCGCCGGTGTGATCGTGCCTTCGATCGCAAGCCGCTCGAGGCGGATCGAGATCTGCGAATGAAGGTAGAGCGTGAGGCCGCCGCTCGTCAGGCGCGGGCAAGGAACGCGATGCATCTCGCCGCCGGCGAAGAGGCTCCACACCTCCGCGCCGTCGTGCTCGAGCTCCATCTCGTACTCGACTCGATCGAAGCGCGGCGGGCGCTTCTCGCCATGGACGAGGTTCAGGCTTCGGCCGTCGCCGATCTCGAGGTCGACCGCGTTGATCGAGCGGACCCAGCGACCGTCCCCGGAGTCGCAGATGCCTACGACGAAGAAGTAGTCGTAGCTGTCGTCCGGGCCGAAATCTCCGTAGGTCAGGTCGTAGCGGATCCTCAGCGGCGCAGCGAACTCGAGGACGTGGCGCAGGCCGGCGCGGCCGACGCCGACGAGCTCGCCGTGCGCGACGCGAAAGCCCTCCTCGTCGCGCCCCAGCGGCCCGAACCGCGCGCTCATCACCGCGAGATCCTCGGCCGGGCCGAAGTCGTCGAGCTCGCCGGCCGACTCGAACTCGTACGCGAGCCGCACGCGACCGTCCTCGAGCGTCTCGAGCGAGCCCGCGAGCAACGCCCCGGGGCCGCGCTCGTCGAGGATCGCCGCCCACGCGACCGACGCGAACGCGCGCAGCTCGGGGAGCTTCGCGCGCGCGGCCTCGGCCGCGCCGTGCGCCGCGACGAACGCGTCGATCGACGCGAGCAGCGCCTCTGCCGAAGCGGCGTCCGCCGGCGGCTCGGTGCGCGCGAGATCGTCGAGCGCGGCGAGCACTTCGCCCTGCGCGAAGCGCGCGGGGTAGTCGCTCTCGCCGTCGCGCTCGAGCGCGACCGCCTCGTCGCCGCGGCCCCGCAGGAGCCGCTGCCACGCGGGATCGGCGCTCAGCACGTACGGGTACATGCGCACCCACCGCGCCGCGAGCTCGTCGCCGTCCTTGCCCATCTGGCGCGCGAGCGCGAGCGCGTCGAGCTCGTCGAGCGGCAGCTCGCTCGGCTCGCCGTCGCCCGCGAACCGCACCACGCCGTCCGCGACCTCGGCGACGCGCGCGCGGACCGTGCGGCCGCCGTGCTCGAAGCGCAGCGCCTCGCCGCTCGTCGCGAGCCGCGCGAGCCACGCCGAGCGCAGGTCGTTCCAGCTCGCGAGGCGCATCCGCTCGCGTTCGACCCGCTCGCGCAGCGCCGGCTCGAGCTCGAGAGCGAGCAACTCGTCGACCGTCGCGAGCGCCGCACCCGTGCGGCCGGACCGCGCGGTGCAGAGCGCGGCGGCGAAGCGCAGCTCGGGCACGGGGTCCGCGACGCGCAGGCTCGCGGGCGAGAACGCGGGCCTCGCGGGCGCGCTCGCGGACGGCGCGGACGGTGCGGCGTCCTCAGCCGATGAAGGCGGCGCTTCGTCGGGGAACAGCCGGCGGTGCTCGCTCGCGAGCCAGTCCTCGAACGCGCGATCGAGCGCGGCGGCGTCGCCGACGTGCGAGCGGAAGCTCGCGAGCGCGGGCTCCCCGCGCAGCGTCGCGGCGACCAGCTCCTCGAAGCCGGCGCGGTGCTCCTCGCGGTGCAGGTACTGCACGAACAGGCGCGACGCGCGCCAGTAGCAGTAGTACGTCTCGGGCAACGTGGGCTCGGCTTCGACGCCGCGCTGCTTCGCGACGAACTGCACGCGCGACGTGAGGTGGTCGAAGCTCTCGATCGCCACGAGCTCGGGCACCGGCCGCCAGTGCAGAGCCCGCCCGTTCGGATCGCGAGTCGCTGCGATCAGCTTGCGCAGGATCTCGGGATTGACCGCCGGTGCGAGCAGCGAGCCGTCCTCGGCGTCGCCGCACGAGGCGAGGTAGTCCGCCAGCCCCTCGGCGAGCCACGTCTCCTGCGGGAACGCTCCTTCGCCCGCGAAGTGCGCCTGCAGCAGCCCGTGCGTCGCGACGTGGCGCGCGGAGCGGCGCTCCTCGTCCGGCGTCACGCCGGGCTGGAACGGCCGCTCGAAGACGACGGGCACGCGCAGCTCGGCGTCGTAGAAGTACGCGCAGCGGTAGTGGGCCAGGCCCTTGGAGAGCTGCACGAACGTCTGCGCGTCCCCCGCCGTCGCGAGCACGACGATCGGGAGTGGGCCGCCCAGCGGCGCGGCGTAGCGCTGCTCGAAATGCTCGACGAGCGGCGCGACGTACGCCGCGTACTTCTGCGCGATGCGCGCTTCGTAACCGTCCTCGGGCTTGGGCGGCCGCTGGACGTAGAAGACGAACCGCTCGACGCTGTCCTCGCGCGTCCAGGCGATGCGCGCGAAGAACGGGTGCTCGGCGAGCTGCTCTTCCAGCCGCGCGAGCGGGTCCTGCGGCGGCTCCTGCGCGAAGGCGGAGACGGCGGCGAGCGAGACGGCGAGCGCGCGAGCGAGCATGGGGACCTCCGGGTGGTGGTCTTCGGAAGCCGCAGGATAGCAGGAGCGGCGTCGTCGCGCGTGCTTGACTATGCTCTCCGTACCGAAGGAGAGGAAACGATGAGAACGATGAGATCGATACGAATCGCGGCATTCGCGCTCGTTGCGCTGTACGCGAGTGCGGGCGCCACGACGCACGCCCAAGAGGACCAATCCGAGTCCGTGCTCGACGCGCGCCAGGGCTTCGAGACGAAGCTCACGCGCAGCGAGCGCTTCGAGGAGCCGCTGATCGAGCCGCCGGCGGAGCTGTTCACGATCGCGCGTTACGACGGTCCCGCGGGGAAGCTCAGCGGGACGCTGAGCGCGCGGCCCGAGGGCGACAGCAAGCATCCGGCGATGATCTGGATCACCGGCGGCTTTCCGCCCGGGGGCATCGGGAGCGATGCGTGGGAGCGAGCCACGCCGGACAACGACCAGTCGGCGAAGGCGTACCGCGAGGCGGGGCTCGCGATGCTGTATCCGACGTTCCGCGGGAGCTTCGGCAACGACGGCGTGCAGGAGGGCTTCTACGGCGAGGTCGACGACGTCCTCGCGGCCGCGGACTACCTGCGCACGCTCGACTGGATCGACGCCGAACGCATCTACCTGGGCGGCCACAGCACCGGCGCCACGCTCGCACTGCTCGCCGCCTCCGCGTCGCCGAAGTTCCGCGGCGTGTTCGCGTTCGGCCCGGTCGCGGCGATCAACGACTACGGCGAGGAGGCGCTGCCGTTCGACCTCGCGAACCCGCGCGAGGTGTCGCGGCGCTCGCCCGGGCGCTTCATCAGCTCGATCCGCTGCCCCACGTGGGTGATCGAGGGGACCGACGGGCCGAGCAACGTCGCCGCTCTGCACATGCTCGAGCTGCTCAGCGAGAGCGAGCACGTCCGCTTCGTTCCCATCGAGGGCGCAAACCACCGCTCGGTGCTCGCGCCGCTCAACGCGCGCATCGCGAGCGTGCTCGCGAACACGGGAGCGGGCGCACCCCTCGCGATCGACGCGGCCGTGCTGCAGGCGGCGTACGACGCGCAGCACGCCGCGTTCCGCGAGGCGAACGACCTCGACTCGATCGCGGACCTGCGCCGCGACGGCCGCTCGCTCGACGAGCCGTGTGTCGCGCGCTTCGTCCTGTGGTCGTGGGAGCGCGAAGCGCTCGAGGCGGCCGCCGCCGGCGCGAAGAGCGCGGGGTTCGACGTCCTGGAGATCGACGCGTACGAGGACGACGACGGCGACGCGTACTACGTCCTCGCCGCGACGAAGCGCATCGTGCCGCGGGAACTGGACCCGGTGTTCGCCGCGTCGGCGGCGCTCGACCGCATCGCGCGGGAGCACGGGGTCGCGTACGACGGCTGGGCAGCGCAGTAGCGCCATCCCGTGGCTCGCCATCCCGCGGCTCGCCATCCCGCGGCTCGCCGTCCCGCGGCTCGCCGTCCGGGTGACGGGACGACTTCCGCACGCCCGGTTCGTCGGGCCTGCGGAAGTCGTCCTGACTGCGGGCCTCAGTCGCGCGTCTTCTTGCCCAGCTTCTCCTGGGCCTTGCCGATGTTCTTCTCGACCTTGCCCTTCATCTCCTTGCCGGTGTCGCCCTTCGCGGCGCCTTCGACTTCCTTGGTCTTGCCCTTGACCTGTTTCGCCTTGCCGGCGAATTCGTCTTCGCGTCCAGCCATGGTTCCTTGCCTTTCGGTTGTCGTCGGAACGGACGGAATGCCCGCCCTCGACGGTTGAACAGGTGGCAACGTCCGTGCCGCTCAGTAGCGCAGGAGCGCGGCCACGTCGCCCGCCTCGCTCAGTCCCGGAATCGGGTCGGCGAACTCGATCTCGGCGCTCGACAGCTCGAGGTGCCGCGCGAGCGAGTCGACGAGGTCGAGCGTGAACACTTCCTCCGAGCCGCAGGCCTCGCAGCGCTCGTTCTCTCCGGCGTACACGTTCTCGCAGGCGCGGCAGCGCGTCGCGCGCAGCTTCGCGTCGCGCGTGACGACGACCGTGGCCACCCGCCCGACGAGCGCGGCGCGCAGCACCTCGTCGGGGCCGACCGCCGCGAGGCCGTCGCTCAACGCCTCCGCACGGATGCGCTCCCACAGTTGCTGCTCTTGCGCGCGCTCCGCCACGAAGAACAGCTCGAACGCGTCCTCGACGAGCGCGCTCTGCTCTTCGTGCACGTCGGCGCCCTTCTTGCCGATGACGCAGGCGCGGGTCGCCTGCGAGAGCTCCGCCTCGATCTCCTCGAGCGTCTCCTTCGATCCGAGCAGCACGATGCGCTCGATCCCCTCGTCGCGCACGAGCCGGTCGAGCACCTCCGCGACTTCCTTCGCGTAGTGCTGGAGCTGCTTCTCGCGCCGTCGCGCGTAGCGTTGCTGCGACCAGCCGCCCTTCTTGACGCGGTTCTTCACGTGGCCGCGGATGCGCTGCTCGAGCTCGGCGCGCTCCGCCGTGACCGTCCAGATGCGCGTCGCCTCGTTGTCGGCGGCGACGACGACGAAACTCTCGTACTCCTCCTGCAGCTCGGCGAGCGGCCGGATGAACGGCGCGGGCCCGAGGCGCAGTCGGTCGGGCAGCTCGACGTCGAGCACGTAGCCCTCGACCCAATCGTCGGCCCAGCACGCGAACACGCAGCACGGCCGGTCACCGCGGTCGTTCTCCTCGAGCCAGCCGCGGACGAGCTTCATCGACTCGTCGAAGTGGACGCGCTCGTCTTCCTCCCCGGCGAGCGCCGCGCGGATCTTGCGCTCGCGCCGGTCGAGCGCCTGCCGGCCGGCAGCGCCGTTCAGATAGCAACTGACGCACGCACGCTCGTTGCTCTCCATCTGGGAGAGCCGGCGCAAATCGATGTCGTGGAGCACGGTCAGCTCGTCGCGATGCGCCGGTAGCGTGCGTTCGTGAAGCAGTAGACCCCGTACGCGACGAGGCCGAGCCCGATCGTGCCGAGCAGCCACGCGCCGTACGGCTGCTCGTACAGCGCCTGCAGCGCGCCGCCGAGGCCGCGCGCCTCGGACGGGTCGTGCTGGTAGGCGGCGAGGACGAGGAAGCCGCCGACGATGAGGAACACGACGCCGCGCGCGACCAGTCCTGCGCTGCACGCGCGCACGAGCCACGTGCGCGCGCGCGGGTCCAGCCCCAGGATCTTCATGCGCTTCAGGAAGCTCTTCTTCGCTGCGCGCGCGAAGTGGTACACGCCGACGCCGACGACGACGAGGCCGAGGAGCGCGACGAGCCACCGGCCCGCCGGCGCGCCCATCAGCTTCGCTGTCCAGGCGTCGCGCGCCTGCGAGCCTCCGGACGCGCCCGCCCCGCCGCCCGAGCCGCCGAGCACGATCGACGCGGCGAGGGCCGCCAGAGCGACGTGCACGAAGCCCGACACGACGTAGCCGATGCGCACCGCGATGCCCTTCGCGTCCGTGCCGTGCCCGTCGGGGTCTTTCGCCGCCTGGACGAAGCGCCAGATCGCGTAGCCCGCGAGGCCCAGACCCACCAGCGCGAGCAACACCGTGCCGAAGGGCTGGCGCGCCACCTCGCGCAGCGCACCGCTCGAGCTCGCGCGCTCGGCGTCGAAGACGGCCGACCCGATCGCGGTACGGAACGCGAACGCGCCGATCAGCACGTAGACGATGCCCTTCGTGAGATAACCGGCGCGCGCCGCCTTCTCCAAACTTCCGTTCTTCGCCTGCCGCGCCTCGCCGAGCACGCCCGCCACCGTCGCAGGTCCGTTTTTCATGGTGCAGCGGGGTGTGCAACGCTCGTGCCGCGGCTACGAGTCGTCGCCGGGGATCGACGCCGCGGTCCGCAGCGTGCTCTGCTCGGGCGGGACCGGCTCGGACGGCTTCTTCAGCACGGAGAAGTCGCCGGTCGTCTCCAGCACGACGGCCTCGACGTCGCCGAGCGAGAGCAGGCCGGCGCCGCGGCACGCCGCGAGCACCTCCGCCTCGCTCACGCGCTCTCGGCGCATCACCTCGTGGCGCATGCCGCCGCGCCAGACGAGGATGGTCGGCACGCTCTTCACGACGTTCTCGAAGCGCTCGCTGCGCACCTGCGACCACGCGACTGCGAGCTGGACCAGCGCGAGCACGGTGAACGCCGCCATCGCTTCGGACACCGAGACGCTCTGGTCGACGAGCGCGGCGGCGAACGCGGAGCCCGTCGCGATCGTCACGACGAAGTCGAAGGCGTTCATCTTGCTGAGCGTCCGTTTGCCCGTGACGCGCAGCAGGAAGACGAGGTACACGTAGGCGAGCACGCCGGTCGCCACGACGCGCCCGACGTCGTCCCAGCCGTCGAACAGCATGAGCGGCGCTGGGCAAGCCGCGTGCCGCTCTATCCCAGTGCCTCGATCCCCGCGCCGAGCCACAGGCCCCAGAGCGCGACGACGAGCCAGTGGAACAGCAGCGGCGGCCAGATCGAGCCGGTGCGCAGGTACGCGAGCGTGCACGTCAGGCCGAGCAAGCCCGCGAGGCTCAGGAAGGCGGGATCGTAGAACAGCGCGCGCGCCGCCGGCCGCAGGAGCCACGCGTTCAGCGGGTGCCAGGCCACGAACGCCGCGAGCGCGGCGACGGACCAGAGGGCGCGCCGCGCGACGCCCGCGCTCTCGCTCGGGTGCGGCAGCGGCAAGACGCGGAAGAGGAGCTCCTCGCCGAGCGCGGGCGCGACGGCGGCCCCCGCGAAGAGGGCGAGCGCGTGGCGCGCGCTCGCCGGCCGCCATCCCGGGTCGAGGAGATCCGCGCCGTGCGCGACCGGCAAGGCGAGGGCGACGAACAGCGCGAAGAGCAACGCGCAGTGCGTCCACCCGCGCGCGTCCGGCCACGAGCGCAGCGCGCGCACCACGCGTGAGCCGAGGACGCGCGGCGACCCGCGCGTCATGCGCCGGCGGAGCGCCGCACGTCGACCCAGACGTCCATCGGCGTCGGACGGTGCAACTCGACGCGCGCGCCGAGGCAGCGCTCGAAGTACGCGCGCGCTTCGTCGACGCGGAAGCGGTGGCCCTCGTAGTAGTGGTCGGCGATCAAGGCCTCGCTCTCCGCGGGCGCGTCGCTCTTCTGCGCCGTCGCAGCGCGGTAGAGCGCCGCCCAGTCGACCGTCGGGTCGAGCCCGGTCGGATCGGTGAGGTCCGCGTACACCTGGTAGCGCATGCGCGCCCTGGGCGCGGCGAGCGCCCAGGCGCTGCGCACGAGCGAGCCGATGACGGCCTTGGGGCAGTGGATGAACACGCCGGCGGAGACGATGAAGCCGTACTCGCGGTCCGCGGCCGCGACGGGAACGGCGAGACCGTCGCCCTCGAAGAAGCGCACGCCGTCGTAATCGGCGCAACGACGACGCGCCTCCTCGACCATGCCCGCGGCGATGTCGATGCCGGTGTAGTCGCGCACGAGCGGCCGCAGGTGGTGGACGAGTCGTCCGTTGCCGCAGCCGATCTCGAGCACGCTGCAGCGCGCGAGCCAGCGCGGGTCGAGCCCGGTGAGGAAGAAGTCGACGCCGACCTTGGCCGAGCGGACCTGCTCTGCGGGGTCGTCCCAGCCGGGTCCGGACGCGACGAAGAAGTCGCGCACGGGCGAGAGTGCACGCCGGCTCCACTCGTCCTTCAACCGCGCAGCCCAACCCGCGAGATCCGCGCGATCCGCGTGCGGAACGGCCGGGAGAGGCCCGCTCACTTCGTCCATCACCCGGACTATAGCGTTGCAGCGCGACGCGGCAACGCGAGCGCTCGACCCAGCTTGGCGCGAGAAGCGAGAGCGCGAGAAACGACTGCGCCCGAGCAGGAGCTCCCTCGGAGTCCTGCTCGGGCGCTGTGGGCTGCGGATCCGCTCCGCTCGGTCTCAGCCGCCGGACGGCGTGATCGGGCCGTCGGCCCGCTCGCGCTTCCAACGTCCGCCGAAGTCGCCGAAGAGGCGACGGCTGTGCTCGAGCTCGATCTTCACTTCGGATCCTGCAGGTACACTCCCGGTGTACGGCCCGAAGCCGCCGCCTCAGCACCCTGCGAAGCGACCGGAGTCGAGCAGCTCGCCGGACTCCTTGTCGAGGACCAGGATCTTCGGTGACTTCGCGTCCGGCTGGAAGCGCGTGTACTCCTCGCCGGCCGAGCCGAAGAACTGGAGATCGGACGCGACCGTGACCGTCTCGCCGTTGAGCGAGTAGTCGAACTCGGCGACGAGCGGGCCGCCCCACTCGACGACGTGCGTCTCGTTCTCGCGGACGATGAGCGGCACCATGCGGCCGCCGGCCATCTCTGCCGTCTCGAGACCCTTCGCGAGGAAGCCGTAGGCGAACTCGTACTGCCCGACCGGAACGCGCAGGCCGTTGCGGTTGGCGACGTTGAACGACGTATCGCCGAGGGTGACGACCGCGCTGAGGAGGTCCCCGCGGCTCTCGAACTCGCTCCGGAGGTCGAGCACGCCGCTGGCGCCGGACCAGGGCGTCGCGGTGACCTCGCTGCCGTCCGCCGCGACCTCGATCTCGAACAAGTCGCCGTCGAGGTTGACGATCCGCGAGAGGAAGCTCGCGCCCTTCGACGCGGCGACGGTCATCGCGTCGACGCCGAGCTCGTTCCACACGCCGTTGTTGTTCTGGTCGATGATCTCGATCGGCACGCCGTGCAGCTTGCCGACCATCGAGCCGCTGGGAGCGAAGCTCCAACTGCCCTCGACCGAGCGCATGCGGAACGACCAGACGTAGCGCTCGCCGTTCGCGAGCTTGCCGCGCAGGTCGACGACGCCCCGCAGGCCGCGCACGTCCGCGTCGACGGCGCCGTCCCCGTTCGTGTCGATCTCGAGCTTGAGCTCGCCGGCGCGACGCGCGACGAACTCGACGTCTTGACCCTCGAACGCGATCGACGAGCCGACCGGCGTCCAGGTCTCGTTCGGCAGGACGATCTCCCAGTCCTTGTCCTGCCGGTACTTCAGTTGCGCCGTCTCGGACGAGATGGCCGGGGCACCGTCGCCTGCCGCCGCGGCGAGACCGCCGACGACGCACGTCGCTCCGAGAAGAGCGAGTTCGGTCTTCCTCATGGTTTTCAACCTCCGCCACGACCTTAGCGTGTGGTGGGGGGCGTGGGGAGCGCCGGTTCGTGAGTTCTTCCCGCCCCGAGCCTCCAGGGGCACTCCCGCCGCCCTCCGCGGCTACGATCGCCGCATGGACATGCCTCCTGGAGACCCGCAGCCCGCCCCGTTCGGCCCGCCGTTCGAGCGCGGCTCGTTCGGCGCGGCCATGGACGCGGGCTACGCGCCGACGGACGACGAGCGCGAGCAGGCGTTCTACGCGAGCCTGATCGCGGGCCTGGTGCAGCTCGTCGGCGTGCCGGGGTTCCTCGCTCCGCTGCTGCTCGCGGCCCTGCGCAAGGAACGCACGCCGTTCTTCCTGTTCCACGCGAACCAGAGCTTCTGGTTCCAGATCGTGTGCTGGGGAACCGCGCTCGCGCTCGTGCTGATCAGTTTCCCGCTCACGTTCCTCTGCATCGGCTGGCTGACGTTGATCCTCGCGGTCGTGCCCCTGGTCCTCGGGATCGTGTACCCGATCGTGCTCGCGTTCGCCGCGCGCAAGGGCGAGTGGAGCCCCTACCCGTTCGTCGGCGACGCGGTGCTGCGGACGTGGCGGCCGCTCTTCCGCTGAGCGTGCCCGAGCCGACCCGACCAACAGGTCAGTACGGCCAGTCCGGGCCGAGGATCGAGGAGCGCAGCGCCCACGCGTCGTCGATGGCCATTGTCCCGGCCACGGTGCCCGCGAGGTTCGCCGTCTCGTTCGGATCGATCGCGAGGTCGTAGACCTCCTCCGGATTGCCGTTCTGGACGAGGACCTTCGCACCGCTCGCCAACACGAGCGACCAGTCGTCGCGCACCAGCGCCGGCGCGGTCCCGCCGTTCGGCGCGAAGCGCTGGATGAACGTCCACGTGCGCGCGCCGGCCGCACCGGCGAGCGTGGGACGGAAGGAGATCGAATCGGAGAACGCCGACGCCGTGAAGCCGAGCAGCTCGAGCACCGTCGCCGGGAAGTCGACCGCTTGCACGAGGTCGCTCGTCGTCCCCGGAACCACGCCGGCGCCGATGGCGAGCAGCGGCACGCGGATCCCGCCCTGGTACTGCGTGTGCTTGTAGCCGGGTGACACGTACGAGGCCCCAACGACGGGCGGAGGCGTGCCGTTGTCGCAGACGACGAAGACGGTCGTCGTCGCCAGCTTCACGTACGTGGCCATCTGGCCGATGGCCCAGTCCAACGCCATGATCGACGCCAGGAACTTCTCGCGGTCCGAGGATCCGACGACGTAGCCCGGGGGGAGCGTCGACGCCGGCGGGACCTCGAACGGATCGTGCGCCGCGTAGAAGTTGACGACGGCGAAGCGCGGTCCGGCCTTGGCCTTCCACCAGGCCTCGAAGGCGTCCTCCACGGCGATGGTCGAGTAGGTCGTCTCCACCGAGCGATAGCCGTCGTCCACGCGCACCCACGAGTGGTGCGAGGTGAGGTTCGCTCCGTTGCCCGCCAGCCAGTGTTGGAACCCGTGGATGCGGACCATCTCCTCGAAGCAGCCGATCGTCGTGTCGTTGACGTGCCACTTGCCGATGCAGGCGGTCCGGAAACCCTGTGCCCGGAGCACGGACGCGAGCGAGAGCGTCTCGGTCGACGCGCCCTCGTTGTCCGGATCCCCCGCGCCGGTCGACAGAGCCGCTCCGATGAACTCGCGGTGCGGGAGCTGGCCGAACTGGATCTGATAGCGGCTCGGCGAGCAGAGGGGGCTCGTGTAGTAGCTCGTGTACGCGCGCCCGGCGGCCACCATCGTGTCGAGCACCGGGGTCGGAGCCGAGGCGAGATCTTCCCAGGCGATGTCGTCGAGCACGATGACGAGCACGGACTGCTGGGCGAGAGCGAGCGACCCGAAGGGAACGAGCGAGCCGAGAAGGGCGATTGCGAAGACCCTGAGCATCGAACCTCCTGACGAAGCCTGAGCGTTACCGCAACACGGCCCTTACGCTACACGCACTGCGTCTGGCCGGGGGCTCACTCCCCACCTGTTTCGCTCAGAACCGCGTCACGGCGGAGCGGCCAATACGGCCACAGCGGCCCGAGCAGGCGGCGCGCAACGCCAACGCGTCCGGCGATCGCCTCGCCCCGCGCCGGAGTGCTCGCCAGGTCCGTGGTCTCCCCCGGGTCGCCGAGCACGTCGTAGACCTCCTGGGGCGGGCCGCCGTCGTTGCCGGCGAGGACGAACACCGTCGTCTTCGAGAGCGAGACGTACGACGCCATCTGCGCGTCGCGTGGTCGGAGGCGAACCGATCGCTAGCGCGCGGGCGTGTACCAGATGGGCGACGTGTAGGCGCGCTCTTGCGTGGTCATGGGGACTTCCTTGGGCATCGTGATGCCGAAGAACTTCGCGTCGTACGCCGTCCAGCGCGGCGTGGGGATCTCGAGCACGCGCACGTAGTAGAACGCTCGCAGCGCCGGGTCGAACGCGGGGTCGCGCCACACCTTGATCAGCTCGGTGGTGCCGATCGTGTTCGTGTACGTCGCGTTGGGCACGTCGACCGTGCTGCCGACCGCGGGCAGCTTGCCGTCGGCGCCGGGCTTGCGGTCGCCCGACCAGACGACGTCGTAGACTGCTTCGTGCGTCTTGCCGGCCGCGTCCACCCAGCCCTTGACCACTTGGATGCGGTCCAGGTTCGCGCCGATCGGGTCCTTGAGCGCGGCCACGAGGAACGTCGGCGACTTGCCCGCCGGCGCGTCGCTGAGGTCGCCGCCCATCGGCACACCCTTCGTGTAGCCGACGCGCGCGGGCAGACGGCCGTGCGCATCCGCGTCCTGGAAGTCCCAGCCGCCGAAGAAGCGCACGATCATGCGCGGGCCCGTCGTCGCGTAGGTCTCCTTGCGTTCCATCGCGTCGAACAGCGCCTCGCGAGTGTTCTCGCTGGCCCACACGGCCGCGTACCCGCTGGCGGTCTGCTCCCAGCCCATGATGGTCGCCTGCTCCGTCTTGATGAAGGGGTGCATCGCGCGGTCCGCGCTGGGCTCCGACGCCGAGGTCTTGCCCCAGAAGTTGTCGTCGTCCGTCGTCGCCAGGCCGGTATGCGAGTCCGTCGACCCGATCATGCCGAACTTGTACGGGTTGACGCCGAGCTCCTGCTCGAGCACGAGCCCGACCTTCAGCGCCTCGCGCGCGTACTCGTACCGGAGCATCTCGGGCGTCTTCAGCACGCTCAGGTCCAGGTTGCCCTTGTCCCACGTCTCGAAGTTGGCGAACTCGTCGTTGGGCGAGAGCACGGGGTGCGCCTCGCCGTCGCCCTTGATCTGCGTGGCCTCGTAGAGCGGCTCCCACTTGGCACGGGTCTCCGCGTACTCGCGGTCCACCGGCTTGCCGGTGAAGCTCTCCACGATGGGGAACATGATCCCGTTGCTCAGGTTCCCGTTGTGCGCGATCGCGAGGATCTCGCCGCCGGTCTTCTCCTCGTAGCGAGCCATGTACTTCCACAGCTCGCGCGGGTTGTCGCTGCCGAACGGCGGGTAGACCGTGTACGGCTCGACTTGCGACGCGCGCCGCCCGTCGTCGCGCAGGATGCACACGCGGTGCAGGTTGTTGCCGCCGGTGTTGCTCGTCCACTCGAAGCCGATGAAGGCCGTGAACCGGCCGGGCTGGTTGGCGCCGTCGGCTGCCTCGATCGTCTCGCGCCAGGCCGAGCGGTAGCCGCTCGTGCCGGGAAAGTACATGAGCTCCTCGGGAAACGTGCCCTGCGAGAACGCGATGACGATCTCCATCGCAGCGTCGGCGCCCTTGCCGCTCTGGACCATGTCGTACCACCGCCGCCCGGTCGGGTGCGCGAGGACCTTCGGGTCGCCTTTGAACAAGTCCGGGAAGAAGCCCATGTTGTCCGAGTGGTCCGCCACGACGAGGAAGTCGAGCGGGCGCGACAGCCTCACGGGTTGACCCGACGAGGCCGCGATCTCCTCTCCGCTGGCGAAGCGGTACGCCGCCTTCGGATCGAGCCTGCAGCCGAACGCGCCCGCGTCCATGGAAAAGCCCGTGTGCAGGTGCGTGTCGCCGAAGTACGGCCGCGTGGGGAAGTTCCTCCCGACGTAGGGCGAATACGGCGGTCCTTGGGGGTACGCGCGCTCGGCCTGCGTCTTGTCGAGCGTACCGGTGTCGGTAGCGGGGGCGTCCTGCGCGAGCCCCGGCGCCGCCATGGCCGACGTCAGTACGGCAAGTGAGAAGACAACGTGCTTGAATCGCATAGCCTCGACCCTCTCTCCTGAATCTGTCAGAACGCCAAGGTCCGCTCGATCAACCAGAACGTCGCGACGCCGCCGATCGCGTAGGGCGGGACGAGTTGCACGGAGCGCGGGAGCGGCACGCGCACGCGTCGCACCACGGCGACGAGCGCGAGCACGACCGCGACGAACAGCAACTGGCCCAGCTCGACGCCGATGTTGAACCACAGCAGCGCGGCCGGCACCTGCCCGTGCGGCAGGCCGATGTCGCTCAACGCACCGGCGAAGCCCAGGCCGTGCAGCAGGCCGAACGTGAACGCGACGACCCATGGCGCACGGGCCGTGACGCCGGGCGCCCCCGCGCGGGCACGGACGATCTCGGCCGCCACGAGCACGATGCTCAGCGCGATCGCGGCCTCGACGGGCGCGGACGGCACGTGGACGATTCCCAGTGCCGCTGCGGCCAGCGTCATGCTGTGGGCCAGCGTGAAAGCGGTGATCGTCGTCACGACTCGCTTCGTGCCACGCGTGACGAGCAGCAGCGCGAGCACGAACAGGATGTGGTCGATCCCGAGGAGGATGTGCTCGACGCCCAATTCGGCATAGACCCGTGCGACATCCAGCGCCGACGCGCTGCGGGGCACGTCCGCAGACGGCGCTCGCGCCGTGAGCCGGTGCGTCCACGACGAGCCGTCGGCGAACTCGATGCGCACGAGGGCGTCCGTCATGGTCGCCTCGAGCCCGTCGATCCGTACCGTGTTCCCGCGCAGCCCGTCCGCGGCGCGCACGGTCCAGGTCCGTATCGACGCATCGCCCACGCGCCGATCGACCATCGGCGAGATGCTCTCGACCTGGCCCGAGAGCTCGGGCGCCACCGCGAGCCGCAAGTCCCCGCGCATCGGGGTCTTGAACAGCACCGCGAACACGCCGGGCTCTTGCTCGCGCAGGTCGAGATACGCCGGCCGCAACTCGTGGGCGAGCGCAACCGGCGCCGCCGCGACGAGCACCGCCATGACGGCGATCGCGAGCCGAGTCAATGCGGGGCCTCCGCGGCAGCCGCCCGGACGAGCGGACCGACCAACTCCTGCGCCTCTGCGTCCGCCTGCAACTCGTACTTTTGCAACAGGGCGGCGAAGTACTGCTCGTCGATCGTCTCCTGCGTCGTGCGGGCCCACTCGTCACGTACCCTGTCGCGCACGTCTTCGAACTGGGGCCGGCGAGGTTCCCGCCGCTCGCCCACGCGGACGAGGTGCAGGCCGTAGCCCGACTCGACCGGTCCCTGCCACACGCCGGCCTCGAGTTCGAACACGGCCCGCGCGAAGGCCTCGCCGAACTGGCTCGACACCGCGACCGCGTCGACGTCCTCGATCTCGGCGGGGATGAGCAGCCGATCACCGACGTCGGCGCCGCCCGTGGCCGGCGGGTCTGCGCGCAGGCCCTGAAGCGCCGCGCGTGCGTCGGAGTCGGCGCGGTCACCGCGCGTATCGCGGTTGAAGAACGCGTGCTCGAACGAGAGACGCGCCGGGCTGACGAAGTCGTCGGCGTGCGCGTCGAAGTACGTGCGCAGTTGCGTCTCCGTCGGTTCGAGGGCGACGCGCGACGTGCCCTCGATCAGGAACGTCATCTTCTGCGCCAGGCGACGGCGGACGACCATGTCGCCGTCGTCGAGCCCCAGCTCGCGCGCTTCGCGGCTCAGTAGCTCCTCCCGCAGGAAATCCGAGAGCAGCCCCGAGAGCTCCGGACGCGTCGGCGGCCGATGCCATTGCCGCACCCAGCCCTCCGCCAGCCATTGGAGATCGCCCGCGGTGATGCGAACGACGCGCTCCGGCGGCCGTTCCGCTTCCTCGCCACGTTGCAACCACGCATGCGCCGCGAACAGCGCCGCTCCGGCCAACGCGAAGTGAAGCAACGGTTCCCGGAGAAGTCTCATCCGCAGCTCCCCTGGAGGTCACGCGGACTCTGGAGAACCCAAAGGGACATGCGGCGCGCATCCTAAGGCACGCGCCCGCCCACGCTCGTCAATTCTGCGGAGGTCGCGCTACCCCTCGAAGGTGAGCCGCTGCTCGCGCGCAACGGACGGAGCGGCGGCGAGCAGGACGGCCGAGGGCAAGGCGAGGGCGTGTGGTCTCGCTAGCGGGCCGCGGGGACGAGCTCGAGCTGGGCGTCCCCGTAGAAGACGTACGCGAGGCACGTGGGGTCGCCCGTAGACGCGTGCAGGCGCCGGATGTCGCGCAGGATCCGAGCGGGACGTGCGTCGCCGACGCGCATCGATTCGCTCAGGCGCGCGTAGAACGTCTCGGCGAACGCCGACGCCGCCTCGTCTTCGATCGACCACAGCGCCCCGACGAACGCGCTGGCGCCCGCCTCGAGCATCGCGGGCGCCCAACCGTCCATCTTGTGGGCGAAGCTACGAGCCTGGCCCACGTCGCACGCGTTGAAGAAGACGAACGGATGGGGGCTCCCGGCCGCCGGCGGGTCGAGCCCGCGCCACGTCGCCAGGTCGAGCTCCCCGTCCTCGAGCACGATCGCGTAATCGGTCACGCCGCCTGCGCCGGCGCGCGCTCGGCCGTGGCCGCTGAAGTGGATGATCCCCGACGGCGGCTTCTCGAACAGGGCGCGCACCGAGCCGAAGTCGGCCGGGACGCGGCGGAAGCCGGGGAACGCCTGCAGCGCGGCCAGCTCGCGCGCCTGACCGGGCAGCATTCGATCCGCGGGATAGGCCGGCGCGATCGTCGCCAGCTCGACGACGGGGATGCGCGCGGGCGGCCGCTCGAGGAGCCCGCCGCTCGAGGACACGTGCCATCGCGCGACCGCGAGCTCGACGCCCAGGAAGTCACGCGGCTCGGAGCCGTTGTCGCGCACCGGACAGAGGAGCTCCCACGGGATTCGCATGCCGTCGGAGTAGATCTGGATCGAATCGAGCTCCGGACCGAGCTCGTCGACGAGGCGCCAGAACGCCGCGCGGAACGGGGGCGGCGCGAAGCGCTCGTACAGCTCGCGGCCGAAGCCGCGGATCTCGGCGTACGACTTCGCCGACTCCGGCGTAGCGCGACCGATCCCGCGGGCTCGCGCGACTCGCGCGGAGTGATGGTCGAGCCAGGCGACGAGATCCGCGGGCATCGACACGGATGCGCTGAAGGGCTGGAAATGCGGCGACGCGATCACGAGCTCGACCGAACCCGGAGCACCGGTGTCATGGAGCGCGAAGATCGTCAGGTCCGTCCCTTGCGCGAGCCGCTCCGGTGAATCCGCGTCGTTGGCGGCGAGCTCGAGCGGACGCTCCTGCTGGACGACCGCGCGACGCTCGTCGGTACGAGACGTGTCGCCCACGAGCAACTCGCACTTCACGCGCGCGACATACCCGCCGTCCTGCCAGAACGTCGCGAAGAGGCTGCGCCTGCCTGCCACCTGTTCGAGGGCTCGCAACCGGAAACGCGCCGCCGTGGAGTCGCCCGCGATCGGGACGGTGATCGTGCCGGCCGCCGCGCCCTCGATCGCGAAATCCGGAGCCGAAAGGACGACGTCCATCACGACGTGCTCGTGTTCGACGTCGAAGACGACGCGGCCCCTCTCGTCGGCCCGACCCGCGACGACCGTGGTGTCCGTGATCCGCTCTTCGGTGAGGGAAACGAGCGCATCGAAGAGCTCGCCTACCGCCACGCGCGGGGGGACCTCGATCGTGGGATAGCGCGCGACGGCGCCAAAGGCGCCGCCCGCGGCACCGAGCAGCATGTCCTCTGGCGGCGCGCCCGGGCGGAGCGGCTCACGCACCGCCGGACAAGACGCCACGCAGGCGCCGGCGGCGACGACGACGAGCAGCAGAACACTCGATCCCACGCCAGGCGCC
>CAZGTQ010000072.1:0-16036 GCA_964528575.1 uncultured Planctomycetaceae bacterium | reverse complement strand
CGCGCAGCGCCTCGTTGATCAGGTCGATCGCGCCCTCGGTCTTCGCCTGCGCGAGCGCCTGGCGCGCGAGCCCGCTCAGCTCCTGATCGAAGCCGAAGATCGCCATGCGCAGGAGATCGAGCGGGAGCGCGTCGCCGGCCTCGAGCGCCGCCTCGAGCAGCGCGCGCCGCCGGGCCGTGTCGCCGTCGCGGTACGCCGTCTCGACCGCGACCCGGTCGACGACGTGGCGGCTCGAGACGCGCTCGTCCAACGGCCGGTCGCCGCGCGCGATCTCGCGCACCTCGACCGTGCGCTCCTCGATCGTGGTGCGGATGCGGTCGAAGACCGACTGGGTGTCCCACGCGTAGAAGACGTCGTACACCTCGGATCGGTCGAGCTCGATCGCGATGTGCCGCGGCGCGATCCGCTGGCCCTCGAAGTACTTCTCGTAGAGCCCCGGCTCGATCGCGATGTGCTCGCCGCACGTCACGATGCCGAAGCGCGGGCACGGGATGCGCCGGCCCTGCTCGTCGTAGTCGCGCGGCGTGTGGCGGTACACCGAGGCGATCACGCACACGTACGGCTCGTACAGCTTCGCGATCTCGGGGCTGCGGTAGCGGATCCCGGCGTAGTGCTCGCTCGCGATCTCGCCGTCCATGTTGACGCAGATCAGGATCGGCTTCTGCGTCTCCTCGGAGACGGCGACCGCGTCCTCGAACGTCCGCTGCCACGTGATCAGGCACGGCTTGGCCCAGTCCGCGCCCGTCGGCGCGGGCCACATCTCCTCGCGGGTCGTGCCTTCGGGGAGCTGCGCGTGGACGGAAGGAGCTCCGAGCGCGGCAACGAGGAGCAGCGCGCTCGAGCGGGGCAGGAACCAACGCATGGGGATCGAGCTCTCGGGGGCGGAGTTGGGCCGATCGTGCTCAGCAGGGTAGCTTGGCAGGGTACCCCCCGCCGCGAGCGGCAGCAAATCGACACCCGTTGGACCCGATGGACCCGACCAGAGAGAGCGCGCAGCGCGCGCCGGCGTGATCGCGAGCCTGCTCCTCGCCCTCCTGGTCCAGGTCCCCGGAGCCGCGCCCGGCGAGTCGATCCCAGCGTTCGTCGAGGTCGTCGCGCCGCGGGAGACGCTGTGGCTGCACGAGCCCGTGCGGCTGCGAGTGCGCGCGGGGGTCGAGTCGGCGTTCCTCGCCGAGCAGGTGATCCAGCCGTTTCGCCAGCGGCTCGACGTGCCGTTGCAGATCGACGGACCGTGGCTCGACGACATTCCGTGTGCCGTGCCCACCGAAGGACCGGCGGCGGCCGCCGCGGGGAAGGGGGGCCCGCGCATCGCGGTCGGCGACTCGCTGCGCGAGGTGCGGCGCGCGCCCGACGTCACGCGCGACGGCGCTGCGTACACGGTGTACGAGCTCGAGCTCGACGTGCTGTTCGACTGCACCGGCGAGATCGTCGTCCCGGGCCCGCGGCTGCGCGTCGCGTACGCCACGCGCTTCCGCGACGACCTCTTCCACGGGCGCGTGCCGGACGACCGCCGCGACGCGGTCGTCGCCGGCGCGCCGCTGGGGCTCGTCGTGCGGCCGCTCCCCCACGCAGGCCGCCCGCTGTCGTTCTCCGGCGCGGTCGGCGACCTGCGCGTGCGTGCCGACGCGAGCCCGCGCGCGCTCGGCGTCGGCGAGACCATCGCGCTCGAGCTCGTCATCGAGGGTCCTGGCAACCTCGCGCTGCTCGATGCGCCGCGGCTCGACCTCGGCGGCGACTTCCGCGTGTTCGGGCACGTGCGCGAGCGCGGGCCCGAGCGGGTCACGTTCCGCTACGCCGTCGCGCCGGCGCGCGCGGGCGCGCTGCGACTCCCGCCGATCGAGCTCGCGTACTTCGACCCCGAGGCGGGCGCGTACCGCACGGCGACGACCGCGGCGATCGAGGTGTCCGCGCGGCAGCGCGCCCCCGCTCCGGCGCTCGCACCCGACCCGCCGCCGCCGTCGCCGTCGCCGGTACCGGGGCTCTCCGCCTCGGGGAAC
Source organism: uncultured Planctomycetaceae bacterium (assembly GCA_964528575.1). Lineage (GTDB taxonomy): Bacteria > Planctomycetota > UBA1135 > UBA1135 > CAZGTQ01. The sequence continues at coordinate 14,039 of CAZGTQ010000072.1, read as the reverse complement.
GTGCTCGCGCTCCTCGCGGTCGTCGCGCTCGTCGCGATCGCGCTGCTCCTCGCGATCGCGATCCTCTTGCGCCGCGCGCTCCGCGCCACCGCGCGCGACGCCGGCACGCAGCGCCCCGCGCGCGGAGCGGGCGGCGCCGAGAACGCGCTGCGCATACGCGCCGAGCACGCTGGGCGCATACGCGCCGCAGTCGCTTCCGCGCACGCCGTGCTCGACGCGGGCGCCGACGCCACGGACGTGTGGACCAGCTTCCTCGCGACGTGCCTGGCGTCGGCGCCCGCCGCGGTCATCGGTCCGCGGCTGCCCGAGCGCCTCGCCGCGGTCGGCTTCTCCGCCGAACGGGCCGCGGGCGCGTCGGCGCTGCTCGACCGGCTCGTCGGCGCGCGCTACGGCGGGGCAGCGGTCCCCGACGGCGTCGAGCTCGTCCGCGCCGAGCTCGACGCGTGCGAGCGTGCCGACCGAGCCTGATCGGAGGGCGATTGCGCACTTGGCGGCGCCGTGCAAGGGTGGAGCATCGAAACGGTCGGAGGTCGACATGCAACGGTCGTGGCTGCTCGGGTTGGGGACGTTCTCGATCGCCGCTCTCGCTGGACCCGGCGAGGCGCAGATCGTGCTCGGCCCGTGGACGTTCGAGGACATCGACTTCGCCGACGTCGCGACGATCCTCGACGTAGGCAGCCCGACGCCGTTCTGCTGCGCCAACCTGCAGGACGCGCTGACGGGCTACTCGCCCGACACGATGCTCGCCAACATCGGAATCAGCGCCGGGTCCTCGAATCTGTATCAGCTCGACTTCGTCGACCGCCAGGCGATCAACCAAGCGGGCGACGACCTCGCCTTCTTCGAGGCGCGGTACAGCGCGGACTCGTACGAGATCGCGGTGCGCCCTGCCGGCGGTGCGTTCACTCCGTTCCGCCCCTACCTCGCGGCCGCGTTCGTCGACACGAACGCGCCGACCGCGTGCGTCGAGTCGGTGTGGGGCGTCGGCGTCGAGCTCGACGACTTCGGCCTGCCGCCCGGCACGCTCGTCGACGCGCTGCGGTTCCGCTGCATCGACGTCGGCGCGCTCATCCAGGGCGACCCGGTCATGGCAGCGGTCGTGAACGGCCTCGGCGGCGGCCTCGCCGGCGACGTCGACCAGATCTCGCTCGCGACCGGCGGCGTGCAGACGATCACGATCGCGCCCGGCAACGCCAACGCGGGGCTCCCCTACCTCGTGCTCGGGACGTTGAGCGGCTCGACGCCCGGCTTCTCGCTCGACGGGTTCACGCTGCCGCTCAACGTCGACGTCTACACCGTGGCCACGCTCCAGAATCCGAACGCGCCGCCCCTCGCCGGCTCCTTCGGCCTGCTCGACGCGTCGGGCGGCGCTACGGCGACGTTCACGCTGCCGCCTGCGCTCTCCCCCGCGTTCGCGGGGCTGCAGGTCGCGCACGCGCTCGTCGTGATCGAGGTGCTCCCGACGCTCGTGCGCGTCGTCTTCGTCGGCGGGCCGGCGACGCTGACGCTCGTGCCCTGACGCACCCTTGCGGCTTGCGCCGGACGATGTGACCCTGGAGCAGTCCGAGCGCCGCCCCCGCGCCCGGCCGATGCGGAGGCTGCGATGTTCCAGCGGTGCGTGGTCTCGATGAGTTGCGTCTGCCTCGTTGCGCTCGGACCGGAGCACGAAGCGCAGATCGTGCTCGGTCCGTGGACGTTCGAGCCGGAGGACTTCGCCGACGCGGCGGCGGTCCTCGAGAGCGGCTCGGTCACCCCCTACTGCGCGAGCGACGTCACCGCCGCGCTGACGGGCTACTCGCCCAACACGATGCTCGCGAACGTCGGGTACGGCGATTCCGCCAACCTGTTCCAGCTCGATTTCCTCGACGTGCGGGCGTCGAACTTCGCCGGGGACGATCTCGTGTTCTTCGACGCGCGTTTCAGCGTCGACTCGTACGCGATCGCGGTGCGTCCCGCGGGCGGCGACTTCAGCGCGTTCCTCTCGTACGACGCGAGCCTGTTCGTCGACACGGGGCTGCTCCCGGGCTGCGTCGACCCGATCTGGGGCGTCGGCATCGAGCTCGACGGCTACGGGCTGCCGCCGGGGACGGTCGTCGATGCGCTGCGCTTCCGCTGCATCGGCGCGGATCAGCTCGAAGGCGATCCGGTGATGGCCGCGGTGCTCAACCAGGTCGGCGGCGGCCTCTCGGGCGACGTCGATCAACTGTCGATCGCGAGCGGGGGCGTGCTGACGATGATCGCCGCGCCCGGAGCGACGTTCGCAGGCCTGCCGTACCTGGTGCTCGGCGGCGTGAGCGGCACGGCGCCGGGCCTCTCGATCGACGGCTTCGTCCTGCCGCTCAACGTCGACGCCTACACGGTGGCGACGCTGCAGGCGCCGAACGCGCCGCCGCTCGCCGGCTCGTTCGGCCTGCTCGGCCCGACGGGGAGCGCGACGACGACGTTCACGTTGCCCGCGGCGACGCTCTCGCCGGCGTTCGTCGGATTCGAGGTCGCGCACGCGCTCGTCGTCGTCGAGGTCCTCCCGACGCTCGTGCGCATCGTGTTCGTCGGCGGTCCCGCGACGGTGACGCTCCTCCCGTGAGCCTCGCGCTCGCCGTGGGGGCACGCGCCGCGTGAGGCTCGTCTGCATGGCGGGCCTGCCCGGCACGGGCAAGAGCGCGCTCGCTCGGGCGCTCGCCGCGCGCCTCGAGGCGCCCATTCTCGACAAGGACCGAGTGCGCGACGCGCTGTTCGGGCCGCGCTGGGTCGACTACTCGCGCGAGCAAGACGACCTCGTCGGCCGCGCGCTCTTCGAGGCGGCGCGTCACCTCGCGCGCCGCGGCCTCCCGTGGGCGATCCTCGACGGACGCACGTACGTGCGTGCGGATGCGCGGGCCGAGTTGCGCGCGTTCGCAGACGAGCTCGGCGCGCCGCTGCTCCTCGTCGAGTGCGTCTGCCCGCGCGACGTCGCGCTCGAGCGGATCGAGCGCGACCGCGGCCGCCATCGGGCGGCGAACCGCGACGCGGCGCTCTACGCGCGGCTCGCCGCCGACGCCGAGCCGTTCGAGGAGCCGAAGCTCACGCTCGACACCTCCCGCGCCGCGCCGGAGGAGCTCGCCGAGGGCGTCGTCAGAGCGGCCACATCAGCGGGATCAGCAGGCTCGCCGCGATCCACGTGAGCAGGTTGAGCGGGACGCCGATCCGCAAGTAGTCGCCGAAGCGATAGCCGCCGGGGCCCATGACGAGCGTGTTGGTCTGGTAGCCGATCGGCGTGGCGAAGCTCGCGCTGGCGCCGAATGCGATCGCGACGAGCAGCGGCTTCGGATCGACTCCGAGCTGCGCCGCGAGGCCGAATCCGATCGGCGTCAGGAGCACGGCGGCGGCGTTGTTCGACAGCACCTCGGTCAGCACGCTCGTCACGAGGTACAGCACGCTGACGACGACGACGGGACCGTAGCCGCCGGCGAACGCGACGATCTGCTCGGCCAGCTGCGCCGCGAGCCCCGTCTTCTCCATCGCGAGGCCGAGCGGGATCGTGCCCGCGAGCAGCAGCACGACCGCGGGGTCGACCGCGCGCATGGCGTCCGCCGTGCTGAGGCAGCGTGTCAGCAGCATGAGTCCCGCCCCGAGCAGCGCGAGGACGACGATCGGGGCGGCGCCTACGGTGGCCAGCAGCACGACGCCCGCGAGGATCGCGATCGCGACCGGCGCCTTGCGCGGGAACGTCAGCGTGCGGTCGACCCCGAGCACGAGCAGCGCGTCCCCGCTCTCGTTCACCGCCGCGAGCGAGCGCGGCTCGCCCTGGACGAGCAGCACGTCGCCCGAGCGCAGCCGCCACTCGCGCACGTGCACGTGGTGCTCGCGGCCGAGCCGGCGCACGGCGAGCACGTGCACGCCGAGCTGGCGGCCGAGGCCCAGCTCGCGCACCTTGCGTCCGACGAAGCGCGAATTGGGCGTGATCACCGCCTCCGCGACGCGCAGGTCGAGGCGCGTGATGCGCACGCGCTCGTCGTCGGCGACGACGGTGCCGAACTGGAAACCATCGCGCGACGCGGTGTTGTGGATATCGCGCGCGTTCCCCTCGAGAAGGAGCGCGTCCCCCGCCTCGATCACCGACGCCGCGTCCGGAGCGAGCGTCGGCTCCTCGCCGCGGATCAGCTCGAGCACGCGCACGTCGCCCGGCCCCGCGAACAGCCCGCCGAGCGTCCGCCCGACGAACGGGCTGCCCACGGGGATCGCGAGCTCGGTGACGAACGTTCCTCCCCCGGCCGCGCCGAGCATCTGGCTCAGCGCGACGCGCGCGGGCAGGAGCCAGCCCGACACCGCGAGCACGTACACCGAGCCGACCACGAGGTACAGCACGCCGATCTTGGCGAACTCGAACACGCCGAAGCCCGGTCCGCCGGCGTCGCGGTAGAGCGAGTCGACGAGGATGTTCGTGCTCGTGCCGAACAGCGTGCACGTGCCGCCGAGAATCGAGAAGTAGCTGATCGGGATCAGGAGCTTCGACGGCACGACATCGGAGCGCCGCCCCAGCGTCAGCGCGACGGGGATCATGAGCGCGACGACCGGCGTGTTGTTCATGAACGCGCTCAGCGCCGCCGTCGTCGTTCCGAGCACGAGGAGCAGCCGCACGCGCCCGCCGCCGGCCCAGCGCTCGAGCTGCGCGCTCGTCCAGTCGACGACGCCGGCGCGCTCGAGCCCAGCGCTCAGCACGAGCATCGCGGCGACCGTCAGCGTCGCGGAGCTGCTGAAGCCCGACAGCGCCTCGGACGTCGTGAGGATGCCCGAGAGCGCGAGGACGCCGATCAGCCCCAGGGACACGACCTCGAGCGCGACGACCTGCGTGACGAACAGCGCGAGGGCGACCACGAGGAGCGCGATGAGGAAGCCTGTCTCCATGGCGAGTCGTCGGCGGCGTGTCGGCGCGATACCCTATCGGCTCGGTCGACAATAGCCCTTTCCCACTTGATCGGTCAAGATTCGCCGTGACCCTCTCCAAACGCTGCGAGTACGCCCTCCGCTCGCTCATCGACGTCGGGCTGGCCCACGAGCTCGGCCGCGAGCGCCTCAAGACCGCCGAGCTGGCCGCCCATGAGCGGATCCCCGCGAAGTTCCTCGAGCAGATCCTCCTGCAGCTCAAGGAGGCGGGCTACCTCGCGAGCAAACGGGGCGCGCGCGGGGGCTACTCGCTGATGCAGCCCGCGAGCGCGATCCGCATGGGCGACGTGATCCGCCTGGTCGACGGGCCCCTCGCGCCGATCCGCTGCGTCAGCGAGACCGCGTACGAGCCCTGCTCCTGCCCCGACGAGACCCACTGCGGCCTGCGCATGCTGATGCTCGACGTGCGCACGGCGGTCACGTCGGTGCTCGACCGCTACTCTCTGGCGGACGTCGTCGCGGTGACGCTGCGCAAGCTGCGACGCGACGGCATCGCCTTTCCGCTCGCAGAACCCAGCTCCTGACGTGCTCCCCCGCCTGCTCGCGCTCGTCCTCGCCGCGCTCGCCGCGTGCGCCGCGCCCGCCGCCGGCGGCTCGATCCGCGTGAGCGGCGACGTCGCTTCCCCCGCCGCATGGACGGCGCAGGAGCTCGAGCGCCGGTTCGCGGACGACGTGCGCGTCGTCGAGCACGTCGCCAAGAGCGGCGAGCGCGCGCGCCTGCGTGCCGTGCCGCTGCGCGCGCTCGTCGACGCGTCCGCGCCGCGCTTCGACGCCGCGCGCAAGAACCACGCGCTCGCGTTCGCCGTCGTCCTGCGCTCGCGCGACGGGTACGCGGTCGCCTACGCGCTCGAGGAGGTCGCGCCGTTCCGCCGCGAGCCGGAGCTGTACCTCGCGTTCGCGACGGCGCACGGAGCGCTCGACGAGCAGGCGTCGCCCGCGCGCCTCGTCCACGTCGGCGGCCAGGGCGGCGCGCGCACGCCGCACGGCATCGTCAGCGTCGACGTGGTCGACCTCGCGCGCTGAACGAGCCGAGCGGCCGTCAGACGCGGTCGACCAGCGGTCATCGGTCGGCGAGCGCCGCGATCGCGCGCCGCTCGGCGAGCCGCGGATCGCGGTCCCGCGCCTCCTGGGCCGCCTCGTGCGCCGCTTCCCAGTAGCTCTGCATCCGCGAGCCGAGCGTCTCCGGCTCCTCCGCGTACAGCCGGCGCCCCAGTCCCCGGGCGCGCAGCTCGAGCTGCGCGCCGCGCTTCTCGGCGAGCGCGAGCGCGAGCTGCACGAGCCGCTCACCGCCGAACGCGTCCGGATCCTGCCGCAGCGTCGCGGCGAGCACCGCGAGGTCGTGGTCGTCGCCGAGCAAGCCGCAGAGCGCGCCCGCCTCGTCGCGTCGCGCGCGCACGACGCCCGGCCACACGTCGCGCAGCAGCCGCAGGTGATGCCAGTGGTCCTTCGCCCGCTTGCGCCACGCGTGGAATCGCTCGGGCGTTGCCTCGTACGCATCGGCGTCCTCGTACGCCTCGACGAGAGCAGCGCATCCGCGCGCGTACGTGCTCTCGAAACCGCCGCGCAACACGTCGAAGCCCTCGCTCTCGAGCGTCCACCGCTCGGCCCGGCGCCGCGTCTCGACGAGCCTCGAGCGAGCGCGCCCGAGCGCGTCGTCCAGGCCCCGCAAGCGGCGCTTGCGCAGCGTCAGCCCGCGTTCGATCTTCGCCAGCTCCGCGCGGTCGACCTCCTCGTCGAAGGCGTCCACGAGCGCGTCGTACGTCTCGACGCACGCGCCGGCGTCGCGGGCCTCGGTCAGCTCGCGCGCCGCGTCACGCAACGCCTCGTTCTCGACCCCGTACGCGGGGAAGCGAGGCCGCACGAGGCGCGCCAGCGCGCGCACCTTCTTGCAGCGCTTGCGGACCTGTTGGGCCGCCTCGAAGCAGTCGAGATTGCGATCGTCGATCTCCCGGATCGCCCGGGCGATCTGCTCGGTAGCGATGCGACGTACGCCGTCCGCCACGCTCTCGCCGAGCTGAAGTCGGTAGGACATGTTGCGAATGTGCCACGTTGCGAAGTGCCACGTCGCGGACGGGCCAGTTGCGAACGGGCCGGTTGCCAACGTGACGGGGGTCCGAGCGGGCGTGGCACGTTTCGTGCCGCAGCCGCGCTGCTACTCCGGCATGGGCGAAAAATGGACGTTTGTAGAAGCGACCGTCGTCGCGGACGCAAAAAGATCCGGCGCGGCCTCGCGGCACGTCGGTTGCCCGCCGCCGTGTCGGGCAGGCGCCGTCGGGCAGGGGCGGGGCCGTGTCGGGCAGGGCGATGAGGGTCGAGCCGATGAAGGTCGAGCACCGGATGACTCGGGACTGCGTGGCGGTGGCCGCGAGCGCGACGCTCGACGAGGCGGTCCGCTGGATGGCCGCGTTGGACTGCGGCGCGCTGCCGGTCGTCGGCGACGGGCGTCAGGTGCTCGGCATGGTGACCGACCGCGACGTCTGCCTCCTCGCGCAGAGCCGCGGCCGGCGCCTGGTCGAGTTGTGCGTCGTCGACGCGATGTCGCGGGATGTCGTCGCGTGCGCTCCCGACGACGACGTGCGCACGGCGCAGAACCTGATGCGCGACGCCCAGGTGCGCAGGCTGCCGGTCGTCGACGCCGACGGCATGCTGGTCGGCGTGATCACGCTCGGCCAGATCGCGCGCGCGGGGATCGAGCGCGGCGACGTCTCGCACGCGTCGGTCGGCGAGACCCTTGCAGCGATCTCACGTCCGCGCGCGGCTTCCCGCGCGTAGCAGCGCGCCGTCGACCCTCCGCGAGCGAGCAGATACGGCGATCTCGGTGAAGCCTTGTCGGGAAGCCGGGCTAGAGTCCCGCGCCGGGATGCCGCACTCTTCCTCGATCGACGCGCGCCGCGCCACGCGCTGGGCCGCGCTCGCCGTCGCACTGGCTTGCCTGGCCGCGCCGTCGTGCCTGGCCGCGCTGGCGTGCCTCCTTCCTCTCGAGCGTGCCCTCGCGGAGGTCGAGTCCAGCCGCTCGCTCGGCGTCTGGGGCAGCGAGCCGCGCGTCGAGTGGCTCGACTACGACGGCTCCCTCGACGCGCAGCCGGTGGACGGGTGAGCCTCGTCGCACGCGCGTTGGCTGCGGCGGCGCTCGTCGGTTGCGCCGCTCCCGAGCACTACGGGCCGGCGGAGAGCGTGTCGTTCACGCTGGAGAACGACTCGCTCGTCGGGTCGGACAACAGCTACACGAGCGGCGTCGCGCTCACGTGGGTCTCGAAGGAGGTCGGCTCGTACGGCCCGGACAGCTTCGCCGAGGGGCTCGCGGACGTCGCATCGTTCCTCCCGTACGTCGGCGACCCCGGCTACGAGACCCGTGTCGCGATCACGATCGCGCAGGAGATGTACACGCCGCAGGACATCACCGATCCGACGCCGCGGCGCGGCGACCAGCCGTACGCGGGCGTGCTGTTCCTGCAGCCGGCGTTCCACGCGTCGCGCGGGGGCGTGAGTCACTCCTGGCGGCTGCGGCTGGGCGTCGTCGGCCCGGCGTCGCTCGCCGACGAGTCGCAGATGCTCGTCCACCGGCTCACGAACGCGGAGCAGCCGGCGGGTTGGGACACGCAGCTCCCGAACGAGCCGGTGATCAACATCGACTACGACGTCGCGCAGGAAGTCGCCGGCGGCGACTTCGACGACGGCGCGCGGTGGCGCCTCGTGCCGGTCGGCACGCTCGGCGCCGGCACGTACTTCACCGGCGCCGGCGGCGCGCTGTACGGCGAAGTCGGGTGGGACCTGCCCGACGCGGGCGGCCTCGTCTCGGTGCGCCGCGGCCTGCGGCCGTTCACGGCCGTCGGCCACGGGTACCGGGGCGACTACTCGTTCAGCGCGTTCGCCGGCATCGGCGGGTTCGCCGTCGGCCACTACCTGCCGCTCGACGGAACGGTCTTCCGCGACAGCCGGTCGGTCGAGTCCGAGCCGTTCGTCGGGTTCGCGTCCGTCGGAGCGGCGTTGCGCAGCGGCCGGCTCGCGTTGAGCCTGCTCTTCACCACGCTGACCGACGGCTTCGAGGATCAGCCGTCGGAGAGCGAGTTCGGCACGCTCACCCTCTCGCTGTCCTTGTGACGCTCACGTCACGAGCTCGCGCACTTTCGCGAGGAGCGCGCCCGGCACGCGCGCGCCGCTCGGCGTCACCGACTCCGACCACAGCACCTTGCCGTCCTTGCCCACGAGCACGGTCGCGCGGTCGGTGATGCCGGCGTCGCCGAGCCACGCGCCGAAGCCGCGCGCGACCTCGCCCTTGGGATGGAAATCCGCCAGGAGCGGGAACTGGATGCCGCCAAAGCTCTCGGACCAAGCCTTGTGGCAGAACTTCGAGTCCACGGAGACACCCAGAACCTGGGTGTCGAGGGCCTCGAACTCCTTGCGGAGCGCGTTGAGGCCCGGGATCTCGACGCTTCAGGTAGGCGTGAAATCGAGCGGGTAGAAGACGAGGAGGATGTGCTTCTGCCCGGCGAGATCCTTCGAGTCCACCTTCGTGTCGAGGTGGCTGTCCAGGCGGAACGAGGGGGCCTTCGCCCCGGCTTCGATGAGGCTCATGCGGGAACTATAAGGCCTCTCGGGCCCGGCACTCACGCCGGACCGCGCAGGAACCCGAGGTCCGCGCCAGGGAAACGCCCGAGGTTCGGGAACACCTTCGGCAGATCGTCGGCGGGCACGCCGAACCAGCGCGCCAGCGTCGCCGCGTACTGGTCGACGGACGCGGTCGGCAGGATCCGGCCCTCGTCGATGTCGTCGGGCCCGCCGAGCACGAGCTCCGGCAGCGCGCCGTGCACGCGGCGGCCGTGCACCGCTCCGCCGAGCACGAGGTGGTTGTTGCCCCAGCCGTGGTCGGTGCCCTTGCCGTTCGAAGAGAGCGTGCGCCCGAACTCGGACGTGGTGAACGTCGTGACGACCTCGGTCGCCCCGATCCGCTCGAGCGCGGTCTGGAACGCATCGAGCGCGTGCGCGAGCTCGGTGAGCAGCGGCCCCAGGTACACGTCTTGCCCCGCGTGCGTGTCGTAGCCCTCGTGCTCGACGAAGAAGACCTGTCGGCGCATCCCGAGGCGCGCGCGCACCGAAACCACCCGAGCGACGGTCCGGAGCTGCCACGCGAGCGGGTTGTCGGGCGCGAACAGCCCCTCGAAGTCCGGCGCGTGCTCGTACGCATCGGCGAGCAGCGCGTCGATCTCGATCGCCTCGCGCGCCACGCGCCCGTAGCGCCGCTCCATCGGGTGCTCGTCGTGCGAGCGCAAGAGCCGCTCGAACGCCGCGCGCAGCCGCGGCTGCGAGAGCGCTTCGATCGGCTCGCTGCCCTTCGTCGAAAGGAAGTACGGCGCCGTCTCGCGGCCGACGAGCATCTTCGTCGCTCCCGCCGTCGACAGGCACATCGGCAGCGCCGATGTGCCGTTCGCGCCCGCGAGCCGGTCCGCGATCTGGCCGCACCAGCCGAACGCGCCGAGCCGGTCGGCGCAGGCGACGAGCCACTGCTCGGTCTGGTCGCTGTGCGAGAACAGGAAGCCCGGCACGGGCACGCTGCCGGCGAGGTACTCGCTCTTCGAGAGCGGCGCGACGAGCGGCCCGACGTTCGCGACGAGCGCCATGTCGCCGCGGTGGAACCGCTCCGCGAGCGGCGCGAGCTCGGGCATCATCCCGATCGCGGGCCCGCGGTAGTCGCCGCGCGGCCGCAGCGGCACGAGCGTGTCGCGCGCGACCGTCAGGTCCTGCCGCGCCGCGGCGTACGGCGCGTGCAGATCCGCCTCGAGCGGCAGCGCGTAGCCGAAGCCGTCGACGCCGCCGTTGAGGTGCACGCAGACGAGCGCGCGGTAGTCCTCTTGCTCGCTCCCGTCGTCCTGCGCGCCGTCCTGCCGGCGCGCGCGAGGCGCCAATCCCAGCCCAGGCACGCCCAGCGCGGGGATGCCGAGCGCGGCCGCCGCGCTTGCCTGCAAGAGCTCGCGGCGAGTCGGACGTCGCGCCGATCCGGGGCGCGCCGATCCGGGGCGCGCCGATGTGAACGCTGAGCTGCCGACGAGAGGCGGGCGCATGGCGGGAGGGCTCCTCCCCCGAGGGTAGCCCCGCGCCGCCGTCCTTTCGAGCCCCCGCGGCCGCTCCTCTGCGCCGCGCTCTCACTCCTTCCCGTTGGGGTGGCACGCGAGGCACGCCGGGCTCTGGTAGAGATAGTCGCCGACGTCGTCGTGCTCGTCGTCCATCTCGCTCTTGCTGTGCTCGTGGCAAGACGTGCACGTGAAGGTGCTCGCTCCGGTCGGATGGCAGTCGGCGCAGTCGAGCCGGCCGTGGTCGCCGCCCTGGATCGGGAAGAACGCGTGGTCGAAGTCGACGTCGTCCCAGTCGCTCGCGTTGTGGCACTGCTGGCAGGTCATGGGGAAGCCCGCGGCCGCGTGGTCGGGCTCGGCGCCGAACCAGTCGTCCATGTGGCAGTCGAAGCAGGCCGTCGGCGTGCCGCCGAAGCCGTCGGCGTGGCAGGCGGCGCAGTCGATCGCGGCGTGTGCGCCGTCGAGGCGGAAGAACGGGTGCGCGAAGCCGGCGCGGTCCCAGCTCGTCGGAGCGTGGCACTCGTCGCACGACAGCGGGAAGCCGAGCGCGAGGTGGTCGGGATCGTCGGCGCGCTCGAGGTCGTCCAGGTGGCAACTGATGCACTCGACGTCGACCGGCACGAAGTTGCCGACCTCCGCGCCCTCGTGGCAGCGCCAGCACGCGACCGCCGCGTGCGCGCCGATGAGCGGGAAGCGCGTGCCGCGGTGCTCGGCGACCATGTCCGGCACGCGCCACGTCTCCTCGGCGTGGCAGGCGACGCAGTCCGTGCCGAAGTCGCCCATGTGCACGTCCTCGTGGCAGCCGGCGCAGCCGCGGCTCGCGAACACCTCGACCGGGCCGCGGTCGTTGTGGCAACGCAGGCATTCGGCCGCGCGGTGCGGCTCGCTCAGCGGCACGCCGGTCTCGGCAGCGTGGTCGAACGTGAAGTCCTCGCGCAGCACGGCCCAGCTCTCGCTCGTGTGACACAGGCTGCAGTCGGCGGGGAACGTGTCGTGCGGGACGACCGGCCCGCGGCCGTCCCACCAGTCCTGCGGCGCCACGCCCCGCAGGCCCTCGTCGTGGATCGCGGTCGCGCAAGCGAGGACGCCGCAGACGACGGCGCACAGCAGCGGCCAGCGGCCGCGCAGCGGTGCTCGCTCGGAGGCTCGCTCGGAGGCTCGTTCGTAGCGGTCCATGTCACAGCCTCCTCTGGAGGAAGAAACCGACGGAGAATGCGTCCTGCTCGTCGCCGAAGCGCTGCTCGAGGTAGAGCGAGAGGTCCCAGTCCGCGCCGAAGTCGAGATCGAGCGCCCCCCGTACGGCGTGGTGCAGCAGGCTGTCGTCGTCGCCGACCGTGCCGTCGCTCTCGTACAGCGCCGCATCGTAGTCGAGCCGCAGGAGCGTCGACCCGATCCCCCACGACGCCCCCGTCCGCGCGCCGAGCGTCGACGTGAACTTGCCTTCGGCCGCGAACAGGCTCAGGAACGCATCGCCCTGGTCCCACGGGACCGCGCGCGTCACGATCCGCGCGCTCGCGTCGCCCCCCGAGTCGTCCTCGTCGTTCCAGCCGGCGACGCGGCCCGACAGACGCCAGTCCTCGCTCAGGTTGCGCCATCCGCTGACGCCGGCGCGGGTCGTGCGGCTCTCGGCGATGCGGTCGGCGGCGACTTCGGGAAACTCGTCGCGCAAGAGCTCCGGCAGCGCGAAGTGCGACCCGAACACGCCGACGCCGCTGCGCTCGCTCAACCGGTAGCTGCCGTTGACGACGAGCCGCGTCAGCTCGAAGCCGGAGCCCTTGATCGCGTCCTCCGAGCCGTACATGTCGACCTGCGCGGACGCGTAGAGCGCCAGATCCTCGCTCGCGCGCCAGTCGAGCGTACCGATGAACAGATCGCGGTCCGCGTCGCCCTCGTGCCACGTCTTCTGCGCCGCCACGCCGAGGCGCAGGTCCTCGCGCTCGCCGAACGCGTGGCGGTAGAACAGCGACACGGCCGGGTCGTCGCTGATCTCGAGGTCGTCCTGGGGCTCGAGCAACAGCCCGACGCTCGCGCCGACGCGGCCGCCCGCGCCCACGCGGTGCACGACCTCCGCGCCGTCGATCGCGCCGAGCTCGGGGAACTCGCTGTGCAGGAAACGACCGATCTCGAAGCGCAGCGGCTCGCCGCGCGCGCCGCCTTGGCGGTACGAGAGCCGGTTCGCGCGGAAGTAGCCGTCGTCCTCGTCGGTCCCGTCGTCCGTCTCGACGCTGCGGTAGTCGACGTCTCCGTCGAGCACGAGCGCGCCCCCGCGGCCGAACGGGTTGGTCCACTCGAGATCGAACCCGGTGCGGGACGTCGTGTAGCGCCGCTCGCCCGAGCCGTCGTCGCGCGTCACGTCCAGGCGCGTGTACAGGCGGCCGAAGAGCCGCGGCTCGCGCTCGGACGGCCGCAGCGCGCGCGGCGGCGCCAGCAGCGGCTCGCTCTCGTCCCACTCGACCGGCCCATGCGTCCACGCTGGCTTCTGCGGACCGCGGTCGGCCGGCACCCGGATCACGCCGCGCGTCCCGATCATCACCGTCCCCGCCTCGCCGCTCACGCCGTCCAGCTCGACGCGCGCTTCGCGGCTGTCGACCGCGCTGATGCGTGCCTCGACCGCGAGCCCGCCGAGCGGGAAGAGCCACGCCGTGTCGCCCATGCGCACGCCCTGGTCGTAGCCGACGTCGAGCCACGCGCTAGCGCCGTCGACGCGCGTGACCTCGACCTCGAGGGAGTCGAATTCGGCGTCTTGGCTCTGCGCGCCGGCGTCGGACCACTGCGGAGCTGCGTGCACGCCGCCCGCGAGCAGCCCGAGCAGCAGGGCGCGCAACAGCGCGCGCTTCATCGCCCGGACCCCGCCCCGACGCCGTGGCAGTCCCCGCACGTCGTCCCGAGCCCCTCGTAGCGCACGATCACGCGCCCGTCCGCGGTCGCCGACGGCCGGTGGCAAGCGCCGCAGTCGAGCGCCGCGTGGCGCGCATCGAGCGGGAAGCGCGTGTCGCGGCCGTGGTCGAACGCGAGGCCGCCGGCCGTGTCGTGGCAGCGCGCGCAGTC
>CAZGTQ010000071.1:0-12453 GCA_964528575.1 uncultured Planctomycetaceae bacterium | reverse complement strand
CGACAAGATGGTGCTGCGGATCTCGGCCGATGGGAGCCAGCTCGTGTTCGCCACGTTCTTCCACACGGGTCGGATCCTCGACATGGCGATCGACGCGACTTCCAACGTCTACCTCGGCGGTGACACGAACTCGTCGACCGGCCCGCTGCCGACGACTCCAGGAGCCTTCCAGGAATCCAAGGACCCAGGGGACTCCAAGAGCGGCTTCTTGGCGAAGCTCGACCGGCTGGGCGCCCAGGTGATCTGGTGCACCTATCTGGGCGGAAGCGCGGGCTTCGACACCGTGTGGGGGATCGCGGTGGATGCAGCATCGGCGGTCTATGTCGGCGGATCGGTCGATTCCGACGATTTCCCCGTGACGCCCGGCGCCTTCGTGACGGATCCCGTCATCACTGGAGACGGAGGAGCCGGTTTCGCGGCGAAGCTGCTTTCCGACGGGAGCGGGCTCGTCTGGTCGACGTTCATCGGCGGCTGCTGCGGGGGCGGAGGCTTCATCGGTGACGTCGCCGTCGATACGGCAGGCAACCTCCACACGACCGGCTCGACGAACGAGCCCGGCTGGCCGACGACGCCGGACGCGTTCCAGTCCTTCGGCGGCGGCCCGAGCTCGGACATGTTCCTGACCAAGTTCGATACGTTCGGCGAGAAGCTCGTCTACTCGACGATGTTCGGCGGCAACAGCACCGACTACCAGGGACAGATCGAGCTCGACGGCGCCGGCAATCCCCACATCGCGGGCTACACCAGCTCGAGCTCCGCGCCCGTGACCCCCGGCGCCGCCCAGACGACCTACGGCGGCGGCGGCGACTTCATCCTCGCGGCGTTCGATGTTCCTCTCTTGCGCTGGCGCACGTTGGGCAACGGGTTGCACGGCTCGAAGGCCCCGAACCTCGCCGGCGCCGGCCCGCTGGCGCCGGGCTCGACGACGCGACTGTCGGTCCGCGGCGGGATGCCCAGCGGCGCGGCGTGGTTCGTCGCGGGCCTCGCCGAGGTCCAGCTCCCGTTCTTCGGCGGCGTGCTGCACCCCTCGGCCGACGTGATCGCGCCGGTGACCTTGGATCCAGCCGGCGCGCTCGACTTCACGTTCGCCTGGCCCAACAACAGCGCCGTCGACATCTGGTTCCAGCTCTGGCAGCTCGACCCCGGCGCTCCGTTCCTCCTGAGCGCCACCAACGCCCTGCTCGCCGGCGGCAGCAACTGAACGGGCCGGACTCCGCGGCCCTCGGCCGGAGCCCGCGCTCGTTGGCCCTAGAACCTAGAAGCCGAAGTCGACCTCGTCGGCGACGATGCGGTAGACGCTCGTGACGTAGCCGTCCTCGACCTGCTCGCCGACCTCGAAGCGGCCCTTGACGTAGATCGGGTCGAGATCGGCCGGCTCGGCGCGGCCGTCGTCCGCCATCTCGACCGAGATCCAGTGGTTCATCTGCGGCGACGCGCCGAAGCAGCACTGCGCCTGGTCGCGCACGAGCGTGAAGCTGTAGATCCCGCGGTCGTCGTACTCGTACGGGATCATGTAGCCCTCGATCAGCACGCGCCGGCCGGCGAGCTCGACCACCTCCGTCGGGAAACGGTCCTCGAGGTCGGGGAGCGGCTTGCCGTCGTCGACCGCCAACAGCGTCGTCGGCTCGAGCATCGCGTAGTCGAAGCCGGAGAGCTGCTCCCAGTCGGTCACGCGGTACTCGTCGTCGTCCGCGGCGGAGCGCTCCGGCTTGGGCTCGGGCTTCGCCGGCTTCGGCTTCGCGGACTCGGGCTCCGCGCGCTCCGGCTCCGCCACACCCGCGACCGCCGGCTCGGCCAGCGGCGCCGGCTTCACCGGCTCCTCCGCGGGCTGCGCCTTCGACACGATCGGCGCCCCGCGGACCTCGCCGATCGGCAGCAGCGGCGCCTCGTCCTCGGAGCCGCAGCCGGCGCCGAGGGACGCCAGGAGCGCCAGCGCGAGGGTCCGGGAACGGGAACGGGAACGGACGAGCATGGTTCGAGCGTAGCCCACGCTCGGCGCCGTTGCTCGTTCGACTTCGGTGACTCTCACGCCGGCCGTCACGCCCCCGGGAGCAGGTTCGTCGCGACGTCGGTCCGGTAGGCCTTGAGCGCGGGGACGACGCCCGTGAGCGCGCCCAGGGCGACGACCGCGAGCGGCGTCACGACCAGCGCGGCATCGAACGCGAGCACGTCGATCACCACGCCGGTCTGCGCGCGCAGGATCCCCGCCGCGACCGAGAGCACCGCGAAGTGGACCGCGAAGCCGAGCAGCGCGCCGCCCGCCGCGATCGTCGCGGACTCGGCGACGATGACGCGGAACACCGTGCCGCGCCGCGCGCCCAGCGCGCGCAGGATCGCGAACTCGCGCCGCCGCTCGTTCATCGTGTTGTAGATGCTCGCGAGGACCGAGCCCGCGGCGACGGCGACGACGAGCCAGGCGACGAACGTCAGGACCTTCTGGATCCAGCCGAGGCGGTCGAAGAGCTGCGCGACCGACGCGGCGATCGGATACGCCATCGTCGCCTCGGTCCCCTCGCGGTTGAACGAGCTCGCCATCTGGCTCGCGAGCGCGAAGCCGCCCTTCAGGTCGAGCAGCACCGCGCTCACCTCCTTGTGCTCGTCGGGCACCTCCTCGCCCGGCTCCGGATGGTACTCCTCGCCCGCGCCGCGCATGACGTGCCCTTCCATGTGGAGCACGCCGTCGATCGGGATCCAGATCACGCGGTCGTTGGGCGTGTTCGTCGGCTCGAGCACGCCGACGACGACGTACTCCTCCTCGTGCACGTCGTCCGCGACGCCCTCGTACACGCCGTGCGACGGCTGGAACGTCGCGCCATAGCGCAATCCCGTGCGCGCCGCCGCGAAGCTGCCGACGAGCGCCTCGCGCCGCTCGGGCTCGAACACGCGGCCCGGCGCGCGGATGCGGAACGGCTCGCCGCGCGTCACTTCCGCGCGCTCGAACAGCTCCGGCGTCGTGCCGACGACGCGAAAGCCCTCGTACTGGTCGCCGACCGCGTACGGGACCGCGAGCGCGACGCGCGGGTCGTCGTGCACCTGTTCGTACAGCGACCACGGGATGTTCCCCGGCGACGTCTCGAGGTGGAAGATCGTGTTGAGCACGAGCTGCAGCGGGCTGCCGCGCGCGCCGAGCACCGCGTCGAAGCCGCTCTGGCCGCCGGTGAACGCGTCGCGCGCCTGGCGCTCGATCGTGAACACCGCCATGACGAGCCCGACGCCGAGCGCGAGCGAGACCATCGTCACGACGGTCGACAGCAGGTGCTGGCGCAGACTGCGCCGCACGATGCCGAACAGCCCGCGCACGCGTCCCGCGGCGAGCCCGCTCACTGGACCACCCTCACGCTGTCGCCTCCGGAGCGTGCGCGTGCGCCGCGGCCGCGCGGTTGATCGACGCGAGCTCGACGACGCGCTCGAACGAGCCGAGCACGAGCGGATCGTGGCTGACGAGCAGCAGCGCGGCGCCGTGCTCGCGGCAGATCTCGCGGACCAGCTCGAGCGCCGACTGCGCGCGGCTGCGGTCGAGGTTGCCGGTCGGCTCGTCGGCGAGCACGAGGCGCGGGCGGTTGGCGAGCGCGCGCGCGAGCGCGACCCGCTGCTGCTGGCCGACCGACAGCGCGCCGGGGCGGTGGTGCAGGCGCTCGGCGAGCCCGACGCGCCGCAAGAGCTCGCGCGCGCGGCCGGGGTCGACGCCGGCGCCGAACAGCATGCCGAGCTCCACGTTCTCGAGCGCGGTGTAGCCCCCCAGGAGCTGGAAGGTCTGGAAGACGTATCCGATCGTCTCCGCGCGCAGTCGGTCGCGTCCCGCCTCGTCGAGCGCCGTCATCTCGACGCCCCCGATCCGCACCCGCCCCGCGTCCGGCCGCAGGATGCCCGCGATCATGTGCAGCAGCGTCGTCTTGCCGCTCCCGCTCTCGCCGCGCAGCGCGACCTGCTCGCCGGCGCCGAGCGCGAAGCGCTCGACGTCGACGACCTCCTCGCGGCCGCCGTCCGGTGTCGTCCAACCCTTGCGCAGACCCTCGATCTCGAGCGCCGCGCCCGCTTCGCTCCCGCTCGCCGTTCCCATCGGAGCGCGGCAGTCTACACGCTGCGCCCGCGGCGGCCGCCGGGTTCGCTATCGTGGCGCGCCATGCGCCCGAAGGCCGCTCCGCTCCGCGCGCCCGCCGCGCTCGTCCCGCTCGTCGCCGCGCTGGCGAGCGCGTGCGGCGGGGGCTCCGAGGCGCCGGGCCCGATCGACCTCGCGGCGGGCTTCGAGCCGGGCGCCCCGCTCGGCGACGCCCTGGGCTGGGGCGCGGGTTTTGGCGTGCGCGCGGATCCGAGCGGCCCCTTCGTCCTCGTCGAGACGCGCATCGAGCCCCACGAGTGGCTCGCGACGATCTGGCCGGGCGTGTGGCAGGTCGTGCGCCCGCTCGCGGGGTTCGAGGGCGTGCCGGCACGCCTGCGCCTGGGCGCAACGGAGCTCGAGCGGGTGTACCTGCGCGAGCTCGATCCCGCGGCGATGGAGCGCGTGCCGCCCGGCTGCTTCCTGCCGATCCGCGGCAACGTGTTCGTGCGGCTCGCGCCCGGCGATCGTCCGACTGCGCCCGCGACGCTCGTCGTGCCGATCGTGCGCGGCGAGTCCCGCGACGGGCGCTGGCGCGTGGAGCTCGACCGGTTCGGCGCCGACGGCCTCTCGGTCTGGCCCGGCCAGCGCGAGGAGCTGGTCGTCAGCCTGCCGCCGGGGAGCCGGCTGACCTTTGCGACGCTGCTGTGGCCGATCGCGACGGCGGAGGAGCTCGGCGAGGTGACGTTCCGCGTGCGCCTCGACGGCGAGACCTTGTTCGAGGAGCGGCGCAGCGAGCCGGGGACGCGCGCGAACGCGCGCTTCCACACGGTCGATCTGCCGGCGGACGGACGGGCGGACGCGCGGCTCGCGTTCGAGGTCGAGGGCCCGCCCGCGATCACCGCCTTCGCGTGCCCGACCGTCGTGCCGCCCGCGTCGCGCGACGCGGATCCGCGGCCCGATCTCGTGCTCTTCGTGGCCGACACGTTCCGCGCCGACAACATGACGACCTACGGCGGCGCGCTCGCGCTCACGCCGAACCTCGACGCGCTCGCGGACGAGAGCGTGGTGTTCGAGCGCGCCTGGTCGCCGGCGACGTGGACGCTGCCGGCGCACGCGTCGCTCTTCACCGCGCTCTACCCGCACGAGCACACGGTGTCGGGCAGCGCGAGCGCGCTGCCCGACGACGCGACGACGATCGCCGAGGTGCTCGCGCGCGCGGGCTATCGCACGGGCGCGATCACCGACGGCGGATACGTGTCGCGCCGCTTCGGCCTCGACCAGGGCTTCGCGTGGTTCGACGAGGGCAAGCGCGAGATGGAGGAGACCGTCGACGCGGTGCGGCGCTTCCTCGCGGCGGGCGACGGGCGCCCGACGTTCCTGTTCGTGCAGACGTACCGCGCGCACGAGCCGTACATCGCGAGCGCCCAAGCGCGCGCCGCGCTCGCCGAGCGCGTCTCGTTCGGCGCGAGCTTCTTGCCGCTCCAGACGCGCCTCGAGGCGAACCCGTGGGACTGGAAGACGGGCCGGCCGATCCCCGCCGAGATGCGCGCGCTCCTCGATCAGCAGCGCGCGCTCTACTCCGGCGGCGTCGTCGACCTCGACCGCGGCTTCGGCGAGCTCCTGCGCGCTCTCGGCGACGCGGGGATCCTCGAGCACGGCTACCTCGTCGTCACCAGCGACCACGGGGAGGGCTTCGGCGAGCACGACGCGATCCGGCACGGCACCGGTCTGTGGGAGGAGCAAGTGCGGGTCCCGCTCCTCGTGCACGGCCCGGACCTCGCTGCGCGGCGCGTGCCGTTCGCCGCGCTCCTCAACGACGTGCCGCACACGCTCGCCGCGCTCGCGGACGCGCCGCCGGCGCCGGGCTGGGGCGGGCGCTCGCTGCTGACGCTCGACGCCGACCGGCCCGCGTACCTGTTCCAGTGCTCGATCGAGGAAGGCGCGACGAGCGCGCGCGGTGTCGTCGAGGGCGACCGCAAGTTGATGTTCCCCGACGAGGACGGGCCGCCCGGCGCCGAGGATCTGCTGTTCGCGTACGACCTCGCGGCCGATCCCGGCGAGCAGCGCGACCGCGCGGAGGAGCGCTGGGCTGCGGAGCTCGCGCAACGTCACGCGACGCGGCTCGCGGAGCTGCGCTCCTCGCGGCTGCCCACGGCGCGCGCCGAGCTCGATCCGGCGGCCGCAGCGGAGCTGAAGGCGCTCGGCTACGTCGACGGCGAGTGAGCGTGTCCCGCCCGCGACGCGGCGCGGCTACGCGTCGGCGAGCACCGCCGCGATGCAGGCGACGTTGACGATGTCCTGGGCGCTGCAGCCGCGCGAGAGGTCCATGAACGGGCGCGCGAGGCCCTGGACGAGCGGGCCGAGCGCCGTCGCGCCCGCGAGTCGCTGCACGAGCTTGTAGCCGATGTTCCCCGCGTCGAGGTCGGGGAAGACCAGCACGTTCGCGCGGCCGGCGAGCGGCGAGCGCGGCGCCTTCGACGCGGCGACCGCGGGCACGATCGCGGCGTCGACCTGGAGCTCGCCGTCGCACGTCAGGCCCGGCGCGCGCTCGCGCAAGAGCTCGGCCGCCCGGCGCATCTTGTCGACGCGCGGGTGCTCCGCCGAGCCCTTCGTCGAGAACGAGAGCAGCGCGACGCGCGGCGCCTCGCCGACGAGGCGGCGATGGCTCTCGGCGGAAGCGAGGGCGATGTCGACGAGCTGCTCCGCGGTCGGGTCGGGGACGACGCCGCAGTCGGCGAACGTCAATGCGCGCCCCTCGAGCAGCATCAGGAAGGACGAGCTCAGCGTGCGGTTGCCGCGCGCGAGCCCGACGACCCACAGGCCCGCGCGCAGGACGTCGGCGGTCGCGGAGAGGCTGCCCGCGACGCCGCCGGCGCAGTCGCCCGAGCGAACGAGGAGCGCGCCGAACAGGAGCGGGTCGCGCACGCGCGCGCGCGCCTCCTCGGCGCTCATGCCCTTGTGCTTGCGCAGCTCGTAGAGCTCCTCGGCGAAACGCTGCGTGCGCGGGTCGCGCTCGGGCGAAACGACCTCGACGCCCGGCGGCGGCGAGCCGAGGCCGCGCGCGTGCACGAGCACGGGCTTGCACAGTCCCTCCGACGCGAGCTCGCCCGCCGCCTGCACGACGCGCGGGTCGGAGCTCTCCGGCAGGACGATGCGTCTCGCGAGACGGCGCGCCTTCTCGCGCAGCTCGAGCTGGACGTCCATCGCTGCGCCGTTCAGGCGGACGGCTCCGGCGTCGCCGCGAGCACTTCGTCGGGCACGTCGAGCTCCATGCGCAGCACTGCGAGCCCGTGCGTCTTGCCCTGCGCGTCGGTGCGCAGCGACGCGGAGCCGCCGCCGCCGAGGCTGTCGTGCAGGAGGAAGTTCAAGAGCCGCAGGTTGTCGGCCTCGAAGCGCTCGACCTCGCCGGCGCAGAGCGCGCCCATGTGGGTGCGGACGCGCTCGGCGTCGAGGTGCTCCTTCAAGAACGCGTACGCGGCGCTCGAGCGCGCGAGCACGCCGACGTTCGAGCCGTCGCCCTTGTCGCCCGAGCGCGCGGACGCGATGCGGTGGAGGAGCACCTTGGTCATGACGGGTACACGCGCACGCGCGTTCGGATGCGGTCCTTGCGCACGAGCGCGGGCCAGAAGCCGATGATCTCGGTCGCCTTCGGCCGGCCGCCCGCGAAGCCGGTCACGCCGGGCGGGCCGCTCGTGACGAGCGGGACGAGCTCGGAGCCGAAGCGGTCGACCTTCGCGCGGTCGGTGCCCTTGACGCCCATCCGCAGGACGACCTCGGTCGGCTCTGTGGCGCCCGGGATCGGAATGCCGTCGTGGCACACGTTCGCGCCGAGGTACTCGACCAGGCGCTCCTCGGGCGCGTAGCGGTAGCCGTCGAACGCGAGCCGCTCCCACACGACGTCGGCGCACAGCTGCGCCTTCGCGAGCGCGTCGGGTCCCGAGATCGTGAGCTGCCCGGTCGCCTTCCAGCCGTCGTGGTAGCTGATCGACACCTTGTACGTGTCGGTCGCCGCCGCGCCGCGCACGCCGCTCACCCGCACGCGGTCGTTGCCGAGGTCGGTGAGCGCGAAGCTCGTGAAGTCGGCGACGCAGTCGGGCGTGACGTACGCGCGCGGGTCGCCCATCTCGTACGCGAGCTGGTGCGCCACGGTGCTCTCGTTGACGAGCCCGCCGGTGCCCTCGTGTTTGGTGACGACGAACGAGCCGTCGGCCGACGCCTCGACGATGGGATAGCCGATGCGCGCGAGGTCGGGGACGGCGCGCCAGTCGGTGTAGTTGCCGCCGGTGCACTGCGCGCCGCACTCGACGATGTGCCCCGCGACCGTGCCGGCGGCGAGCCGATCGACGTCCTGGGCCGTCCAGCCGAACTCGTGGATCAGCGGCCCGAGCACGAGCCCCGGGTCGGTGCCGCGGCCGGTGAGCACGATGCGCGCGCCCTGCGCGAGCGCCTCGGCGATCGGGAACGCGCCGAGGTAGACGTTCGCGCTCGTCACGCGGTCGCGGATCGTCGCGAGCGGCTCGCCCGTGTCCATGTTGACGAACGCCTCGCCGGCGGCGCAGAGCTCGTCGAGCCGCTCGAGGACGTCGTCGCCCTCGACGACGGCGATCTTCGTCTCGCTCTCGAGCCCGTGCTCCTGCACGACCGCGAGCAGCGCGTCCTTCGCCGCGATGGGGTTCACGCCGCCCGCGTTCGCGATGACGCGCACGTCGCGCTCGACGAGCTGCGGCAGGATCCGGTCGACGAGCTGCACGAAGTCGGTCGCGTAGCCCTTCGACGGGTCGCGCGAGCGCAGCTTCTGCATGATGCTCAGCGTGACCTCGGCGAGGTAGTCGAGCGTCAGGTAGTCGAGCGGCCCCTCGTTCACGAGCCGGACGGGCCCGAGGATCGAATCGCCCCAGAACCCCTGCCCGTTCGCGACGCGTACGATGCGGTCGGCCATGCGGCGAGCCAGTCTACGGGGCGGGGGGCGCGGGGCAACGGTTGCCGCGCCGCGGGCGGCGTGCGGGGCTCGCGCGATGCGCGCTCTCGCTCTCGCGGCCGTCGTCGTCGCCGCGTGCGGCGGCGAGGCGGAGGAGGCGGAGCCCTCGGCGGCGGCGGTTGCGTCCGTCGGAGCGCCGGCCGCGGACGTCGACCGCGACTGGCGCGCGTGGGCGGATCGACCGTGGATCGAGCCGGCGGGAGGCGCGATCCGCGTCGTGTCGGGCGAGGCCGAGCGCGAAGCGGCTTTCCTCTGGTGCGGCCACGAGTGTCCGCGGGGCCCGTGCGGCGTCCACCGCGGCGAGGAGTGGACGTCGTGGCGGCCGTTCGCTCCGCTCGACGCGCCGCGTGTGGTCGCCGGACGCGTGGCCGAGGGCGAGGACGTCGTCGTCGCGATCGTGGGCCCCGAGCCCCTCGGCGCCGGCGTGCGCGTCGTGTTGCGATTCGCTCCGATCGACGGCGGGTGGCGCCTGACGCGGCTCGGCGTGCGCAGTGCCGCTCGATGGGCGCGCGAGGCGGCGGGGGAGGTGCGCGTCGAGCGCGACGCGAGCGGCTTCCCCGCGGCGATCGAGCTGAACGTGGTCGGGCTCGTCGGGCGTGAGCGGGTGCTCGCGCAAGCGCGCGTCGCGCTCGACGGCCCGCCGAAGGACGCGCTGCCGGCGGAGGTCGCGGCGTGGGCGTTGCCGATCCGGGAGGCGAAGCCATGGGAGCCGTTGGACCTGAGCGGCCTTCTCGGCGAGCCGCGCGCCTTCGACGCGGACGCGGTCGCGTTCGAGCACGCGGCGATCGAGCAGTCGGGCAATCACCTGAACGGCGACTACCTCGCCGACGGGGCGGTCGCGTCGAAAGTCCTGCGCGACCGTCGCATGCTCGTTCGGATCGACCCGCGCGAGCCGTGGTTCGAGCGTCCGATCGTCTATCTGCACCTGGCACCCGGAGCGAGCGGCTGGCGGCTCGAGAGCGTCGCGGTCTCGCTCGTCCACGACATGATGCTCGGCGGATGGGCGCAGGAGCTGGCGGGCACGGTGCGTCTCGACTCGAGCTGGAGCGCGCCGGACGAGACGATCCGCGGGACGCTCGAGCTGCGCGGCAGCACCGTCGCGGGGACGAAGATCCGTGTCAGCGGAGCGTTCGAGCACGACCCCGCCGCTCCCCCCGCGGCGCCGTTCCCCCCGCTCGGTGCCTGCCTGCCGTTCGAGGCCCGCTGACGCGGCTCAGAGCGCCAGGAGCCCCGTGAAGATCACGACCAGGAGCCAGACGAGGTAGCTGACGAGGACGCGCACCATGCCCCCGTCTTGGGAGAACGGGCCGCGACCTTTCACGCAGCCGCCCTGTACGCTGGCGCGCTCCGATGGACGCGCCGAGACGTCGCGGGGGAGCCTTACGCGGAGATCAGCTCGTCCCGGACGAAGTGAAGGCGGATGAGCTTCGGCGCCTGCGACTCGTCGAAGTGGCAACGCACCGCGTCACGGACGCTCTCGTGGAGGTCGTTCACCGTGTCCGCCTCGGTGAAGATCGAAGCGCCGAGGGCGCGTGCGTTGAAGCCTCCTTCAGGGGCCTCCTCGACGACGAAGATGATCTCGTTCATGGGGCAGCGAGAGTAGCATGCGAGACTTCGGAGGACGCGCCTCGGCGAGACGCGCTCCTTCGCTCCGATGGACGCGCCGCTCGTGCTCGTGACCGGCTTTGGCGCCTTTCCCGGCGTCGAGCGCAACCCCAGCCGCGAGATCGCGGTCGCGCTCGCCGCCGAGCCGCCCGACGGCGTGCGCGTGCACGTGGGCGAGCTGCCGGTCGCGTTTCGCGACGTTTCGGACGCGTTCGACGCGTTGCTCGAGCGCGCGCCGGCGCCGCCCGACGTGCTGCTCGCGCTCGGGGTGCACCGCGGGCCGGGGTTCCGGCTCGAGCGACGCGCGCGCGGGCTGATCGAGTGCGCGCGGCCCGATGCGACCGGGCACGCGCCCGGCACGCTCGCGCTCGGCCGCGAGCGCGCGAGCGTGCTCGACCTGCACGCGCTCGCCGACGTGCTGCGCGCCGCCGGCGCCGATCCGGTGCGCGTCTCGCACGACGCGGGCCAGTACGTGTGCGAGCGGACGTACTGGCACGTGCTCGGGCGCGCGGCGGAGCGCTCGTGCCGCGCGCTCTTCCTGCACGTGCCGCCAATCGCCGAGCTCGCGGTCGAACGGCAGGTTCCGATCGTGCGCGTCCTCGTCGCGTGGCTCGCGGCGGACGCGGCGGGACGTTATCGTGCCCCGTCATGAGCAAGCGCATCGACTGGTACTACCACCGCAAGGGCTGAACGGGCTGCGCCCGCGCCGATGCCTTCCTGGCGGAGCGCGGGATCGCCGTCCGGGAGACGGTGGACGCGCGCAAGACCCGCTACGGAGCGGCCGACCTCGATGAGCTCTTCGCGGGAGCGACGAAGGTGATCGTCGCGAAGGGGAAGAAGAGCGCGGAGCTCGACCCGCGCGACGCGGACGACCGCGACGAGCTCGCGCGCGCCGCGCTCGGGCCGACCGGCAACCTGCGCGCGCCGGCGGCCCGCGTCGGCAAGACGTGGCTCGTCGGCTGGGGCGACCCCGCGTGGCCGGAGCGGCTGGGCTGACGCGCTCGCGGTAGCGCGCGCTACTCCAGCTCGATCCGCGGGCGCGCGTCGACGTCGGTCGGTTGCGCGCCTGCGAACGAGCGCACCCGGGCGGCGAACGACGGGATGTCGAGGCCCATGTAGAGCGCGCCGGCGCGGCGGGCGACGGAGTCGAGCTTGGCCGTGCCGAGCGCGGCGAGGCGCTCGAGGCCGCGCGGCTGCTCCATGCCGATCTTGAGGCACGCGGCGGCGCACTGGATCAGGCCCTGGAGGAAGTCGGCCTGGATCGGGTCGTGCTTCGAGACGTGCCAGAGGCCCTCCCAGGCCTCGTGCGCCTCCCAGAGATAGCCGTGGTTGTAGAGGTCGACGCCCCAGAGGTAGTCGAGCGACGTCGACCAGCGCTCCGGCGCGACCGACGCGACCGGTTCCTCGGCGCCGGCGCCGAAGGAGTGGCCGCGCGGGTCGCGCGTCGGGTGCGGGTCGCGCCCCGGCAGGAATGCGTAGGGCGGGAAGGCCCGCTCGGTGTAGCGCTCGGTGGAGCGCGTCAGAACATCTCCACCGCGAGGCTCTCGAGCGTCGTCGTGCCGCGCTTCACGAACACGCCGACGTGGGCGCTCTCGGGGAGCGGCTCGTCGAGCTCGAATCGCACGACCTGCTCGCGCTCGCCGATCTGCACGTCGAGCGCGCCGTCGGGGAACGCGCGCACGCGGAAAATCGGGTTCTCGTCGGCGGCGATCGGCAGGTCGAGCACGACGCGGTCGATGCGGTCGTCCTCGATCGCGCCGTCCTCGCTCCACCAGCGCTCGAGGCTCATGCGGCCCGCGCTGTCGATCGCGAGCACGAGCCACGCGCCGTC
>CAZGTQ010000070.1:0-12392 GCA_964528575.1 uncultured Planctomycetaceae bacterium | reverse complement strand
CGGCATCCCCGCCTCGATCGGACGAATCCAGATCTGCCCCTGCACGCCGCCGGCTCGCGGCTGCGCCGTGTAGACCAGACGAGCGCCGTCTCCGCTCAACATCGGCTCGTAGTCGGCCGTGCTCGAGTCGACGACGAGCTCGAATCGTCCCCGCCGGTCGAGCGACACCCGGAAGATCGCTGGCGTCCCGTTCCTGTTGGACGAGAAGAATGCGTACCGACCGTCATGAGAGTATGCGGGAGTGCGATCGATGTAGTCACCGTCCGTGACGATCGACTTCCGGTTGGTGCCACGGTTCGCTATATCCTGCGTCCAGAGCCGACTGATGAAGCGTACGGATCCGTCCGGCAACTGGACCGGCGATAGGATGCTCATCAGAATCTGATTGCCGGACGGGGAGATCTCGAACTCCTGCGCCCACTCGTGGCGCTCGAGCGCGGTGAAGCGCTGCGGATTCCCGATGCCGTCCTCGGTCTCGTTCTCGGCGCGCACACGCCGCGGCTCGATCATGAACTCGGAAGTGCCGTACGCAACCTCGAACTGCACTTGCGCGTCGTCGAGCTCGTCGCCTTTCTCCGACTGCAGCAGGAGCCGGTCGCCGTCGAACGAGACCCGGACGTTGCCGGACTCGTTCGCCGCCTCCTCTACGGTCTTGCGGGTCGGGAACTGCTGGCAGGAAACGCACAGAGAGACCACCAGGAGCACCCTGGCGAGTCGCGGCATGCCCATTCTCTTCCTCCCTTCGGTGACGAACCCCGCGCAACCGCCGTGCACACACGTGCACGCGAGAAGGCGCGCGCGGGAGTTCTACCGTGGGCCGGATGCTAGCCTATCCTGGCGAAGCGCGCAACGACCCCAGATCAGCCTCCGCTGTAGACAGACATGTCCCGCTCGCCCTTCCGCTCCGAAGCAGACCCGACCGCTCGAGGCCTCTCGCGAGGTCAGATGCTCCTGAATCGGTATGAGTTGGTCGAGGAGGTCGGCCGGGGGGGGATGGGTGTCGTTTGGCGCGCTGTCGACCGCTTGATCGGGCAAAGGCGCGCACTGAAGTTTCTGCCGGAGGCGCTTTCGCGCAGCCAGGAGGCGGTCGACCTCGTGTGCGACGAGGCGCGCGTCCTGATGTCGTTGACGCACGAGGGAATCGTGCGCGTGTTCACGATCGAGCGTGCGGGCAACTGGGCCTTCCTCGTCATGGAGTTCCTCGAAGGGCCGACGCTGCACGAACTTCTGCGCGAGCGCAGGCGAACCAATCGGCGCGGTCTCGATGCGGACGAGACGATGTGGATCGCGCATCAGATGGCGGCACCTCTCGAGTACGCGCACGCCAAGGGCGTGACGCATCTCGACATCAAGCCCAGCAACCTCATGTTCACCCAAGCCGTCGGCGATCGACTGCTCGACTGCGAGGTTCCGCTGAAGCTCACCGATTTCGGCATCGCCTTCGTGGCGACGTCGACGCTGAGCCGAATGACCGGCTATGCTCCGTCCGGCACTCTGCCGTTCATGGCGCCGGAGATCCTCGACGGACGACTGCCGACGCCCGCTGCAGACGTCTACAGCTGTGCCGCGACGCTGTTCAATCTCGTCACGGGGCAGCCACCGTTCACGCACGGCGACATCCTGCAGCAAATCCGACGTCAAGAGCCGGAGCCTGCCGCTTCGGGCGATGCCGATCTCGATGCCGCAATCGCTGCCGGCCTTCAGAAGGACCCGACGCGGCGGCCGCCGTCGGTCGCAGCCTTGGTCGAGACTGCGGACGGGCGCGGCTCGTCCACGACCATCTTGCTCGGGCAATCCGAGCGAGCGGGGCGCAGTCCCCGCAAGCTCTGGGTCGGCCTCCTCGCCGGAGCGGCGGTCGCTGCGGTCGCCGTGACGGTGGCACTCCGCAATCGCCCTGAGGATCTGAACGCCGTGGAGGGCGCGGCTGGACGACGCGGCGGGTCGGAGCCGGACAATGGCGCTTCGGCCGAGGCCACGCCAGGCTCTCGTGCGCAGTTGGAGCCCTCGAGGAACGCGGGCAGCGCAAGTTCGTCTCCTGTGGCCGAAGTCGAGGCTCCGTCACCTGTGTTTCCGGCGTCAGTGAACGAGCCGCCGCTGCGAGTCGTGTCCACGAAGCCGGGCACCGAGGAGCCGATCACCGCGGGCTTCTCGATGGCGCTGGTGATCACCTTCGATCGTCCCGTCGCCCGCGTCCTGTTGGCAGACGAGGAGCTGACGCTGTCGGCGGACGGCCTCTCGGCCTCGGGTTCCCTCCACGCGTCTGCCGCCGAGCACTGTCGCGTCGAGTGGAGCGCGACCGACGAGAACGGCGCCGCGTGGCGGGGCGCCGTGACGTGGCCGGTCCGATCCGCGTGGGGCAACGCGCCGGAATCGTTGGCCGGCGCGTTCACGGTCGCCGCGCCGCGCTGGATCAGCGACGCAGGCAGGGAGATGCCAGCGGGCCTCGTACACCGGAGGACCGGGATCGAGCTCCTCTACGTTCCTGGCGGCTCGTTCCGCCTCGGCAGTCCCTCTCGCGACCCGGATCGCGGGTTCGACGAAGGACCGGAGCGGGAAGTCGCCCTCAGCGGATTCTACGTCGCCCGGACCGAGATGACCGCCTCGGCCTGGGCGCGAGGAGGCGGAGAGCCCGAGGTCGGGCGTGGCGGAGAGCTCCCGGTCGTCGACGTGACGTGGACGCAAGCAACTGCCTGGTGCCGGAACAACAATCTGCTGTTGCCAACCGAAGCGCAATGGGAGTACGCCGCGTCCGGCCCTCGCGACCTCCCGTATCCATGGGGCTCCGTCTGGGAACCCTCCCGCTGCTCGTCGCGCGGAACGATTCAGCTCGAGCCGGTGGGTTCTCACCCCGACGGCGCGTCGTGGTGCGGCGCGCTCGACATGGCGGGGAGCGTCGCCGAATGGTGCCGGAACGCCTACAGCCAGAGCTGGGCTGAAGTGCGCCACGGGTCGGTGGACCCGCTGCGCGACGAGCGACACCGCCACGGCGCGATGCGGGTGGCGCGTGGCGGTTCTTTCGTGGATGGTCAGCGCGGTTGTCGGACCTCGAACCGCAACGACGCCGCCCCCGACCGCGGCTACGGGTTCATCGGCTTCCGCCCCGTGCTCGAACCGTAGAGCAGGGATCTCAGTCGTCCAGGATCCCGCGGAAGGCGAGCGTCGAGACCGGCGGCATCTCGTCGGGCTCGACCTCGCCGTCGCCGTCGAGGTCCCAGCGGCGCGCGAAGTCGTCGTAGGTCGCCTCGACGCCGAGACGGGCGACGATGCCCACGCGCGCTTCGACCGCCTCGCGGGTCGCGCCCGCGTCGTTGCGGCCGATCGCGAGCTCGTCGCGCAGATCGGGGCGGCCGGAGAGCTCGGCTCGCGAGAGCACGCCGTCGCCGTCGCGGTCGAGCGCCGCGAAGACGCGGTCGGTCGTGATGCCCGGCGGGAGCGCGCTGAACGCGACGCGACGGGTCGGCCACTCGCCGCGCGTCCCGCGGCCGAAGAGCTCGCGCTGGGGCAGCTCGCCCGGCTGCACGCGGACGATCTGGACGCGCCCGTCGCCGTCCGCGTCGAGAGCGGCGAAGTCGCGCTCCGCGATGCTCAGCTCGCGCCGCGTGATCCAGCCGTCGCCGCTGCGGTCGAGCTGGTCGAACAGGGCGCGTCCGAGCGCATCGCCGTAGCGGATCTGGCGCAGCTCGCCCGGGTGGCGCGACAGCTCCGCCGGCGACAGCCGCTCGTCGCCGTCGAGGTCGAGCGCCGCGAAGAGCGCGCGGCTCATCTCGCCCCTGTCGAGCGCCAGGTCGCCGTCACGGTCGAACGCGAACGGGTCGACGCCGTCGAAGAGCCGCGCGAGGTCGCCGTCGGGATCGACGCGCGTCACGAGGAAGCGCGACTCGCCGCCGTCCATCGCAGGCCCGCCGTCGGCGCTCGCCGTCCCCGGTGTCGCGGGGCGGGCGCCGGTGAGCGCGGTGTGCTGCGCGAGCTCGTTCAGCGTGATCCGGCCGTCGCCGTTCGCGTCGATCGACGCGCCGCCCGCGGCCGCGACCTCGTCGCCGTCGAGGAGCCCCGAGCGGTCGGCGTCGAGCCGCGCGAGGTGCAGCCGCGCCGTCGCGCCCGGGATGGGCGGCGGCCGGTCGAACGTCGCGATCGTCCCGAGCTCCGCGCCCGACACGGCGAGCACGCGCTCGATCTCGGCGCGATACAGCCAGCGCGAGTCGTGGCTCGTGTCCTTGAGCCGACGCCCCTCGGCGTCGAGCATCTCGTCGAGCGCGAGCTCCTCCACCGCGACCGCGTACGCGTTCGGGACCGACGCGAGCACGCCGTCCTGCACCGGCTCGGCCGACAGCGTCGCGTCGTTCACGAAGAGCCCGTCCTCGGTCGGCACGAGCATCGCGCGGCGCAGGAAGGGGGGGTTGTAGACGGCGGCGGGCACGAGCATCTCGGCGCTCTGGCCCGTGCGGACCGAGCCGCGCGGAACGGGCCGCTCGGGATCGGTCACGTCGAACACGAACAGCGTCGCGTTGTTCTGCTGGCCGACCTCGGCGAGCACGTACGCGTAGTCGCGCTCGCGCGTCGGCGTGCCGCCCTGCTCCTCGCCGACGTCGACGTGCGAGAGGAGCGCGAGCCCGCGGTAGCGCTGGTCGCGGCCGCCGCGCGTCCGCGCGCCCTGCTCGTCGCGCGGGTAGAGGATCCGCGGGTGCGTCGGCTCGGTCACGTCGACGATCACCGCGCCCTCCTCCTGGTCGAGCACGACGCACAGGTTGCGCGCGGGCGTGCGCTCGTCGCTCGGCCGCCCGCCCTCCGCCGTCGGCCGGCTGTACTGGAACAGCGCCGCGACGTGCGTCGCGTCGTTCGGCCGCTCCGAGTCGCCGTTGACGTCGAGCCCGGCGACGAGCTTCGGCGCGATCGGCGCGCGCACGTCGACGATCGCGAGCCCGCCCACGCCGTCGGCGACGTACGCCCACGGCCACTGCACCGCGACCTCGTGCGCGTCGAACGTCGGCACGTGCCCGACCTGGCGCGGCTCGCTCGGCTCGGACACGTCGAAGACGCGCAGGCCGCCGATGCCGTCGGCGAGGTACAGGTGATCGCCCGCGAGGTCCATGCCGCGCGGCTCGATCGTCGCGACGAACCCGACGCGCCGCGGCGCGCGCGGGTCGCGCACGTCGAGCACGTGCAGCCCGCGGCCGCCCTCGGTCGCGAAGACGTGCTGCGCGTGGCCCTGCAGCGGATCCGAGCGCACCTCGAGGTCGACGACGTCGGGCAGCACGACCTTGCCGAGCGCGACGGACGCGGCGAGGTTCGCGCGCTCGAGCGCGACGACCTCCACGCCGCGGCGGTCGGCGACGAACGCGAGCTGGCGCGCGAGCCGGAAGTTCGGCGAGCCCATCCCCCACGTGCTCGACGAGCGGTGGCACTCGACGCAGGAGCGCGCCGTCGGCCGCGTCGAGTGGAGCTGGTGGTGCACCATCGTCAGCCCGGAGAGCCCGGCCGCGGTGACGGGCATCTGCTGGTCGACGATCAGCTCGCCGTCCTCGTTCCAGACGCTCCCCATCGTCGAGAAGCCGGTCAGGTACGGCGCGACGCGGCCCTTCTCGTTGAGGCCCGCGTAGAAGCTCTTCCACGTCGCGAAGACCTTCTCCTGCGTCGTCACCTGGCCCGGCGTGCGACGGCCGGTGAGCAGGTCCATCTGCGTCAGCGACTCGTTGCGCGAGAAATGGAAGCCGAGGAAGTTCACGTTCCAGCCGGCGTGGCACGTGTAGCACTCGAGCTTCGCGTGCCGCGGCGTCATCGCCTCGAGCGCACCGGGCTGGAACTCCCGATGGCCGCGCTCGACGACGCGCGCGGCCTGCGGGATCTCGTGCTCCGCGCCCGTCACCTTGCTCGTCAGCACGAACCGCTCGCCTTCGCGCCGCACGTGCTCGAGCGGGGTCCCGCTCTCGGTGCGCAACGTCGCGAGCGCGTCGAACGTCCCGTGGCACATCTCGCACGAGATCTCGACAGCGTGCTCCATCTGGCCGTGCAGCCGGCCGTCGCCCATCACGTCCGCCGCGGTGTGGCAGTCGATGCAGTGCATGCCGCGCTCGTGGTGGACGTCGGGCGGCACCATGCTCGGGTCGTCGAGGTAGAAGACCCGGTTGAGCGGCACGTCGGTCGTCCCCGGGATGTCCGGGCCGCCGGGCGCTCCCGGCGGGAGCTGCGAGAGCCCGCGGAAGTGCAGCCCGATCGACGCGTCGCCGTAGTGGCACGTCGTGCACGTCTGCGTCGACGGCGCCGCCGTCATCGCGTGCACGCGCGGGTGGCCGGGCTCGTTGCGCGCGACCGAGCGATCGCGCGATTCGGAGAGGCCGTCGAGCGCGTACTCGACGTGGCACGCCGCGCAGCCTTCCCCGCGGTAGTCGCCGTCGAAGCCGACGCGGCCCCGCGTCGCGCGTCCCTCGGAGTACAGGTGGCACTGCATGCACTCCTTGCGCGCGAGATCGCCGTAGTGCGTCGCGAGGTCGCGCTCCTCGCCGCGGCCGCGGTACGCCGGCACCTGGACGAGCGAGCTCACGGCGCCGCCCGCGCGCGGCGCGTCGCGGACGGGGAAGATCGAGTAGCGCGAGCCGCGCTCCTTCGACAGCCCCATCTCGTAGTAGCCGTCGGACAGGTGTCCGGCGGTCGTGCCGTGCAGGCTCGCGGCGAGGTTCTTCACCTCGCGCTCGTGGCACGTCCCGCACGTGCGGTCGACGACGCGCAGGTCCATCGGGTTCTGGAAGCGGCGCCACGCGAGCTCGTCGTCGAGCGGCGCGACGCGCTCGTCGTCGGGCTCGCGGCTCACGCGCTGGACGTGCGCCTGGAGCTCGTTCGTCGTGCTCGCGTCGCCGCCGTGGCAATCGACGCACGAGAGGCCGGCCTCCGGGTGCATCGGCTCGATGCCCGCATGGCAAGCGAGGCAGCTGTTCGAGCCTGCGCCGCCGCCGGAGCCGCTCGCGGCCGGGTCCTGGCGCGCCGCGCCGGCGAGCGCGGCCGCGAAGAACGCGCTCGCCGCGGCGGCGGCGCCGGCGCGCGCGAGTCGGGCGGCGCGGAGCATCGTCAGGCGTACAGGTCGGGCAGCGCGCGGCCCTTCGCGTGGGGCGCGCTCGCGCCGACGAGCTGGCAGAGCGTCGGGCAGACGTCGATCGCGCGCACCTCCTTGTTCACGACGCGGCCCTTGCGGAAGTCGGGGCCCCAGCAGACGGTCGACACCCAGTTCAGGTCGTCCGAGCCGTCGCCGTGGTCGAGGCCGCGGCGCGCGTTCAGGTCGCGGTCGCGGCCGAACTCGGGCAGCACGACGATCGACGTCGTGTCGGCGAGCGCGGGGTTCTCGCGGATCGCCTTCCACAGCTCGCCGAGCATCGCGTCGTTCTGGCGCACGACCTCGGAGTACGCGTTGTACGAGCCGTGAGCGACGTCCGCGTCCTGCAGCACGATGCCGACGATCGCCGGCTGGAAGATCGTCAAGAGGTTGCGCGCGACGCGCAGCGCCTTCGCGTCGGCGGCGTTCGCCCCGCGCAGGTCGACGGTGCCGCGCGTGAGCTCCTCGAGGATGTAGCGCTCGACTTGCGCCGCCGAGTCGGCCGAGCCCGCCCGCCCGCTCCCGTCCGCGCCGAGGCTGCCGCGCAGCCGCCGCAGGAGCTCGTCCTCGCGCTCGCCCAGCTCGCGCGGTCGGCCGTACTGGTCGATGATCGCCTTGAACTCGCGGTTGAAGATGCCGTCGCCGTCGAGGGTGTTCGCGCCGAACCGCGGACCGTAGTCCGGGTGCACGCCGTACGAGTAGTTCGTCTGCTGCACGCCGCCCGACGTGCTGATCCACACCTCGCTCGCCGGCAGGTCGAGCTCCTTGCGGCAGTACTCGAACAGCGTCGGGTCCGGACCGCGCGCGTTCTCGCGGATGCCCCGCGCCTCGCTGATCCCCGTGAAGATCGACAGCGCCGCGCCGAAGTGGCCGAGGTTGGCCGAGCGCGTCCGCGGGTAGACGACGCCCTCCTGTGCCAGCGCCGCGAGCGTCGGCACGTTCGCGGGCGTGCCGAGCGTCTCCTTGGTGCGCACGCCGCCGGCGAAGGCGACGAGCACGAGGTGTTTCGTCGCGCGGTCCGCGAACGGGCGCGAGCGCGGCGGTGCGAGCGGATGCGTGAGCGGCGCGGCGTGGCCGAGGCGGCCGGCGAGGAACGCGCCGCCGGCGAGGGCGCCGGTCCGCAGGAGAGCGCGACGGTCGAGGTGGCGTTGCATGGGGCACCCGCTCAGTAGCTGTGGTACTCGGGACAGGAGACGAGGGCGTACACGACGGTCCACGGCCGGCAGTCGGGCTCCTCGAACGTGCGCACGAACTCGCGCAGCTCCTCGCGCGTCGCCGCGCGACCGAGGAAGTGCTCGAAGAGGCGGCCGATCCAGCGCGTCGGGTCCGTGATCGCGCTCTTCTCGGGCAACGGCGCGCGGCCGGAGTCGAGCAGGAGCCGCGCGAGGACCGAGCGCAGCGGCTTCGGGTCGGACAGCCCGTCGAGCGCGCCGCGCATGCGTCGCGCCTCGTCCTCGTCCGGCAGGCGGTCGAGCAGGTCGACGTGGAGCGAGCGCACGAACATGCGGTTGGGCTGCGGCCGCGGGCGCTCGAGCCGAGCGAGCCAGGCGGGCGAGAGCATCCAGGCGCGCACGATCGCGGGCAGCGTCGTGCTGCCGCGATCGAGGTCGCGCGCGAGCTCGACGAGCGCGCGCCGGTCGGGCGTCGCGCGCAGGAGGCGCTCGTGCTCGCGCGCGAGCACGAGTCGGGTGCAGCGCTCGTCCTCGATCGCGATGCGCACGACGTCGGCCTGCGACTCGCCGCGCTTGCCGAGGAACGTCCCGGGCGAGCCGTCGTACAGCGCCTTGCCGATCGCGAGCTCGCGCGGATCGGCCTGCACGACGATCCCGAGGAGCTGTTCCATCACGACCGTGACGAACGTGTCCGCGCCCGGGTTGCGCTGGTCGAACGACGACGACAGCACGATGCGGTGGAGCGCGTCCCGCACGTCGATGCGGCCGTCCGCGAGCTCGCTCGGCAGCGCGACCACGCGCTCGGTCCCGGGCCGGAAGTTGTCGATCAGCAGGAAGTAGTCGAGCTGCTCGCGGACCCACGCGTCCCAGTACGCCTCGCCGCCGAGCACTTCGTCGAGCAGCTCGGCGAGGCCGCGTCCGCTCCAGCGCTCGCGCTCGTCCGCGAACGGCGGCCGGCCGAGCAAGTCGAGGAACGCCGCCCGCAAGAGGCGCGCGTCGAGCTGGTACGCGGGCGGCGCGGACGTGTGCAAGTCGTCGCGCTCGACGTCCCGGGCCCCGGCGCCGTCGTCCGTGGGCGGAGTGCCGCCCGCGACGAGCGTGCACAGGAGCAGCGCCGCGATGCCTGCCATGGCTGTGGAATGTACCCGGGGGAGCGCGCGGCGTAACCGGGGTCCGCGGCGCGGCGCACGCCTGGGGCGCCCCGAGCTCCGTAAAGTGCACCGGCGGATCGCTCGGAGCGATCCGCCGGAGTCGGCCGTGGCCGGGGCTCGGCCCTCGGCCCGCAGCGGTGCGAGGACGGGCCCGCCCGAGTCCATTCAGCCACGGCTCAATTCAGCCACGGGTCCAGCTCGCGGCGCAGGTTCGGCGTGTTCAGCTTCGCGAGGGCGCGCACCTGGATCTGGCGCACCCGCTCGACGCTGACACCGAGTTGCTCGGCCACCTCGGCGAGCGTGTGCTCGCGCGGTTGACCGATTCCGAACCGAAGCGATACGACGAGCTCCTCACGGTCGCTGAGGCGTCCCAGCGCTTTCTCCAAACCTTCCTCGAGCGTCAGAGACTCCAGCCGCGTGCTGTACGGCCCCTCGTCTTCGTCGACGAGCACGTCGCGCAGCCGGCTGCTGCCCTCGTCGTCGGACCCGCCGTCGATCGAGAAGCTCGCCCGGGCGGCCGACATCGCGGTCGCGACGAGGTTCTCCGGCAGGTCCGCCGTCTCCGCGATCTCGACCACGGACGCGTGGGGGTCGCCGAGCTGGATCTGAGCCTGATTGATGTGCTTGAGAGCCTTTTGGAGATAGACCGGCACCCGCACGGTGTGCCCGAAGTTGTAAAGGTAGTTGCGGAACGCCTGGTTGAGCCAGTGGACCGCGTACGTGCGGAAGAGGAGCCCGCGCCGCCAGTCGAAGCCGTCGACGGCGCGGAACAGGGAGAGAGAGCCTTCCTGGATCAGGTCGACGCGGCTGACCCCGCCGTGCACGTACCGCTCGACGTTGATCAACACCAGATAGAGGTTGCGCTCGACCATCTCGACGCGCAGCGCGTGCAGCTCGATCGCCCGGCGCGCCAACTCCTGTTCGGAGCCGGGCTTGCCACTGGGCGGAGCGTCGTACATCGCATCGTCCGCCGCCGGGATGCCGAGCCCGACGAGCGGGTCGTCCGAGCCCTCGACGCCGGCCCGCTTGCGGGCGCGCGCGAGGCGCAGGCGGGCGAGCTCGATGCGACGGGCCAGCCGGCCTTCCTCGACGCGGTCGAGGATCGTGATCCGCTCGACGTCCGCGCGGAACTGGTTGATGAAGCTCGTCCGGGCCGTGCCGGCCGGCCGGCCGTCCCGCCAGTGGGACGGATGCCGGATCTCCACGTCCTGACGCTTCCGATCGAGCTCCTCGATCAGCGCGTCCGCGAGCGCCTCGAAGCGCTCCGGATCATCGGCCGCCCCTGCTAGGCGGCGGTCGATCGCCTCTTGTTTCACTTGCTTGGGTGCCATTTTGGTCTCCTGCCACGACCAGGCGCCGGGTTTCCTGCCACCGCTGGCGGCGGAACCTCCGAGCCGGATGGGTGCCCTCCCCGTACGCGCGAATTCGCACGGTCGAGACACCCGGACGGCCATTCCTGGGATTCTTACGTCCCAGACACGTTTCCTTCCCCAAGCCACTCCCAAGAGCGGGAATGGCAAGCCGACCGAACGCCGACTCGTCAGGTTCGATGCGGCGCGGTCCCGGAGGTTTCGCCCCCGGGACCGCTGCGGATTCGTGCACGTCCTGTGCCGCGGATGCGCCTGCCGACGCATACGCCGAAGGAAGCCCTGACCCGCCGGTCCGGTGGAGCCGTGGTGCGGGACCGCACCGTCGTCGGCGGAGGGGAGCCAGCCGTGCCGGCTCGGCGGGGGTCAGCCCGCGGGGACCTCGTCGGGCCGGTAGCTGCGCTGGACCTCGTTCGGGATGAACTCGCCCAGGTGCGCGAGCGCCTCGGCCTCCTTGATGAGGTTGCGGGCGATGACGAGGCGCTGGATCTGGTTCGTGCCCTCGTAGATCTGGAGGATCTTCGCGTCGCGGAAGAACTTCGCGATCGGGTAGTCCTCCATGAAGCCGTAGCCGCCGAAGACCTGGACGGCGTCGGTGGCGACCGACATCGCGGTGTCGGTCGCGAAGCACTTCGCCATCGCGGCGCGCTTCGTCACGTTGATCTTCGCGTCCGGCTGCGCCTGAGCGCAGTCCGCGGCCGCGGCGGCGGCGTAGACGAGCCAACGCGCGGCCTCGGTCTTCATCGCCATGTCGGCGAGGAGCTGCTGGACCATCTGGAAGCTCGAGATCGGCTTCCCGAACTGCTGGCGGCGGTTCGCGTAGACGTTGGCGAGGTCGAGCGCGCCCTGCGCCGCCCCCACCGCTTGCGCCGCGACGCCCGGCCGGGCGACGTCGAGCGTCATCATCGCGTGCTTGAAGCCCATCCCGGGCCGGCCGCCGATCAGGTGGTCCGCGGGCACCCGGACGTTGTCGAACAGCGTCTCGACGACGGGCACGCAGCGGATGCCCATCTTGTCCTCGACCTTGCCGATGGTGAAACCCGGCATGCCCGTCTCGACGACGAGAGCGCTGATCCGGCGCGACTTCGACTCCGCGTCGGTCACGCAGAACACCGTGTAGATGTCCGCGACGCCGCCGTTGGTCGTCCACTTCTTCTCGCCGCGGATCACGTACTCGTCGCCGTCGCGCTCCGCCGTCACCGACAGCCCGCCCGCGTCGGAGCCCGCGAACTTCTCCGACAGGCAGAACGCGACGAATTTCTCGCCGTTCGCGACCTGCGGCAGCCAGCGCTGCTTCTGCTCCTCGGTCCCGCCCAGGATGATCGGGAAGGAGCCGAGCGCGTTGACCGCGAACGCGACGCCGAAGCCGGAGTCGGCCTTCGCGAGCTCCTCGGTCACGAGCGCGAGCGCGAGGACCCCCGCGCCATAGCCGCCGTACTGGGTCGGGATGAACGTCTTGAAGAGGCCCGCCTCGGCGACCGCTCGCGCGGCCTCGTGGTTGTACTCCTGCGCCCGGTCGTACTTGGCGGCGAGCGGGCGGACGTGCTTGTCGGCGATCTCGCGCGCGACGGCCTGGAGCTCGAGGGCTCGTTCGCTGAAGACGATGTCGTGGAGCATGGCG
>CAZGTQ010000069.1:0-4808 GCA_964528575.1 uncultured Planctomycetaceae bacterium | reverse complement strand
GAAGATGCGGTCGTTCTTCGCGGTGAAGAGCGCGAGCGCGTCGCCCTCGAGCGGGTGCTGGCGGTAGTACGCGTACAGGCCGATGCCGAGCAGGCTGACGAGCACGGTCAGCACCATCGCGACGTAGCTGCCGATGATCGCTTTGCGCGCCTCCTTCGGACCGCGGCAGCAGAACATGCGCTGCGCCATGAGCTGGTCGGTCCCGTACGGCCCGATCTGGCCGAACGACGACAGGGCGAGCGCGGCGAACAGCGTGTACGCCTTCGTCGGGTCGAGCGACGTGTCCACGAGTCGCAGCTTGCTCTCGGGCTGCGCCGCCCGCAGCGCCGCGACGAGCCCGCCGTCGATCTCGCTCGCGAGGGTCGCCAGCGCGACGCCGATCGCGACGAGGAACAGCAGGAACAGGATCCCGTCGGTCCAGACGACCGCTGCGATGCCGCCGAGCAGCGTCCACACGACCGCGACGACGCCGATGCACGCGATCGCCGCCGCCAGCGGCGAGAGGCCGACGAGCTCACCCAGCGCCGCCAGCTCGTCGTGCAGCAGCACCTCGAGCACGACGCCCGTCAGGTAGACGCGCGCCGCCTGGCCGAGGATGCCGCCGAGCGCGAACAGCGCGGTCGTCACGACCTTCGCGCCGCGGCCGAGCACGTTGCCGACGTAGTCGTACGGGCTGTAGATCTCGCGCCGGTAGTACGCGGGCACGAGCACGAACCCGACGACGAGTCGCGCGATCAGCGAGCCGAACAGGCCGATCTGCAGGTACGTCAGGTCGCCGCCCGGGCGGAAGACGACCGACGGAAAGCTGATCAGCGTCACCGCCGAGATCTCGGTCGCGACGATCGACGCGGAGACCACGTACCACGGCAATCGCCGGCCGCCGAGGAAGAAGTCGCGCACGCTCTGCTGCTTGCCCGCCTTCAGCTTGCCGACGACCGTCGTCAGCACGAGCAGCCCGCCGACGACGAGCCAGTCGTGCCACGTGAAGCCCCCGCTCACGCGAGCCGCTCCACCGCGCGCCACGCCGCGCGCGCTTGCGTCCGCGTCAAGTCGCGCCCCAGCGCGCGCCGGCACGTGCCCGGCGCGAGCGGCGCGAGGCGCGTGTCCGCGAGCTCGGCCGCGAGCGCTGCGACGAGCTCCGCCCGCCGCTGCGGCGCGACACGCCGCACGAGCCGCGCGCGCGCCAAGCCCGTCAGCACGACGCCCGGCGCGCGGTTGCGCGGCGGCAGCGCCGGCTCGTCCGCTGCGCAGCTCGCGCCGTCGGTCCCGGTGCCGAGCCCGCACTCGTCCGCGGCGAGGTGCACGTGCCGCGCGCGCAGCGCGGGCAGCCACGCGCCGGCGCGAAACGCGCGCGCGAGCGCGTCGGCGAGCGCGCGCAGCGTCCGCGCGCGCGTCGCCGCGTCGATCTCCATCCGCGCCCAGCGCTCGAGCGTCACCGTGCGCTCGAGCTCGCGGGTGACGAGGAACGAGCGGCGCGCGACCAGGCCCGCGCCGAGCGCGCCGACGGCGAGCGGCTCGGGCGTTCCGACGCCGTGCAGGCGCAGGTGGCACAGGATGTTCCACTCGCGCTCCGCGAGGCTCCCGCTCGGCGGCGAGCCGAGCCGCGCGAACAGCCGCTCCCCGAGCGCGCCCCCGTGGTAGACCCGCACGACGAGCCAGCCGGTGCCGGCGCCGCGCGGCCGCCCGCGCGCGCCCGCCGGCTCGTCCGGCGCGCGCGGCGTGCCCGGCAGCGGGTAGCGCACGAGCGTGTCGCGCGCGTCCTCGCTCACCACCGCCGCGCGCTCGCCGAGGTCGAGCTCGAGGAGCGCCCGCACCGACTCGACGCCCAGCGCGCCCAGGTCGGGCACCCCGTCCGCCAAACGCACGCGCACGCCGCCGCTCGAGCCCATCGAGCCGCGGAGCGTAGTGTCGCCGGTCCGCGCTCGCACGCCCTTTCGCCTCGCCGTACGCTCCGCTGCATGGCGCGCCTCTTCCTCCTCGACGGGACCGCTCTCGCGTACCGCTCGCACTACGCGCTGATGGAGACCGGCCTGCGCGCGGCCGACGGCACGCCGACCGGCGCGACGTACGGGTTCACGACGACGCTGCGCGCGATCCTCGAGCGCGAGAGCCCCGACCTCGTCGCGGTCGCGTTCGACGCGAGCGGGCCGACGTTCCGCCACGAGCGCTTCGCCGATTACAAGGCGACGCGGCAGAAGGCGCCCGAGGAGATGGTCGCGCAGCTCGGCACGATCGGCGAGATCGCGCGCGCGTACGGCATCGCGGTGTTCGAGATCCCCGGCTACGAGGCGGACGACGTGATCGGCACGCTCGCCACCCAGGCGGTCCACGCCGGCCACGACGTGTTCATCGTCACCGCCGACAAGGACTTCATGCAGCTCGTCGGGCCGCGCCTCTCGCTCTACAACGTCTTCAAGCAGGGCAAGGACTACGTCGTCGAGGGCGTCGACGCGGTGCGCGAGAAGTTCGGCACGGACCCCGCGCACGTCGTCGACGTCCTCGCGATCATGGGCGACAGCTCGGACAACGTACCGGGCGTCAAAGGGATCGGCGAGAAGGGCGCGAAGAAGCTGATCGAGGAGTTCGGCTCCGTGCCCGTCATGCTCGAGCGCATCGACGAGGTCAAGGGCAAGACGAAGGAGAAGATCGAGAGCGCGCGCGAGCTGCTGCTCCTCTCGCTCGATCTCGTGCGCATCGCGACCGACGTGCCGCTCGAGCGCGGCCTCGAGTCGATCGGCCCCGCGCAGCCCGACGCGCCGAAGCTGCGCGAGCTGTTCGCGCGCCTCGACTTCAAGAGCCTCGTCTCGCAGGTCGCGCCCGCGGCGCCGGTCGACGAGCAGCGCGACTACCGCATCGTGCGCACGCGCGCGGAGCTCGATGCGCTCGTCCGCGAGCTGCGCGGCGCCCGCGCATTCGCTCTGCGCGTGCACGCACACGGCACGCTCGCGCTGCGCGCCGAGCTCCAGGGCCTCGCGTTCGCGACCGCGGAGCGGAGCGCGCGCTACGTGCCGCTCGACGAGGCCGGCGGCGACGCGGCGCTGCGCGCGCTCGCTCCCGTGCTCACGGACGCGGCGCACGAGCGCGTCGGACACGACACGAAGTTCGACACGCTCGTTCTCGCTCGGCGCGGCGTCGAGCTGCCGCCCGCGACGTTCGACACGATGGTCGCGAGCTTCACGGTCGCGGGCGCCGGCCGGCGGCACGCGCTCGACTCGCTCGCGCTGCACTACTTCGGCATCCGCAAGACGACCGCGCGCGAGAAGAGCACGGCCGGCCAGCGCCAGACGACGATGGACGAGCTCGACCCGGACGCGGTCGGCGAGCTCGCGTGCGAGGACGCCGACGTCGCGTGGCGGCTGCGCGGCGTGCTCGCCGAGGAGCTCGAGCAGTGCGCGGCGACGAAGCTGTTCCACGAGCTCGAGATGCCGCTCGTGCCGGTGCTCGCGCGCATGGAGCGGCGCGGGATCCGGCTCGACCCCACGCTGCTCGACGGCATCGCGGCGGGCATCGAGGGCGAGATGGAGCAGGCCGCGAAGGACGTGCAGCGCATCGCCGGCCGCGAGTTCAACGTGAACAGCACGAAGGTGCTCGGCGAGGTGCTCTTCGAGGAGCTGCGCATCCAGGACGCGGCCGGCGTGAAGAAGCCGCGGCGCACGAAGACGGGCTGGGCGACGGACGCGCAGACGCTCGAGGAGAAGTACGGGGACGTCGAGATCGTGCAGCGGCTCCTCGCCTACCGCGAGCTGTCGAAGTTGAAGAGCACGTACCTCGACGCGCTCCCCCGCTGCGTCGACGAGCGGACGTGCCGCATCCA
This sequence comes from uncultured Planctomycetaceae bacterium, assembly GCA_964528575.1. GTDB lineage: Bacteria > Planctomycetota > UBA1135 > UBA1135 > CAZGTQ01. Next base: position 994 of record CAZGTQ010000069.1, on the reverse strand, counting down.
CTGCTCGTTCAGCCAGATCGCGGCGGCGACGGGCCGTCTCGCGTCGAGCGACCCGAACCTGCAGAACATCCCGGTGCGCACGGAGCGCGGCCGCGAGATCCGCAAGGCGTTCCTCGCGCCCGAGCCGGACGAGCACGGCGAGTGGGTCCTGCTCGCCGCCGACTACAGCCAGATCGAGCTGCGCGTGATGGCGCACCTCTCGGGCGACGCGAAGATGCACGCGACGTTCGCATCTGGCCACGACGTGCACGCGGCGACGGCGGCTGAGATCTTCGGCGTGCGTCCCGAGGACGTGACGCGCGGCCAGCGCAGCCAGGCGAAGGTGATCAACTTCGGCTTGCTCTACGGCATGGGCCCGCAGCGCGTCGCACGCGAGACGGGCATGACGCTCCCCGAGGCGCGCGACTTCATCGAGCGCTATTTCGCCGCGTTCCCGACGGTGCGCGACTGGATCGAGGCGACCAAGCGCAAGGCGCGCGAGCTCGGCTACGTCGAGACGCTCCTGGGCCGCCGCCGCGCGACGCCCGACGTCGACTCGGCCAACCACCGCGTCCGCGCGCTCGCCGAAAACGCCGCGGTCAACACCCCGGTCCAGGGCTCGGCCGCCGACATCATCAAGCGCGCGATGATCGACGTCGACGCCGCCCTACGAGCGGGCGGCTTCGCGGCCGGCATGCTGATCCAGGTCCACGACGAGCTGCTCTTCGAGGTCCCGCAGAAGGAGCTCGACGAAGTGCGCCCGCTCGTCGTGCGCTGCATGGAACGCGCAGTCGAGCTCGATGTCCCGCTCCGAGTCGACTGCGGCGTCGGCAAGAGCTGGCTGGAGGCGCATTGACGCTGCGCGACGCGCCGTGGGCCGCTGCGCCTTCTGGGCAGCCTCTCCATCTCAGTCGTCTGTGAGCAGCCGCCCCTCGCTCCAGAACCGGTTGACTCTGTCCCACCAGCGCTCGGACTCGGGCCCCAGGAACCGACGGAATTGCTCGGGCTCAGTGTC
>CAZGTQ010000068.1:0-28078 GCA_964528575.1 uncultured Planctomycetaceae bacterium | reverse complement strand
GAGCTCCTCGATGCGGATGTCGCTCATCGCTGCCTCCGCGACCGAGTCACCGCGGCGGAGCGGAACCCGCCGCGGATCGCGGGGAAACCGCTCGCGCTCACCAGTCGTAGTGCGTCCAGTTGCCCACTGGCACTCCGCCGGAGCGGTTTCTGCCATGGACCAGAATGCCGAACAGGAAGGCATCCGTCGACTCGGCAACGAGGGACCAGCTCACTCCGTCGCTCGTGTACGCGACCCTCGGAAACAGCATGCTCGGGCCAGGCAGGACCGTGGTCTCGAGCTCCTTCGGAAGCGGCGGCCGTCCTTGTCGCTGCTCGTGGGCGCGGACCGTCGCGAGGAGCGGCTCGACCGTCTCGTCCATCGCTGCGGTGGTCGCGCGCATCGCGCGTTGCCGCGCCGTCGGAGCGTCGGTCCACCACAAGACCACGATCAGGACGAGCAGCGCGGCGGCGGCGAGCGACCAGCGCGCCAGCCGGCGGCGGTCGTTCGACCCACGCTTCAGGATCGCGAGCTCCACCAAGGCGCTGGTGGCGAGGAGCCACCACAGCACGAGTGTCGCGAGGACGAGGCAACCGGCGAGGATGGTCAGCGCCCAGAGGAACGGCAGCATCCAAACGCCGACCGGGAGCGGGAGCCAGAGTGCGACCATCCCGAGCTCGATCGCGACGACGAGCCGAACGGGAAACCAGCGCGGCTCCGTCCGCTTCACCGCGGCGCGCCTACCGCGTCAGCTCGTCCAGATACTGCGGCAGCATCCGCCGCCACGTCGGCCAGTCGTGGTCCCATTCGCTGCCCCATTCGTCGACGCGGTTGGGTATTCCGCGCGAGCCCAGGCAATCGGCGACCGAGCGCGACTGGCGCGGGTCCTCCCAGCGGCCGGTGCCGTGAGCGAGCAGGACGAAGCGGCCGCGGAGCTGCGCGAGGTGCGGGTGCTCCTCCGGGAGGTTCGGGACGAAATGCAGCGGCGACGCGAAGTACCACGCTTCGTCCATCTCGCCGTCGATGATGCGGGCCAGGTCGAACGTGCCCGACATGCAGATCGCGTGCGAGAAGACGTCGGGGTGGCGGCACGTCGCGGCGAGAGCGTTGTACGCGCCGATCGATGCGCCCGCCGCGATCATCTCGAGCGGCGCTCCGCCGCAGTCGGCGCGGATCGCGGGGGCGAGCTCCTCGTAGACGAAGGCGTCGAAGCCGTTCTGCACGCGCATCGCGACCTCGGCGCGGTTCGTCTCCTTCAGCCACACTTGGCCCGGCACGCTGTCGACCGAGTACAGCTTGATCCGCCCCGCCTCGAGCAGCGGCGCGAGCGCGTCGATGAGCCGGAAGCGCTCGATCTCCTCCGCGTCGCCCGCCGCCGTCGGAAACACGAGGACCGGCTTGCCGATCTCGCCCCAGCGCACGACCTGGACCTCGCGGCCGACGCGCGCCGAGTACCAGCGCTCGGTCACCCGGCTCACCGACCGCCCTCCTCTTCGCGCCACGTCTGGATGCTGCTCCAGAAACGCTCGGCGAACTCGTCGACCTCGTGCGCGGGATAGAGAGCGGCGACCTTCTGGCGCACCGCCGAGCGCGCGTCGTCGGTGCCGAAGTACTCGTGCGCGACTTCCTCGAGCGGCGCGAGGTGCTCCGCGCAGAACGCCTCGAACCGCGCCGTGTCGAAGCGCTCGGCCGCGATGCGCGCATACTCCACGAGCTTCTCCTCGTACGGCGCTCGAGTCGACGCGACGTCGTAGAACGGCTGCCAGTCGAGGTTGCGCCGGAAGCGGCGCTTCGTCGCTGCGCAGAACAGCGCCCAACGCATCTTCGCGAGCACGAGCCACGGGAAGTGGCGGTGGAGCGACGTCACCTGCGAGTCCGGGCACGGGTTCGCGAAGTCGATCGGGTGCCACGTGCCGTCCTTGGACAGGCTCTCGCACGAATTGAAGTCCCAGCCGAAGAACGCGTTGATCGTCAGCGTGACCGCGCGCAGGTGCTCGAGCTCGGCCGCCGGAAGGTGGTCGTGCGACGTCGTGTAGCGCTCGTGCAGCGGAGCGCTCGGCTCGTACTCGATGACGCGCACCTGCGGGCCGAGCCCGACGCAGCGCACGAAACGCTCGTACGGCCACACGCCCTTCTGCAGGTGCATCACGTACTTGCCGCTCGCCTCGTACGCCGCTTGCAGCGCGCTCGCGTCGTCGATCTTCGACACGCCGACCCAGCCGCCGCCGTCGTACGGCTTCATGAACAGCGGATAGCCGATCCGCTCGCCGATCGCGCGCAGGTCGAACATCTGCGCGTAGCGCCGCAGCGTCGGCTCGAGGTCCAGCTTGTGCTCGTACTCCTTCGGCGGGACGAGCCACGTCTCGGGGATCGGCATCCCGAGCCGCATCATCGCGCAGTACGTGGTCTGCTTCTCCATCGACTGCACCGACCACGGGTTGTTGAACACGTACAGGTCGTCGAGCAGGATCGCCTTCTTGATCCACTCGCGCGTGTTCGCGTACCAGTGCGTCAGGCGGTCGACGACCACGTCGTAGCGCGCGGGCTTCTTCAGATCGAACGGCTCGATCGTGACGCGGCTCACCTCGAAGCGGACGCGCTCGCCGCCGATCGAGAGCTCGGGATCCCAGCGCGCGAGGATGTCCTCGAAGCACTTGGGCCAGCAGATGTCTGCGCCGAGCGAGAGCCCGATTCTGCGGGTCGACGTCATGCGGGGAGTCTACTCGGGGCCCGGCGTCGCTCGTACACGATCCGGGAGCGGACCCGCGAAGCGACGCACGGCGGGCGTCGGCCGACGAGTGGAGAGCGCCGCGCTGCTAGACGGGCGGTTCGAGCACTTGCAGCAGGGATGCAGCTCGCACGAAGAAGCCGGCCCCTTCGAGCGACGGTTCGTCGAGCACGTCGCCCACTTCGAGCGATGTCCAACGCTCGGACAGCTCTCCCTGATCCGGGGCCGGCGCGAGGAGTAGCGACGGACCGGCCCACGATGCGAGCCAGCGAGTCCCGCCCGCCTCGAGCGGCTCCCGAGGTTCCTTGGGATAGAAGAGGACGGCGGTGGCCGGGAGGTCCTCGCCGCCGACGCGGAAGAACGGAACGGCGGGCCAACCGCCACGCTCCGCGCGCTGGGCGAGCGTCGTCCTCGCCTGGCGAAGGACGTTCTCGCGGTAGGTTGCGACCAGCTCGAGCGCGCCGTTGGGCGTGACCAGCGAGCGAGCTAGCAAGAAGCCGAGCAGGTGACGCGCCAGCGAGCGCTCGCGACCGGGCAGCGCCTCGACCTCGCGCGGCCGCGGGAGCCTCCCTTCCGACGCGGCCTCCGTGATCGCCACTGCCGGGCGTCGACTGAACTCCCACAGGAGCGTGTGATCGCCATCGGACACCTCTCGGACGTCCGGCGTGCTGCCGTTCTTGAAGACGACGAACACGCGCGCGTCCGGATCGTTGGCAGGGCCGGTCACGAAGACGGCGACGATCTGGCCGTCGAAGATCTGATCTTCGAGCTCCTTGTTCTCGAAGAGCCGATGGCCGCTCTCTCGAATCGTCTCCCGTAGCAGGCCGAGGAGCGAGCACGAGAGGATACGGCCTTGTCCCGGGTCCGGCCCGGGCTCGGGAGTGCGCGTCGCGCTCGCGAACGGAAGCGGGGTCGAGAGAGCCAACGCGGTGAGCGCGCTTCTGCGGTCGAGCATGGATACACCTCGATGCGGTCCCTACGGTGCGTCGCGGATCACGGAAGGAGGAACGAGCCCGCGCCGCGCTCGAACACCAGCTCCACCTTCTCAGAGGACGGGGGGAGCGCGATGTCCGCGGTGACGGTCGTCACTCCGGCGGGGAAGCGGACGTAGACGCCGTGGAGGTCGGCAGGGTACTCGGTCTGGGTCGGGACCAAGCGGCACTCCGCGTCCGCCGGCTCGCGCGACTCGATGCCGAGCTGCTGGAACCCGATCTCGCGGCGCCTGCCGTCCTCGTCGCGCGGCACGAAGAGCTCCGCGTACGAACCGGACGGGAGCGTCTCGACCAAGAGGACGAACAGGAACACCAGCAGAGCCGACGGGCCGACGAGGCGCACGGTGACGCCCTGTACCGAGTACTCGTGCCGCAACCGGAACGGGTAGATCGCGAACAGGAACACGGACGTGTACGTTGCGAGCGCGAGGCAGAGGATGCCGCGCCCCAAGGGCCTCTCGAGCGCGACGAGATGGCCGGGCGAGAGGACCAGCAACAAGAGCACGCCGCAGGCCAACAGGAAAGCGACCACGGCGAGAGGGACGACGAGCCAGCGCGGCATCACGCTCGTGAGCGTCGCGGCCGCTTCCTCCTCGCCTCCCGCGGTCGTGCGAGCTTCGGGATCCGGCATGTGCTCGGGCGGACTCTCGGCGCTCACGAAGCCGGTCGCGCCGACGACAACGTGTCCTCTCTCCTCCGTCCCCGAGTCTCCCTCGTGCGGGGACTCGACGCAAGGCCCTTCGAGCCCTCGGCCGGCCGCTCCGACCCCGCCGCCTCGGCTCCTACTCGTAGACCATCCAGAGAGGACCGGCGAACAGCCACGAGAGGCCCGCGCGCAGGCGGTCGCGCCAGTTCTCCCAATTGTGGCCGTCCTGCGCTTCGACGAGCCGCACCTCCGCGCCCGTCTCGGCGAGCAGCGGCGCGAGCGAGCGGTTGAACCAGATCAGCGATTCGTAGACGCCGCACGACAGGAACACATGGTCCGCGGGCTTGACCGGGTTCGCGCGGAAGGCGTTGACGAAGCGCACGACCGGGTCGAACGCGGGCCCGCGGCCGTGCTCGCCGATGTCGGTGAACGCGAACGAGCCGGACTGGAGCAGGAGCTTGCCGAAGAGGCCCGGCCGCGTCCACGCGGCGTGCAGGCTCGCGACGGCGCCGAAGCTCGCGCCGACCAGCGCCCGGTCCTGCGGCTCCTCGAGGAGCGGGAACTCGCTCTCGAGCAGCGGGACGAGCTCGTCGGCGAGGAAGCGCACGTGCTTCTCGCTCGCCGCGTACTCCTCCATGCGGTTGGGCGACTGCGTCATCGCTGCGACGAGCGGCGGGATCTCGAGCCGGTGGATCAAATTGTCGAGCACCGTCGCAAGCGACGTGAAGCGCAGGTAGTCGAGGCCGTCGTGCACGATGAGCAGCGGATAGCGCCGCGACGTGCGGAAGCGCGCCGGCAGATAGATCGACAACGGGCGCACGTCGCCGAAGACGTCGCTCTTCAGGCGCCGCTCGACCACCTCGCCGCGGCGCGCGGCCGGCTGCTCGAACGCCCAGTCCGGCGGCGCGTAGCCCGGCCCCTGGGCGACGGAGTTCGAGCCGAACGGGTCGTTGGCGAACGCCGGATTGAGCGGGTCGCGGATCAGCTCGTGCTGGCCGCCGCGCGCGACCTCGAGCTTGTACTCGACGCGCGCGCGCTCCTGCAGCTCGGTCGAGAGCAGCCACAGATCGGTCCCCGCGACCCGCTCGAACGGCTGCGCCGACGGCAGGCCGTAGATCCAGTGCTGCAGCTTCACCACGTCCGCCTCGCCGCGATAGACGAAGAGCGCGCGCCCTCCGCCCACGAGCGGCACCTGCTTGCCGGCGAGCGCGCCGTCGAGCGCCTCGGGCCCCGCGCGCGCCGCCGCCTCGAGCTCCGCGCGCACTGCCTCGAGCGCGCTCACCGCACGTCCCCCTGCGCGGCGACGCGTCCGTCCGCACGCAGTAGGCGCGCGCCCTCCGACGGTTCCCAGCGATCGCCTCCGGCGACGCCGTCCAGCCGCTCTCCGCCGTCGAGCGCGACGCACGCGTCCGGCGCGAACCGCCGCGCGAACAGCGCGACGCGCGCGCGATCGTCGAGCCGCAGCCTGTGCTTCGCGTGCGGCAGCGGCACGACGCCGTGCGCGAGCCCCAGCCCCGGCGCGTACACCTCCGCGTCGCCCGGCCCCTCGGGCGGGCTGTCGTGGAACAGCACGATGCGGTCGCTCATCACCATCGCGCCGCCCGACCACGCGACGATCGGCACGTGCGGCACGAGCTCGAGCACGTCGAACAGGCGCAGTCGGTTCAGGAGGATGCCGACGTGGCCGCCGGCGACCAGCAGCGCCCCGACGCCGTCGACGACGCGCGCGAGCTCGGCGCGGTGGCGCGCGATCGACGGCCGGCGCGACACGGCGAGCCGCTCGGCGACCTCGGCGTCGAGCTCTCGCGCGCGCGCGAGGTGGTGCGCGTCGAGCGCGCGCACGCCCCCGATCGCGTCCTCGACCTCGGGTCCGTGCAAGCGATCGGGCGCCGCCGGATCGGTCCGCGCGAAGAGCGCGCGGCACGCGTCGAGCTGCGGCGCGAGGCGCAGCCGGTAGAGCGCTTGGAGCTCGCGCAGCCGGTCGTAGCGCTCGAACAGCAGCTCCCGCACCTCGGGATCCTCGCGAAAGAGCGTCTCGGCCCGCGGGAACAGCCGCAGGTGACGCACGGACACGCCGGGGAGCTGCGCGAGGTGCTCGGCGAGCTCGGAGACCTCGCGCTCGCGCTCTTCCCAGCCCGCGGTCACGGTCGCGATGGGCCCGCTCACGCCCAGATCGCGCACCGCGTCCGCGACGGTGCGCACCTCGCGCTGAGGCGCGAGCAAGAGGAGCCGGCGCGCGCTCAACCCGCGATCACCCGCACCTCGGTGCTGAGGCGATTCGCGATGCGCACGGTCGTCGCGAGGTCCGGGTGGCGCGCGATCATCCAGCCGTCGCCCGTCACGACCTGCGTCCAGTCGCGGCGCGGCGCGCCGACGGGGACGAGGTCGAGCACCGGGACGTGCTCGCCGTGCTCGGCGAGGATCGCCTCGAGCCCCACGATGCGCGCGATGCGCTCGCCGGCGCCCTGCGCGCGCTTGAAGACGAGCGCGGCGTTGTACTTCTTCGTCGTGTCCTGCGAGAGGCGGCCGGTGCAGACGGCCTCGGCCCAGCCCGTGAACAGGTCGATGTCGCACGAGAGGTTCATGCCGTGCGTCAGGCGGCCACCCGGCGAGCGGGCCGCGATCTCGCCGAAGATCGCCTCGCCCGCGGGCGTGCGGAACCACTCCATGTGCGTGAAGCCCGTGCGGAAGCCGAGCGCACCCAGCACGCGGTGGCCTAGCTCGACGCCGACGGAGATCTCCGGCGCCGCGATGTCGCGCAAGCAGATGCACTGCTGGCTGATCCACGGGTTCTGCCGCGCGACGAGCGGCTTGGGGCGATACCAACCGACGTTCTGGAACAGGATGCGCCCGTCGGCGCACACGGTGTCGTAGGTGTACTCCTCGCCCTCGATGTACTCCTCGACCGACACCTCCTCCACGTGGCCGAGCGCGGCGAGCGCGGCCTCGAGCTCGTCGTCCGAGCGCGCGGTGTACGTGTCCGCCGAGCCCGCGCCCGCGATCGGCTTGACGATTACGGGGAAGCCGATCGTCTCGGCGCCCGCCCGCACCTCGTCCTTCGTGCGCGCGCGGTAGTGGTGCGGCGTGCGGATGCCCGCGGCGTCGAGCCGCTGCTTCATCGTCTCCTTGTCGCGGAACGCGATCGCCTGGTCGACGCTGAGCCCCTCGAGTCCGAGCCGCGCGCGCAGCTTCGCCGCGAGCAGGACGCCCGGCTCCCACAGGCACTCGACGCGATCGACGCGCGCGCCGTACGACGCGAGCCAACGCTCGACCTCGTCGACGGTACGCTCCTCGTCCCACAGCTTCGCGACGCACAGATAGGCCGACAGCGCCTCGGCGACGTCGGGCCGGAGCGCGTCCTTCGGCTGGTCGCCGACGCCGATCACGCGCGCCCCGACGCGCGCGAGGCCGCGGGTGAAGTACGGCATGTCGTCGGGGAAGCCCGGCGAGATCATCAGCACGTTCACGAGCTTGCTCCGCTCTCCGTTCCCAGCTTCACGCGCAGCGTTTGGACGACGCGGCGCAGCCCCTCGGCGACGACCTCGGTCTCGGGGTGGCGCAGGATCACGTAGCCCTCGCCCTCGTAGCTCGCCGCCTTCGGCTGGCCGCGGCGGGGGAGCTTGGCTTCGACGACGAGATCGCCGAGCTCGCGCCGCAGCTCGTCCGCTCCCTCGACGCCGAGCACGGTGCCGACGCCCTGGCCGCGCAGGTACGCCGCGCCGGCCGCGAACTTGCGCTGCGGCGGCTCGAAGCGCTCGAACACCATGACCTCGGCCCACGCGCGGTAGAAGTCGTGGTCGTGCGCATGGCTCATCAAGCTCGTGAACTGCGCGCCCGGCGGCCGCGCCGCGACCTCCGAAATCGCGATCGAGCCGTCCGGGCGGCGGAACCACTCCATGTGCGACATCCCGGTGACCATGCCGAGCGCGCGCAGCGCCGCGGGACCCGCTTCGCGGATCGGGCCGTACTCCGGGCCGTCGATCGAGCGCGGCAGCAGCACCGTCCACTGGATCCACGGCGTGCGCATCACCTCGAGCGGCGTCGGCGCGTACGACGAGATCGACGCGAAGACGTGCTCGCCGCCGATCGTGATCGAGTCGAACGAGTGCTCCTCGCCCTGGATGAACTCCTCGAGCAGGAGCGGACGCTGCGGGCTCGGCGGGTTCGCGCGCAGCCACGATTCGAGCTGCCCGCGCTCCTCGACGCGGAACGTGTCGATCGCGCCCGCGCCCGCCGGCGGCTTCGCGACGAGCGGCAGCATGCGGTCGGCGAAGAGCAGCGCCTCGTCGGCGTTGCGCGCGAGCAGGTGGCGCGCGCAGGGCAGCCCGCGCGCACGCAGGACGTCCTTCATGTGCGCCTTGTCGCGGAACCGGCGCGCCTCGCCCGCGTCCATGCCGCGCACGCCCAGGCGCTCCCGCACGAGCGCGAGCGGCTCCTGGAGCGGCTCGAGGATGCCGAGCAGCCGCTCGACGCGGCCGCCGAGGTCGCGCGCGGCGCGCCGCACCGCCTGCTCGAGCTGGTCTGGGTCGAGCGCGTTCTCGATCTGGACGTGGCTCGCGATCCGCGTCCGCTCGTCCGCCGGGAGCTTGGCCGCGAGCGCGTCGGCCGGCTCCTGGGACACGACTCCCAGGCGCACGCGCGGGAGCGCTGCGGCCGCGCGCAGGAAGCGCAGCGTGCTGTCGAGCGCGTACGGGGCCACGAAGACGACACAAGCCATGGCCCACGATGATAGGGAGCCCGCACGCGTCGCGGATAGACTGTGCGCCCCCCATGGCTCCGACACGACCAGCAGCGCGGCCAGCAACAGGCCGGGAGCTCGCGCCGCTCCAGATCGCCCTGGTCGCGTCCGAGGCCACGCCGTTCGCCAAGACCGGCGGCCTGGCGGACGTCGTCTCCGCGCTCGGGCGCGCGCTGCACCGCCGCGGGCACGACGTCCGCATCGTCCTGCCGCGCTACGGCACCTTGCTGACCGACGCGCCGGTCGAGCCGCTGCCCGGCGCCGCCGACCTGCGCCTCGACGTGCCGGGCCGCACGCTCTCCGTCGCCCTGCGCCGCACGACGCTGCCCGACTCGGAGCGCACCGGCGGACGCTCGCTCGCCGTGCACCTCGTCGACTGTCCCGAGCTGTTCCACCGCGACGGGTACTACACGCAGGACGAGGACGAGCCGGTGCGCTGGGCGACGTTCTGCCGCGCGGCGATCGAGTCGTTCCAGCAGACCGGCTGGGCGCCCGACGTCATGCACTGCAACGACTGGCACACGGGGCTCCTGCCGCTGCTCCTGCGCACGCGCTACGCGTGGGACGAGCTGTTCGCGCGCACGCGCACGCTCCTCTCGCTGCACAACATCGGCTACCAGGGCGTGTTCGGCGCCGACGCGGTCGATCGCATCGGCATGGCGGACCTGCGCGCGCGCTTCCACCAGGAGCATCTCGCGCAGGGCCGCGTCAACTTCCTCGAGACCGGGATCATCTGGGCGTCGCGGCTGTCGACCGTCAGCGAGACGTACGCGCGCGAGATCCAGGACTCCGAGCACGGGATGGGGCTCGAGGGGCTGCTGCGCGAGCGCGCCGACCATCTCGACGGGATCGTCAACGGGGTCGACGCCGGCGAGTGGAACCCGCGCACCGACGAGCGCATTCCGGCGACATACGACGCGAACGATTTGTCGGGCAAGGCGCGCTGCAAGGCGGCGCTGCTCGAGCGGATGGGGCTCGCGGCAGGGAGCGGCTCCCCGGGTCCGATGGTCCTCGGGATCATCTCGCGCTTCGCCGGCCAGAAGGGGCTCGATCTCTTGCCGGAGATCCTGCCGCGGATCGTCGAGAACGAGGACGTGCGCCTCGTCGTGCTCGGCAGCGGCGAGGAGCGTCAGGAGCGCTGGTTCCAGTCCCTGCGCGACGCGTTCCCGACCAAGGTCGCCGTGTACTTCGGCTACCACGACGGCCTCGCGCACTGGATCGAGGCGGGCGCGGACGCGTTCCTGATGCCGTCGCGTTACGAGCCGTGCGGCCTGAACCAGATGTACAGCCTGCGCTACGGCACCGTGCCGATCGTGCGCCACACCGGCGGGCTGGCGGACACGGTCGAGCGCTGGGATCCCGAGCAGCGCGCGGGGACGGGCTTCGTCTTCTACGACTACTCGTCCGAGGCGCTGTACCACACGCTGCTCCACGCGCTCGACGTCTGGCGCGATCGGGCGGCGTGGGCGACGCTCGTGCGCAACGGGATGGCGCGCGACTTCTCCTGGGAGCGCCAGTCCGCGCTCTACGTCGACCTCTACCGCAAGATCGCTTCGGAGTGAGCGGCATGCACGTCCTCTTCGTCGAGCCGTCGTTCCCGCGCAACCAGCGCCAGTTCGTGCGCGCGCTGTCCCAGGTCGGAGCGCGCGTCACGGGCATCGGCGAGTCGCCGGTCGAGGCGCTCGACGACGAGCTGAAGGGCTGGCTCCACCGCTACGAGCGCGTGTCGTCGGTCGTCGACGAGGGCGCGTTGCACGACGCGGTGCGCCGCGTGCAGGCGCGCGAGTGGGTCGATCGGCTCGAGGCGACGGTGGAGGCGCACGTCATGGCGGCGGCGCGCGTGCGGGAGGCGTGCACGATCCCGGGCACGTCGACGCGCACGGCGTGGCTGTGCCGCGACAAGCCGTCGATGAAGGAGGTGCTGCGCGACGCGGGCGTCGCGACGGCGCAGTCGGCGGGCGTCGCGTCGGTCGAGGAGGGCGTCGCGTTCGCCGAGCGCGTCGGCTATCCGTTGATCGTCAAGCCGCGCGACGGCGCGGGCGCGTCCGGAACGACGCGCGTCGACGACGGCGAGCAGCTCGACGCGGCTTTGCGCGCGTGCCGCGTCGACCGCGGCGCGTCGGTCGCGGTCGAAGAGTTCGTCGAGGGCCACGAGGGCTTTTGGGACACGCTCACCGCGAACGGCCACGTCGTGCACGAGTTCGTGTCGCACTACTATCCGGGCGTGCTCGAGGCGATGCGCACGCGCTGGATCTCGCCGCAGGTCGTGACGACCAACCGCGTCGAGCACGACTCGTACGCCGAGCTGCGCGACTTCGGCCGCCGCGTGCTCACGGTGCTCGACATCGGCACGTCGCCGACGCACATGGAGTGGTTCTTCGGCCCCAAGGGCCTGCGCTTCAGCGAGATCGGCTGTCGGCCGCCGGGCGTGATGGTGTGGGACCTCTACTCCGCGGCGAACGACCTCGATCTCTACCGCGAGTGGGCGCAGCTCCTCGTCCACGGCCACACGGACGCACGCGCCTCGCGCCGCTATGCGGCCGGCATGATCGCGCTGCGCCCCGACCGCGACGGCCGCATCACGCACGTCGAGGGCCTGGAGGCCGTGGGCCGCGACTACGGCGAGCACGTCATCGACTGCCACTTCCCGCCCGCCGGCACGCCGACGCAGCCGCCGAGCGCCGGCTACATGGCCAACGCCTGGATGCGGCTGCGCCACCCCGACTACGACGCGCTCCGCGGCATCCTCGACGACATCGGCCGCCGCGTGCAGCTCCGCGCGGGAGACTGAGGAGCGGGTGAGCGCCGTGCGGAGGCTGCTCGCCGCCGTCGTCTGCGTCACGCTGCTCGCGCTCGGAGTCCGTCTCGCGCTCCGCGACCGCGACGCAGGCTCCGCCGCATCGCTGGAAGCGCACGAGGCGCTGCAGGCGACACGGACCGAGGCGCAGCCCGGAGCTCCGCCGACCCGCGCCGAGCACGCGACGCCGCTCGCGCGCGTTGCGCACACGGACGCCGCGCTCTGCCGCCTCGCGGGCCTCGTGCGCCGCCTCGGCACCGGCGAGCCGGTCGCCGCCGCGAGCGTCGCGCTCGTCTTCGTGCACGACGGCGTCGAGCGCACGGCGCCGGCGCGGATCGACGGCGCGGGCTATGCAATCGAGCTGCCGCGCGGCGCCGTCGTGCGCGCCGCGCGCATCGAGCCGCCGCCGGCGTGGAACGATGTCGCGCTCGTCCCGACGACGGACGAGCTCGGTGACGTAGCGCTCGACGAGGATCGCGAAGTGAACGTCTGGATCGACTTCGACTACGTCGTCGAGGGGACGGTCATCGACGCGGCGAGCGGCGCCGCCGTGCCGAACGCGCTCGTGCGAGCGCGCGAGCCGACCGAGACGCACGCGACGGCGAGCGGCTTCGTTCTGTCGGAGCGGTTCGAGCCGCAGGCGACGGCGCGCAGCGACGCTGCGGGACGGTTCCGCGTGACGTGGCGCCATTCGGTCGACCGGCTCGAGGGGTGGGAGCTCGACTTCGAACACGACCGACACCGCCCGGCCGCGCGCTCGGTCGTGCTCGACGCCGAGCGGCCGACGGTCGCGGGTCTCGTCGTCGCGCTCGAGCCCGCGGTGCGCATCGGCGGCCGCGTGGTGGACGCGTCGGGCGCGGGCGTCGCGTACCTGCGGCTCTACGCCCTCGCCGGAGGAGCGCCGCTCGAAGGCGGCGGCCGGCGTCTCGCGTGGTGGGCCCAGGCGTCCACGGATGCCGATGGACGCTTCGACTTCCCTCCGCAGGTCGCGGACGCGGACGGCGAGATCTGGATTCCGACGCAGGAGCACGTGCCCGGCGTGCGGAGCGTCGGGCACGACTGGCGCGACGACGCGCGTGAGATCGTCGTGCGCTTGCCGCCGTCGGTGACGTTCGTCTTCCGCGGCACGTTGCCCGACGGCCGCGCGGTCCAGGGGAGCGAGCTCAACGTGCGCTTCGAGGGCGCGGACGGCAGTCGGGTTTCGTTCGGCGGCGGCCGCATCGCCGGCACGGTGGGGGTCGAGCACCGCTTCGACGCCTTGTCCTCTGGTCCCCCCGACGTCGCCGGCGCGCTCCGCGGCGCCGGCGTGGCGCTCGCCGCCGCGGTCACGGACGCGCCGGTCGAGGTGGCGGTCGTGCTCGAGCCGATCGAGCTCGCGCCGATCTACGTCGAGAACTTGCGCGGCGGGACCCTGACGACCTACGGCGCGGTGCTCGAGATCGCGCTCGTGGACCTGGCGCTCGGAGCGCGCGTGGACGATTGGACGACCGCTCTCGCGCCCGTGCCGCCCATCTGGGGGTGGATACCGACCGGCGGCGGCCGCACGATCGAGCTCGAGCACCGCGTCCGCAGGCTCCTGCGGTTCGAAGCGCCGGGCTTCCGCCCCATCTCGTTGGAGCTGGACATGCTCGAGCGCCGCCGCCGGCTCGAGCTGGAGCTGGCGCGGTGAGTCTTTGCAGATCATTCGCCCCGTGAATGAATGTCATTCAGGCGCCGATGGACGTGCAAGACGGCTGCCTGCAGCGACTTGTGGCGGCGCCCCTGGCGGCGGCGCTGCGGTCGGCGCCCGTGACCGTCGTGACCGGCGCGCGCCAGACGGGGAAGAGCACGCTCGCGACGCATCTCGACGAGCCCGAGTTGCGCGCCTATCGCACGCTCGATGACCTCGAGATCCTCGCGCGTGCGACGGAGGAGCCCGACGCGCTCGTGCGGTCGGCGCGGCGGCTGACGTTGGACGAGGTCCAGCGTTCGCCGGAGCTGCTCCTCGCGGTCGAGCGGGCCGTCGACGAACGGCGCGAGCCCGGGCGGTCGACGCGGCGAGGAGACGCTCGAGGACGATTGGCGCGAGGCGGTGCGGCGTGGCGGCTATCCGACGCCCGCGCACGAGCTCCAGGACGACGAGGCGCGCTCGCTCTGGCTCGCGGGCTACGCACAGACGTACCTCGAACGAGACCTGCGCGACTTGTCGGCCGTCGCGTCGATCGTCGACTTCCGGCGGCTGATGCGCGCTGCCTGTCTGCGCATCGGCAGCCTCGTCAACCAGACGGAGCTCGGGCGCGACGTCGGGCTCTCGCAAGCCACCGTGCACCGCCACCTCGATCTCCTCGAGGTGTCCTACCAACTCGTGCGCGTGCCCGCGTACGCCGTGAACCGGACGAAGCGCCTGATCAAGACGCCGAAGCTGTACTGGAGCGACACCGCGCTCGCGCTGCACCTCGCCGGCGAGACCGAGCCGCGCGGGGCTCACCTCGAGAACCTCGTGCTGGCGGACATGCTCGCCTGGCGCGGGTCTCTCGTCGACCGCCCGGAGCTGCTCTACTGGCGCACGAGCGGGGGCGAGGAAGTCGATTTCGTCGTCGAGTGGCGCGGCGAGCTCTTGCCGATCGAGGTGAAGGCCACCTCGCGAGCGCGGCTCTCCGACGCGCGTTCGCTGCAGACGTTCCGCTCCGAGTACCCGAGCGCGAGCCGCGCCGGCCTGCTCCTGCACGCCGGCACGGAGACGACGTGGCTCGCAGACGACGTGCTCGCCGCTCCCTGGTGGCGGGTGCTGTAGCGCGTGCCCCGCGGCCGCGCGTCGCTCCGCATGCCACAAACGTCGAGTCGGTGTATTCTCGGGGTTCGAGAACTCGCCGCGCCGGGCTCGCCCCCCGGGCCGGTGCGGCCTACGACCGGAGTCGACCATGGGACCGTTCCGTCTCGCCGGCGCCCTCTGTCTCGTTTCGTCCGTCGCGGCCCAGGGGAGCGTGCTCGTCGTCGACGACGACGGGGGGCCCGGGGTCGGTTTCACCGACCTGCCGGCGGCGGTCGCGGCCGCGAGCGACGGAGACGTGCTCGTCGTGCGCGACGGCAGCTACTCCGGATTCACGCTCGAGGCGAAAGGGCTCGCGGTGTTCGCCGACACCGGGGCCGCGCCCGCGATCGACGGCACCGTCGTCGTGCGCAACCTCGGCGCGTCGCAGAGAGCCGTGCTCCGCGGGCTCGCGACCGGCCTCGTCCCGGTGGCCTCGGGCGCGGGCATCGTCGTCGAAGGCAACGCCGGCCCGGTGCGGATCGAGGACTGCACGTTCGTCGGCGCGGACGGCAACCAGTACCTCGTGTCGCCCGGCGCGAACGGCGCGTACGTCGAGCAGAGCTCCGACGTCTCGTTCGCTCGGTGCGTGCTGACCGCCGGCGACGGCGCGGACGTCTCGGACGTGCTCGTCGGCGCGCAGGGCCCGGGCGGAGTCGGTCTGCTCGTGCTCGCGTCCAACGTCGTCGTCACCGGCACGGTCGTTACCGGGGGCGAGGGCGGCAGCGACTCGAGCGGCTTCGCGCTCTCCGGCTCGTTCGGTGGAGCGGGAGCGCGCTTCGTGTCCGGTCTCACCGTCGCATCCGCGTCGACGTTCAACGGCGGCCGCGGCGGCTCGGGCGGGAGCGCGTGGGAGTGGAAGGGCTGCGGCTCGGGCGGGGCCGGCGGCGCCGGCGCGCAGCTGCTCGGCGGCGAGCTCGCCACCGTCGACGTCACCCTCGTCGGCGGACCGGGCGGCTTCGGGATCGCGGCGTACGGCTGCCCCAACGGCCCGCCCGGCGCCGGCTTGGTCCAGACCGGCGGAACCCTCACGCCGCTCGCCGGTCCCGCGGCGGGCTTCACGATGACCGCGCCTCTGCGTCCGTCGACGCCGGTCGCGGTGACGGTCGAAGCCGTCGAGGGCGAGCTCGCGGTCGTGGCCTTCGCGTTCGACACCGGCTTCGACTACGTGCCGCTCTGGTCGAACGTCCTGTTGCTCGCCGGGCCGCTCGCCGCGCTCCCGCTCAGCACCGTCCAGCCCGGAGGCACGCTCAGCGTCACCTTCGGGTACGCGGGCCTCCCGCCGGGCGTCCAGTCGGTCCTCGTTCACGGACAAGCGGCGATCGCCGGTTCGACGGGGCCCGCGCGGCTCACGCCCGCGTCGACGACCGTGCTGCTCGGCGCGGGGTACTGAGTCCGCAAAGAAGCCGCTCCGGCCCGGACGGGTTGCGCGATCCGTGTCAGGATACGAACGTCCGCGCGGCCGGCCGCCGCTCCGTTCGCCCCATCCACACGCAGGAAAAAGAGCCCATGCTCGCTCTGATCCTCGCGGGGACGCTGACGACGTCGACGTTCCTCGATCAATCCTACGGCCCCAGCCCCTGGCAGGAGTTCGACGCTTACGTGCCGACCGACCCGGTGGCCGTGGCGCTCGTCGTGCGTGGGGGCGGGACCGCCTCGGGGGACGAGAACATCGACCCGCTCGCGTACCAAGCGCTGCTCGACCGCCGGATCGCGATCGTCTCGTGCGACTACGCGGGCTACGACACCGAAGGCGGCGTGTTCCCCGTCCCGCAGCGGGACGTCGCCGGCTGCCTGCGCTTCCTCGACGCGAACCGTGCGGCCTACGGCCTGGGCAAGGCCAAGCTGGGGACGATGGGCAAGAGCTACGGAGCGATGCTCGCGACGAGCGTCGTGTTCGCGCCGCCCTCCTGGTATCAGACGCCGCAGGTCGACTTCGTCATCGACCTGCAGGGCATGACCGACTGGCGCCTGCTCGCGCCCGGCGCCGATCCGGCGTGGGCGCACGTGAACAACTCCACCTTCCCGAGCGCGCTCGAGCGGGCGTCGGGCATGTGGCACCTCGAGCAAGCGTGGGGCGACCCGCCGCCGAAGACCTACATCTGGTACGACCTCCCGGCGCCGGGCATGCCGCCGCTGTCGAACCCGCACGACCCGTACTTCGGCCTCGAGCTGCAGTTGATGCTCGACCGGATGGGCGTCGAGAACCAGATCACCCTCGGCTCGCCGACGCTGGACATGGCCGAGGTCGGCGACTTCATCCTGTCGGCGATCTGAGTCGGCGCGTCAGCGGCTCGAGCCGCGCCACGGCTCGGCGAGGAAGCGGCGCGGCAGCCGCTCGTCGCGCGTCTCGTACTGCGTAGTGAACGAGACGACGAGCCAGCGCTCGCCGTCGCGCACGAGCTGGATGCTGTCGAGCCCGCGCGAGCGCGGCTCGTCCTCGCCCGGCACGAAGCCCTCGAAGACGACGTACGCGTGCGCCACGCCGCCGAACGCGTCGAGGCGCGCGTGCGTGATGCGCTCGTGGAACCCGGAGCTCGCGAACGGCTCCGTCGCCGCGAAGGCCGCGAAGTCCGCGAGGAACGCGTCCGCGTCGACGGCGTTCGACGCGCCGGGAGCGACGAACGCCGCGCCGTCGGCGAAGAGCGCGCGCATCGCCGCCCAATCCGGCTCGCCGCCCGCGTCCCAGCAGAACGAGCGGTAGAGCGCGTCGACGCTCGCCGCGAGCTCCGCGTCCACCGTACGCGCATCGTCCGCACGTGCGTGCGGCGCGCCCGGCGTCGCGCGGCAGCCGAGCGGGGCGAGAGCCAGCGCCGCGATGCACAATACGTTCCGCACCGGCCGAGCGTACCGCTGCGCGCTCGCCGGCGCCCGCTACAATCGCCGCGGCCCGACACGCGAAGCCAACCGACACGCCAAGAGGAGAA
The DNA here is from genome assembly GCA_964528575.1 of uncultured Planctomycetaceae bacterium. GTDB lineage: Bacteria > Planctomycetota > UBA1135 > UBA1135 > CAZGTQ01. Next base: position 10,483 of record CAZGTQ010000068.1, on the reverse strand, counting down.
TACTCGTATGGCCGAAGCTCCGACGATCCAGCAAGGCATGTGGTGTCACGTCGAGATCCCGTCGACGGACAACGAGGCGTCCAAGCGCTTCTACGGCGGCCTGTTCGGCTGGAAGTTCCAAGACGTGCCGATGGGAGAGGGCACCTACACGCTCTATTTCACCGGCCAAGGCGGCATCGGCGGCGGGATCTGGAACCCGCCGCAGGGCATGCCGCGCCAGACGATCAACTACGTCGCCGTCGACGAGATCGAGCCGATCGTCGCGCAGGTCGAGGAGCACGGGGGCAAGGTCCTCCTGCCGAAGCAGGAGGTCCAGGGTGTCGGCTGGCTCAGCCTGATCGCCGATCCCGACGGCAACGTGTTCGGGATCTGGAAGGACGGCGAGCAGCGCTGCTGAGCCGCCGCCTGCCGGCAGCCGGCGCTGCTCCATCCGTGCGACGAACAGCGCGGCGTACGAGCTCCGGCCTCAATCTCGCGCGCGGAACAGCAGCGCGACGGGCTCCATGCCCGGCTCCACCTGCAGCTCGAGCGGCTCGTAGCCGCCGAACAACGCGATGAGGTCCGCCACGTAGGCCCCCGGCGGCAGGCTCACCGGCGCCAGCTCGGCCGGTCCGCCGCGCAGGTCGATCGGAACGACGTGCTCGACGAGCGACGGCTCGTGGCGGACCAGGCGCAGGAAGCGCGGCAGTTTCCCAGCGTCGTCGCAGGCGATCGTTCCCGCGAGCGACGCGCCGGCAACGAGCTGGAGCTCGACCTCCGCGCCCTCCGCTCCCAGCGTCACGTCCGCCTGCGCCCAGCCCCTCTCGTGCAGCGCGAGCACGCGGTATTCCCCGCGCAGCGTCGTCGAGGGCCGCGCGACCCCGTCCGCGTCCGCCCACGCGTACCTCGAGACGTCGATCGTGCTCGCGTCGGTGCCGCGGACTTGGACGATCGCGGCGTCCGCCGGAGCGCCTTGCGCGGTGCGCACGCGCACGACGAGCGGCAGCGAGTGGAAGGCGAGCTCGAGCTCGCGCGTCTCGCCGTCGGCGAGCTCGATCGTCTCGTCGCCGAGCTTCGACATGCCCACCGCCGGTACGCCGCTCGCATCGTAGACCGCGACGGTCGCGCGCGCGGCGGGCAGGTTCTCGAAGTGCACCTGCCCGAGGTCGAGCGAGCCGATGCGTTGCTCGACCGCGCCGTCGGTCTCGAGCGTCATCCGCGCCCATCCGTCTCGCAGCGGCTCGCCGTCGAGCGTGACCGTCGCGAGGACGCGCGCCGTCCCCGGCGTGACGTCGGAGAACGGGTCGACCTCGATCGGGACGACGAGCTCCTGACCCGCGGCGACGGTGAGGTGGCCGGCCTGGAGGAACGCGCGGAACATGCTCTGCACCGAATGGATCAGCTCGCCGCCCGTCACGTCGCGCCCGATCGTGTACGTCCAATCGCCCGGGACGAGACGCGTGAAGCGCGCGTCGCCGTTCGCGTCCGCGCGCACGCGCCGCAGCGCTCCGTCGGACTCGAGCTCGACGTGGTAGGCCGCGCGCGGCGCGCCGCCCTCGCGGCGCAGCTCGAACGTGACGATCGCGCCGCGCGCGAGCGCGACCTCGACCGCCGCATCGTCGTCCGCGACCGGCGCGCTCGCGGGCGCGAAGCGCGGGTGCTCGACCGCGACGCGCGCGCCCTCTGGGATCGCGCCGACCGCGAGCCGTGCGCTGCCGTCCGCGGCGGTCCAGGCGCGCGCGAGCGCGGTCGGCCGCTCTTCGAGCACGAGCGCGACGCGCGCGTCGGCGACCGGCTCGTCCGCGGCGTCGACGACGCGCACGACGAGCTCCCGCGGCGCGCGCATCACGAGCTCGTGCTCGTCGTCGTCCTGCCGCACGCGCACGTCGAGCGTCGCATCGGCGAAGCCCGCCGCGCGCGCGAGCACGCGGTAGGAGCCGCGCGCGACGCGCGCTTCGTAACGGCCGGCTCCGACCGCCTGCGCGCGCGCCGCGACGTCGGTGCGCCGCAGGAGCCACTCGAACCCCATTTCGGGCAGCGGCGTGGAGCTCGTGAGGACGACCTCGGCCGCCTCGACGGGCGCTCCGTCCGCGTCGACGACGCGCACGGCGAACGGGAGCTCATCGGGCAGCTCGAGCACGATCGCTTCGCCCGCGTCGAACGAGCGCACGGTCCAGCGCGCGCCGCCGTGCGAGCGCGCCGCGACGGCGAGCTCGCCCTCCTCGAGCAGGCCCGCGACCTCGAAGCGCCCCGCGCCGTCGCTGGTCGCGCGCGCATCGAAGACGCACAGGTCGCGCGCGTTCGCCGGCCGCACGCCGCCGCGGACGTCCGCTCCGGCGATGGGCGCGCCGCTCGTATCGACGACGATCCCGCTCGCGGCGCGGCCGCGCGGCAGCACGAGCCGCGCGTCGTCGACGGCACCGACCGGCTCGAGCTCGAGGTCGACCGCGACGCGGCCGGGCGCGTCGGCGAGCAGCGTCGCCGCCCCCTCCGGCGCGAGCTCGAACGCGAACCGTCCCGCGGCGTCGGTCGCGAGCGTGGCGAGCGGGAGCAGCGGCTCGGCGTCGGCGAACCACTTCGGCGCGTCGAACACGAGCGCGAGCGGGCCCTGGTGCACGCGCACGGGCGTGTCGCCGCGGATGCCGGCGAGCGCGCGCCAGCGCGACGTCGTCGCGAGCGGGAGGAGCCGCACGCGCACCCCGGCGAGCGGCGCGCCGGCGTCGTCGACGACGACACCCGCGACGACGCGCGTGCGCCCGAGCCGCAGCGTGCCGAGATCTGCGACCTCGCCGGAGCGGAGCTCGACGTCGAGCGCGCGCAGGCTCGGCCGTGCGCCGCCCAGGTCGATACCGAGCGCGCAGCGTCCGTCGGGCCGCGCGCCGACGAGCTCGAACGCGCCGCTCGCGTCGGTCACGGCGCGGTCGGCGAACCAGCGCGTCGCGCCCGCACTCTCGTCGAGCGGCGCATCGATGCGCGGCTCGACGACCGAATCGGGCGCCTCGACGAGCGCGACCTCGACGCCGGCCGCGGGCGCGCCGCCGTGCTCGACGAGGCGGCCGCGCACGCCGGCGAGCGCGCGCCTCCAGCCCGGCGGCGGATCGGCGGCGAACGCGACCGGCGGCGGCGCGAGCGCGCGCCGCTCCTCGACCGCGGGTTGCTCGCTCGCTTGCGGGGCGCGCAGCGGCGAGCGGTCGGCGCCGTCGGCGCGCGTCGCGGGCGTCGCGGCGACGGTCGGACCGTCGGCGACGGGCGGCGCGGCGGCGAGGCGGGACACGGCGAGCGCGCCGGCGGCGAGGACCAGCGCGAGGGCGAGGGCGGCGACTTTCTTCGTCACGGTGAGACCTCCGAGCAAGAGTGGTGCGTGCGATGCGGCGGCGGCGCCCGCGAGCGTCGCGGCGTGCGGCGCTGCGCGGCGCAGCACCTCGGCGCGCACGGCGGCGAGGCCCGACCCGGGGCGGATGCCGCTCGCGGCGACGAGCGCACCGAGCGCTAGGCCGCGCGGTAGGGCGCGGCGCAGCTCGTCGAGACCGCGGTGGATCCGCATGCGCACCGTCCCGGGCGCGAGCCCGCGCTCGCGCGCGAGCTCGACCGGCCGGCGCCCTTCGCGCAGGTACGGCTCGACGACGTCGCGGTGCTGGGTCGAGAGCGCGGCGAGCGCGCGCTCGAGCTCGGCACCCAGCTCCGCCGCCGCGGCATCCCGCGCCGGATCGGGCACCTCCGCGCCCTCCCGCGGCTCCGCCTCGCGCGCGCGCCGCCGGCCGCGCCGGGCCTCGTGCGCGTGGTGCACGAGGATCCCGACGAGCCACGCCGTCACGCGCCGTTCGGCGTCGAACCGCTCGGCCCGCTCGATGGCGGTCAGGAACGTCTGCTGGACGAGGTCGTCGGCGTCGCCGGGCTCGGCCACGAGCCCCATCGCAACGCGCACGAGCTCGGGCGCCGTCTCGTCGAAGAGACGCCCCAGCGCCGCCGCGTCCCCGCGCCGGCGCCAACGCTCGAACAGACGAACTCGACCGCGCTCCCGCATCGCTCTTGCTCGACCCGGGACGCCGCAGCGTCACCGGGTTTCGCGGGATTGTCGCACGGGACCGGCCCGGCTCGCGATCAGCCCGAGCCGCCCGTGATCACCGCGGCAGACGCGGCGCCCGCGGCGGCTGCGGCGATCGCCGCCTGCTGGGCCTGCAGCAGGCCGTGCAGGAGCGTGAGCCGCGCCGCGTCGTGCGCGGGCCGCCCGAGATCGTCGCGCGCGGCGAGCGCGACGAAGGCGGTGTTGCAGGCGAGCGTGAAACGCTCCTGCTTGGAGGGCCGTGGACGCAGATCCGCCAGGCGCGCGCGGTGGGCGAGGACCTCGCGCACGACGTCGGCCGGCGAAGCGCCGAGAAAGCTCAGCACGGCGATCTCGTCGTAGTCGTCCCGGTGCATCCACAGGCCCTCGGAGCCGAAGCCCGCGTACAGCGCGCGGAACCGCGCGAGCGCCTCCTCGTCGGGCCAGGAGCAGAAGTAGAGCAGGTGCGTCGCGAGCTGGAGCTGGTTGCCGCGCCGGAAGCGCAGGTCCTTCAACCCTTCGTACAACCGCTCGAGCCGCGCGTTCACGACGTGCGCCGGCTCGTCGTCGGCGACGGCGAGCAGCGCGCACGTGGGGTAGTCGTCCTGGCCGGTGAGCAACGGATGGCTGCGGCGCAGCGTCGCGTACAGCGACGCGAGCCGTTTCACGCGCTGCTCGTCGATGCGCCCCTCGCCGTGCTCGACGAGGATCAGGGCCGCGAGCACCGTCGTCGCGCCGCTGCGGCCGCCGAGCTTGGCGGCGCGGAACAGCGCGCGCCCGCGCTCGAGCTCGGCGAGGTAGTCTCGCGCCGAGAGCCCGCTGCGCAGGAGCGCCGCAGCGACGCAGAAGCGGATGTCCTCGCGCAGCGCGTCGAACCAGCGCGCGCCGGAGCGCAACTGGTCGGCGGCCTGGAACATCTGCTCGACCACCCGCTCGCCCGGCCCGGGGACCGTCAGCAGACCCGCGATCGCGTAGCGCAGCTGCGTCCAGCCCTGGTGCCAGCTCTTCTGTGCCCGCACGTCGCGCGCGAGCTCGAGGAAACGCCGGAGCGGGTCGTCCGGGACGTAGGGAACGGGTCGCGGCATGACGACCAGCGTACGCGGCTCGCCACGCGGCATTCGCGAATCCCGCGGCTAGGCCGGAGCACGGCGAGCCTCCTTCGGTTCGATTCCCCCCGTCCCCCGTCCGGCGGGCGCTCACGGCGCGTGGCGTCGTCCACCGGCGCCGCGCTTCGCTCGTCAGCGCGGCTCGTCGAGCTCCGGCGCGAGCGCGCGGACCGTGTCGATCGTGTCGGCCTCGGACGGGAGCTTGTCGTCGCGGTAGCGCTTCAGCCGCGCGAAGCGCAGCGCGACGCCGCCGGGATAGTGCGCGCTCGTCTGCACGGCGTCGAACGCGATCTCGACGACGAGCTCGGGGCGCACGAAGACGACGGGGCCCTCGCGGTGCGTCTCGCGCTCGAGCAGCGCGGCCGTCTGCCACGCGAGGACCCGGTCCGTCATCCCCTTGAACGTCTTGCCGAGCATGACGAAGCCGCCGGTCGCGGGGTCGCGCGCGCCCAGGTGCAGGTTCGAGAGCGTCCCGCGCCGCCGGCCGCTGCCCTGTTCGGCGGCGAGCACGACGAGGTCGAGCGTGTGCGCCGACTTGAGCTTGAGCCAGCTCCCGCCGCGGCGGCCCGCCTCGTACGGCGCGTCGAGCGCCTTCGCGACGAGCCCCTCGTAGCCGCGCTCGAGCGCCTCGGCGAAGAACGCGTCGGCGCGTGCCTCGTCGTCCGTGACGAGCCGCGGGACGCGCTGGTCCGCGGGCACGACGCGGGCGAGCGCGTCCGCTCGCTCCTCGGCGCCGCGCTCCACGAGCTCGTCCGTGCCGACGAGCAGCGCGTCGAAGAACAACGGCACGAGCGGCAGGTCGGCGCGCACGGCGGCGACGTCGAGCTTGCGGCCGAAGCGGCGCATCGTCACCTGGAACGGGTGCGGCCGGCCGTCCGCGCGCAGCGCGACGACCTCGCCGTCGAGCACGAGCTCGTCCGCGTCGAGCGCGCGCGCCGCCTCGACGACCTCGGGCACGGCGCGCGTGACGTCGTTGAGCTGCCGGCTGAACACGCGCACGCGCTCGCCGCTCTTGTGCACCTGCACGCGCGCGCCGTCGACCTTCCACTCGAACGCGGCGCGGCCGAGCTTCGCGAGCGCGGCGCCCGGACTCTCGGCGGTGCTCGCGAGCATCGGCTGCAGCGGCCGCAGCACCTCGAGCCGGAACCGAGCGAGCCCCGCGGCCCCCTCGACGAGCGCGGCCGTCGCGACGGCGCGCAGCGAGCCGCCGAGCATCGCCGCGCGCCGCACGTCGCTCACCGCCAGGCCGCTCGCGCGCGCGACCGCTTCACACATCACGCCCTCGAGCGCGCCCTGGCGCAGCTCGCCGACGACGAGCCGCGCGAGGAAGCCGCGCTCGTCGTCCGGCGCGCGCGCGAACAGCGCTTGCAGCTCCTCGTGGCGCCGCCCCTGCGAGCCCGGCCCCGCGAGCGCTTCGATGCGCGCGAACGCGCGGTCGACGTCGCGCAGGTAGAGCGGCTCGCCGCTCGGGCGCTCGCGCGCCGCCGCCGCGCTCGCGTCGCGCACAGCCGCGTAGCCGAGCCCGATGCGCCCCTGGCGCAGCTCGCCGACGAGGAACGCGATGCCGATCAGCACTTCCTCGCCGCGCAGCGCGCCGAGCAGCGCCGCGAGGTGCTCGATCTTCGCGTTGCGCGAGCGCGTCGCGGCGACGCGCGCGCTGGTCGCGACGAGGTCGGCGAGGAGCATCGATCCAGAGTAGCGCGCCGGATCACGCAGCGTGCTCGGGGGCGAGCTCGCGTTCGCGCGCCGGCTCGCGATCCGCGGGCGGCGTCGAGACGTCGCGGGCGACGAGCATCGCGAGGACGCGGTCGCTCGCCCCGTCCCAGAAGCCGTGCTCGCCCTCGAACGTCGCGGGGTTCGCGAACGTGCCGAAGACGATGTCCCAGAGCGGCAGGTCGCTGTAGTTGTAGGCGTGTACGCCGCGCTGGTGGTGCACCGCGTGGCTCTCCGGGCGCTGCACGATGTATCCGAGCCAGCGGGGCGTCCGCACGTTCGCGTGCTGGAACAGGCCGCAGAACGTCGCCGCGAGGCTCGCCGCGATCGCCGCGGGCGCGCTGACGCCGAGCACGCCGACGAGGGCGACGCTCGTCACGAGCGAGAGCGAGGCGACGTCGAGCGGATGGAACCAGAACGCTCCGAACACGTCGACGCGCTCGGCGCTGTGGTGCATCTGGTGCGACGCGCGCCACAGGAACGGCAGCTTGTGCACCGCGCGGTGCCAGACATAGACGCCGAGCTCGAGCACGAGGAAGCCGGCGATGGCGCCGGCGACGTGGCCGAGGCCGCGCGCGTCGACGAGCCGGTGCTCCCCCAGCCACGCGTCCCACGCGAGCGGCGCCAGCGAGGAGATCGTGATCGCGAGCAGGAACAAGAGCGTGCCGCGCAGGCGCCAGGCGCGCACGCGCGGCAGGCGGCGGGCCGGCGCGACGAGCTCGAGCGCGGCGAAACCGACGAACATCGCGATGATCGCGAGGGTGAGAGGATGGGTGAAGATCTGGACGAGCGTGGACATGGGTCACCTCCGAGCGGGTCGAAAGACGGGCGGAGACCGCGCGGTGGCGGCTACCCCTTCGAAGGCGTAAGGCGCGGGCTCACGGCGGAAGGCGCCACGGGTTCGCACCCGCGCGCCCGCTCCGCGAGCGCAAGTCCCTGTCAGCAGCGCTCTTGCGTCACAGCGACCAGCTCGTCGGGCGCTCGGGTTCGTAGCGGCAGAACGTTCCGGTGCGGACCGCGCTTTCGAGGTGGCGCCCCAAGCGCGGGTGCGCCGCGGCGATCTTCTTGATCGCGCTGCGGATGCGCCACGTCGCGGCGGAGCGGGCGCGCTCGGACACGTCGCCCAGGCGCCGCGAGCGGCCGCCGAGGCCGAGCGCCTTCGAGAGCTCCGCGGTGAGCCGCTCGAGCTCCTCGCGCGCGCGCTCCGCCCGGCCGAGGTCGTGCGCCTCGTCGGCGGCGTCGATCTCGTCGGCGAGCGCGGCCATGCGCTCGCGGATCTCGGCCCGGGCGCGCGGGTCGAACAGCGCGGCGGCGGCCTCGTCGGGCGGAGCGCCGGCGAGCTCGAGGCAGTGGACCGGCTCGCCCGGCCGCTCGAGCAGGCGCGCGAGGTCGAAAAGACCCTTCACCTCGACGATGCGCGCGCCCGCGCCGTCGTAGGACAGCGTCCAGACCTCGCCCTCGCGACGAAAGACGTTGCCTTCGAGGACGAGCTCGGCCGGGCGGATCCCGACCGGCGGGGCGTCGCCGCCCTCGAGCCCCGCCGCGCGCAGCGCCGCGACGAAGTGCTCCGCGTCCTGTGCGCGCCGGAACGGGTTCACGTCGACGAGCCAGCGCAGCTCTTCGCCCGGCCCGGGTGCGCGCCCGAACGCGATCTTGTTCACGTACTCCTCGTGGAACGCGCCGAGCGCGCGCGCCGTCTCGTCCGGCGCGCCGCCGAGCGCCGCGCATGCCGCGCGGTACGCGGGGGAATCGACGAACGTGCGGTCCGCGCGCGCGAAGCTCGCCCCCGCCTCCTCGTGCCGGCGCAGCACGAACAGCGCGAGCCCCTCCGCGACGTGGTACCAGGGCCCGTGCCGCGGGTTGAGCTCGATCGCGCGCCGCGCGAGCCGTCGCGCCTGGTCCGCGTCGCCGAGATAGGCCTTCCACAGCGCGGCGCTCGCCAGCACGTCCGCGTCGTTCGCGTTGAGCGCGAGCGCACGATCGATGCTCGCCGCCGCCCGGTCGAACTCGCGCCGGTAGAGCTGCACGCGCGCGAGCACGATGTGCACCATCGGATCGCTCGGATCGAGCGCCACTGCGCGCTCGGCGTACTCGCGCGCGTGCCGCTCGCTCTCCTCCCACAGGTGCCACGACTGGCACGTCCAGTCGTTGTAGTGCGAGAGCGAGAGCCCGACCCACGCGCGCGAGTACGCCGGATCGAGCTCGATCGCGCGCTGGAACAGCTCCCGCGCGGCGAGGTCCGCCTCGACGCTGCCCTCTTCGAGCAGCGCGCGGCCGCGCAGCCAGCACTCGTACGTCGCGAGGCTCGTCGCGGGCGCGCGCCGCGCGCGGTCGAGCCGCACCCCGTCGAGGTGGGCCGCGAGCGTGCCCGCCACGGCGGACGCGATCTCGCTCTGCACGTCGAACGGATCGTCGTCGGCGGCGTCGAAGCGCTCGGCCCACAGGTGCCGGCCGCTCGCGCGCTCCACGAGGAGCGCGCTGACGCGGGCGCGGCCGCGGGCGCGGCGGATCGAGCCCGACAGCTCGTACGCCGCCCCGTTCGCCGAGTCCGCCGCGAGCACCTCGATCGCGCCGAAGCGCGCGAGCTCCGTGACGAGGTCGTCGTGGAAGCCGCGCGCGAAGACGTCGTCGTCTTCGGGTCCGGACTCGGGGCTCAGCGTGCGGAAGCGGTGGACGGCGATCGGGAGCGGCGCGGACATGGGCGGCCGCTCAGGATAAGTCAGCCGCCGCGGGCCGCGTCGAGCTGCTTGACGAGCGTCCAGGCGCGCATCTCGGCCAGCGGCCGGTGCTTGCCGGGGGCGAAGCGGACGGTGACCCAGCCGCTCTTGCCCAGGCCGTAGGCGGTCGGCTCGGCGAACGGCTGGACGAGCACGTCGAGGCCGGTCTCGGGGAGCTTGACCGAGAAGCCGATCGTCTCGTCGTCGTGGCCGAGGAACACGAAGACCTTCTTGCGCACTTTGACGACGCTCTCGCCCCACGGGTGGTCCTCCCACGCCTCGGGGAGCGTGAGGGCGAACGCGCGCAGCTCGTCGATCGGGTTCTTCTTCGTGCTCTTCTTCTTCACGTCCCGTCCTCCGTCCGGAAATGGTCGAGCCAGTCGCCTGCGACGCCGCGCAGCCGCTCGCGCTCGAGCCGATAGACGCGCTGGCGGCCGCGTTTCGCCACGCTGACGAGTCCGGCGTCGCGCAGCACGCCCAGGTGTCGCGTCGTCGTCGGCCACGTGCACTCGAACCGCTCGGCGATCTCGCCGGCCGTCATCTCGCCGCCGCGGAAGTGCAGCACGAGCAGGACGTGCCGGCGCGACGCGTGCGCGAGCGCGGCGAAGACAGCCTCGACGTCCGCGAGCTCCGCGGCCGGATCGCTCTTCGTCCGCCGGCGCCTAGGCACCGACCTGCGCGAGGTCGAGCGCGTCGAAGTGCGGGAAGTCCATGTGCTCGCAGCACGCGCCCATCGGCTCCCACACGGCCATGACGCCGGGCGTCTCGTGCGCGACCCGCGGCGCGTCGGCGGACTTCCACGAGAAGATCTCGACGTACGTCCGCTCGGCGCCGTGCGCGCCGCCGGGCTTCTCCGACGCCTTGCCGCGGTAGATGCGCGGCGGCTCGTCGGTCGTCAGCCCGGCCTTGTGGAGCGCGGGCCAGTG
>CAZGTQ010000067.1:0-6978 GCA_964528575.1 uncultured Planctomycetaceae bacterium | reverse complement strand
GTCACACCCTCTGTCCCTACACGACGCTCTTCCGCTCTGACAGTTGGCCGCCGCTCTGGCCGGCACCGCCCTGACCAGCACGACTGTCGTTCTTGATCTGCTCGATCTGCTGCGCGACCTGACGCGCCTCGTGTTGCGCGCGCTCGCGATCGCGGCCCTGCTGCTGTTGAGCCTGCTCGACAGCACGCTCGACCTCGTTGCGCGAGAATCCCTGCCGCTCGAGCTCCTGGATCGCCTGGCGGTCGACGCTCGCGTCGCGCAGTAGCTGCGTGATGCGCTCCGTCTCGCGCTGCGACAGTTGGCCGCCGCCCTGACCAGCACGACTGTCGCTCTTGATCTGCTCGATCTGCTGAGCGACCTGACGCGCCTCTTGTTGCGCGCGTTCGCGATCACGGCCCTGCTGCTGCTGAGCCTGCTCGACCGCGCGCTCGACTTCGTTGCGCGAGAAGCCCTGCCGCTCGAGCTCCTGGATCGCCTGACGGTCCACGCTCGCATCGCGCAACAACTGCGTGATGCGCTCCGTCTCGCGTTGCGACAGTTGGCCGGAGCCCTGGCCGCCCGAGCGGCCCTTCATGTCCTCGATCTGCTGCGCGACTTGGCGCGCCTGCTGCTCCGCGTAGGAGCGATCGCGACCGGCCGCCTGCGCGGCCTGCTGGACCGCGCGCTCGACCTCGCTCTGCGTGAACCCGTCGCGCTCGAGCTGCTCGATCGCGCGCGCCTCGACGCGCGCCTCGCGCAGGAGCTGGCGCGCCTGCTCGAGCTCGCGCTCCGTCAGGCGCTGGCCGCCCTGGCCACCCTGGCCGCCCTTCTTGTCGCTCTTGATCTTCTCGATCTGCTGCGCGACGCGCTTCGCCTCCTGCTGCGCGCTCTGGTTGTCCTGGCCGCGCTGCTTCTGCGCATTCTCGACCGCGCGCTCGACCTCGTTGCTCGCAAAGCCCTTGCCCTGGAGCTCGCCGATCTGCTCGCGGCCGACGTTCGCGTCGCGCAGCACCTCGCGGATGCGCTCGATCTCGCGCTCGGTGAGGTCCTGCCGCGAGCTGCCGCCGTTGCCGCTCTGGATGTCTCGGGACTGTTGGCCCTCGTGCTGGGCGGCCGCGGCCGGGAGGGCCGGCACCGCCGCAAGGAGGAGCGCCGTGAAGAATGCGCGCATCATCGTGCCTCGTCGTTCTGGGTGATCTCGTCTCGCTTCGCCCGCGAGCGACATGCTGCGGGCGCGCCCTCGCGCAGCACGGGGCGTGCCGAGAACGAGGCCCACGCGCGAGCGCACGGACGCACCGCTGGGCGCTCGCCTTCTACAAAGCGGCACGCGGGCGCATGACCTGCGCGTCGACACGGTGCAGAACGGTAAATCGCTCCGGCACGGTCGCCCGCAGCAACGCCTCGTGCGCGCGGTCGAACGCCGCGACCGCGTCGGGCGCGAGCGCCGCTCCCACGCCGCGGCACGCGCGGAAGCGGCCGCGCCAGCTCGCGCGCGTGAACGGGATCGGCTCGTCGTAGACGAACGCCCCGGCGGGCTCGAAGTCGCCGCGCGCCCACTCGGGGAAAGCCGGCACGTCGCCCGACCAGTCGGCGGCGGTCCAGCTCGGATTGTGCTCGAGCACGAGCTGTTCGCTGCGGCGCGCGACCGGGTCCTCGCGCGGGAGCCAGGTCAGGTGGCAGGTGCAGAGCACGCCGCCGGGGACGAGCAGGCGGCGCACCTCGCGCACGGCGCGGTCGCGCTCGAAGTAGAGCCAGCACATGCTCGCCGTCGCGACGTCGAAGGACGCGCTCGCGAGGCCGGTCTCCTCGGCGGGCGCGACGCGGAAGTCGACGTCGAGGCCTTCGGCGGCGGCGAGCGCGCGGGCGGCCTCGATCTGCTCGGAGGAGACGTCGACCCCCGCGGCGTGCGCTCCGCGCCGGGCGAGCGCGCGCACGAGATTCCCGGTTCCGGTCCCGAGGTCGACCACGCGCTGTCCGGAGCGCCCGATGCCGTGCTCGGCGAGGCGGGCGAAGAAGCTGGCGGGGTAGCCGGGCCGGTGCGCGGCGTAATCCGCGGAAGTGCGTCCCCAGTCGATCGTGCGCCCCGGGTCGGTCGGGCTCAGGCCGTGCATAGGGCCATTCTGCGCCGCTGGACGCGGAGCCGACGGCGCGAGGAGCGTTCAACTCTCCAGTCGGGTGCCGATTTCGGCCGATCGCGACCTTGTCCGGCCATCCTGGGGCCATAGAATCCTCTGGTGATTCCCTCCGGGGATCGATCGGGCCGCCGCGCGCGGCCCTCTTCGTAGTCCTCCGGTCCCCCGGGGCCCTCGTCCGAGTGTCCCCGCCCCGCCCGGGGCCGTCCTTCCTCGCCCCCCCTCCGACCTCGCCCGAGACCGATCCGGAACTCCGATGGCCGAGACGTCCACCGTCGCAAAGACCGTCCAGGAGGCCTTCTCCGTCGACCCGGCGCTGTGCATCGCCTGCGATGCCTGCTGCCAGGACTTCCCGGAGGTCTTCTACATGGGGGACGACCAGAAGGCGCACGCGCTCGCCGGTCACCCCACCGACAAGTACAACGCCCGGACCGTCGTCGAGGTCTGCCCGACCAACGCGATCCTGTTCTCCGGCGAGCTGCCGCCGCCCGAGGATCTGTCCGAGTTGCCCGAGGTCGACGGCTGGGAGCTCGCGTGGGCGCGCTGGCGCGGCGTCGAGGAAGATCGGGTCGAGCGCGACCGGCGCTACGGGAACGACTTCTCGATCGAGGAGGGCGACGGCTACGTGCGCGTCGTCGTCAACTTCCCGCGGCGCGTGCCCGCGGTGCGCGACCGCTTCCGCTACGGCCTGCCCGAGGACATGCCGCTGTACGGCCACCACGCGCAGCTCGAGGGCAAGTCGCTGCTCGTCGCCGGCTGGGTGAAGGACAGGAAGATCCGCGCGCTCACGCACACGTCCTCGTCGTTCCCGGGCCAGTTCGTGCGCACGATCGAGCTCGAGACCGAAGCCGACTTCTGCGGCATGGTCGCGCGCTTCGACGCGCACGCGCAGCTCGAGATCGTCTGCTTCACCGACGAGCTCGTGCGCGACACGTGGGAGTGGAAGGCGCACTTCATCACCGACAAGTGCACCGCCTGCACGATCTGCGAGCGCGTCTGCCCGACGAACGCGATCACGAGCGGCGAGATCTTCTTCATCGATCCCGAGCTCTGCATCAACTGCTCGGTGTGCGGCGTCTACTGCCCGTTCGACGCGATCACCGACAACCGCCATGTGACGGTGCAGCGCATCAAGGCGAAGCAGATCCCCAAGGCGCTCGTGCACGAAGAGCTGTGCACCGGCTGCGAGTTCTGTGTCGACGTCTGCCCGTTCGAGGCGCTCGAGATGCGCGCGCTCGAGGAGAACGAGTGGTACGCTGCTCCGCAGACCGGCACGGTCGCCAGCGTGATCCTCAAGAACTGCGTCTCCTGCAAGCTGTGCGAGCAGGTCTGCATCAAGGACGCCATCGAGGTGCCCCGCGAACACCAGTTCCAGGACATCGGGATGTCGTTCATGAGCTACGTGACCGACCAGCACTGAGCCTCTAGGGTGGCGGGTGCTGCTGGAGCCGTAGCGGCGCCGCTCGACGCCCTCGGCCTTGCGGATCCGCGCCGCCTGGCGCAGTCTCGGGAGCCGAAGGAGGATTCTCGATGAACGGGCTCCGCAGCGCGGCTCTCGCCGCCGCCGTCGCGTCCGGCCTGAGCTGGACCGCCGCCGCCCAGATCACGCCGCTCTTCGCTCCCGCCAGCGCGACCGGCGACGGCTTCGGCGCGTCGCTCGCGCTCGACGGTCAGCGGCTCGTCGTCGGCGCGAGCGTGTTCTACGGCCTCGGCTGGCTCGGAACGCAGGAGCTCTACGTCCACGTGCGCTCGCCTTCGGGCTGGACGCTCGAGCAGATCCTGCCGCCGACGGCCTCCGCCTTCGGAGCCGACGTCGCGCTCGACGGCGAGCGGATCGTCGTCGGCGCTCCCGGCGACGCCGGCGAAGCGGGCGCGGTGCTCGTCTACGACCGCACGCCGACGGGATGGGTCGAGACGGCGCAGCTCTTCGCGAGCGACGCGGCGCCGAAGCAGTACTTCGGCAGCCACGTCGCGCTCGAGGGCGACCGGCTCGTCGCGCTGGACCTCGACGCCGCGTACGTGTTCGAGCTCGTGCCCGGCGGTTGGGCCGAGACGGCGCTGCTGCGCGCGGTCGACGGCGTCCCGCTGTCGAGCGACGTCGCCCTGTCGGGCGACACGGTCGTCGCGGGCGCGTCGTCCGATTCGGCCGGCGGCACGTGGCGCGGCTCGGCATACGTGTTCGAGCGCGCAGCGAGCGGGTGGAGCCAGACCGCCAAGCTCGTCCCCCCGAACAGCTTCGACTTGCAGCGGTTCGGATTCGCGCTCGACCTCGACGGCGACCGCGTCGCGATCGGCGCGCCGGCGCACGCCCTCGTGGGCGAGCCGGGAGCGGTGCACGAGCTCGTGCGCGGGCCGGGCGGGTGGAGCGAGGTCGCGCGGATCGACGCGCCGCTCGGCGCCTTGGCCGTCGGGTTCGGCTCGAGCGTCGCGCTCGCCGGCACCACGCTCGTCGTCGGGTCGCCGAGCGAGCCCGCGCAGCCCGGGCTGACCGGGAGCGCGTACGCGTACGTGCGCGCGCCCTCTGGCTGGCAGCTCGAGAGCGAGCTCGATGACCCCGCGCCCGCGCCGAGCTCGCGCTACGGCGACCGCGTCGCCTGCGACGGCAACGCGGCGGCCGTCGGCGCGCCGAGCACGCTCTTCGGCTCGGCCGGACACGTCGGCACGCTCGAGCTCGGCGCGCGATTGTGGGGCACGCCCGTCTCGCTCTCGGTCGCCGCGGGCGGGGCGCAGAGCCTCGCGCTCGACGCGCCGCCCGCGACGGCGGGCCTCGTGTACCTCGTGCTCGGCTCGGTGAGCGGGACGTCTCCCGGACTCGTCGTCGACGACGCGCTCGTGCCGCTCGTCGTCGACTCCTACACGGTGCACACGCTCGGCGCGCCGAGCACGGGCCCGCTCTTCGGCTCGCTCGGCTTGCTCGACGCGAACGGCGACGCGTTCGCGACGTTCGTCCAGCCGGCGGTCCCGCCACCCGCGCTCGTCGGCCTCACCGCCTGGCACGCGGCGGTCGTGCTCGACCCGTTTCCGCCGGGCCCCGTCGTGCGTCTCGCGAGCAACGCCGCGCCGCTCGCGTTCACGCCCTGATCCAAAGAGCCCTTGCTCGCCCCATCGCCGTCCTCGCGTTCGCGCAACGCGCAGAGGGTGCTGCTGGTGCCTTGACCGCCGACGCTGGATCGCGTGCCCCGACCGGCGCGGGAGCGAGGCCCCGCTATCGGAGTCGCCCGCCCGGGCGTAAGCTCGACCCACCCCCCGAGGAGGTCCCGATGTCCGAGGTTCCCTCCGCGGCAACGCGCCGCCGCAGCGTTCGCCGTCCTCGCCGAGAGCGCCGTGAGCGTGGAGCTCGTCCGGTGACGCAGCTCGCCACGGCGGCTCTCGCCGCCTTCGCTCTCGCGTCCGGCGCCGCCGCTCAGCTCGTGCCCCTGTTCCCCAGCAACAGCGCGCAGGGCGATGCGTTCGGCGCGGCCATCGCGATCGAGGGCGGCCGCCTCGTGGTCGGCAGCGCGCTCCCGGCGGGCCCGTCGCTGATCGGCGGCACGCAAGCGGTGTACGTCTTCGAGCGCGCGGGGTCGGCCTGGATCCAAGACGCGATCCTCGCCCCGGTCGCAGCGGGATTCGGCGCCGCCGTCGCGCTCGAGGGCGACCGCATCGTCATCGGCGCGCCGAACGACGCCACGACCGGCTCCGTCTTCGTCTTCGAACGCGGGCCGAGCGGTTGGGCGCAGGCGGCGCGCGTGGTCGCGAGCGACGCGTTCCAAGGGCAGATCTTCGGCACGGAGCTCGCTCTCGAGGGCGACCGTTTCGTCGCGACGAGCACGGACGCCGCGTACGTGTTCGAGCTCCAGCCGACCGGTTGGACACAGATCCAGCGGCTCGACTCGGCGGATGGCGTCGCCATGGGCAACGCCGTCGCGCTGTGGGGCGACACGCTCGCCGTCGGGGCGGAAACGGACGCCCTCGGCGGATCGCAGCGCGGGTCGGTCTACGTTTTCGAGCGACTGGCCGGCACGTGGAGCCAGACCGCCAAGCTCGTGCACGCGGCGCCGTTCGACTCGCAGCGCTTCGGGGCTTCGCTCGACCTCGAGGGCGACCGCCTCGTCGTCGGAGCGCAGCCGGTGCTGTTCTCGTTCGCCGCCGGAGCGGTGACCGAGCTCGCGCGCGGCCCCGGCGGTTGGAGCGCGGTCGCCGAGATCCCCGCGCCGGCGGGCGCCCTCGCGTTCGAGTTCGGCGCGAGCGTCGCGCTCGCGGGCAATTCGTTGCTCGTCGGCTCACCCAACGAGCCCGCGCAGAGCGGCTTCTCGGGAACTGCGTATCTGTTCCGGCGCGCGGGCGGCGGGTGGCAGGTCGAAACGCTGCTCGACGACCCGGCGCCGGTCTCGAGCTCGCGCTACGGCGATTGCGTCGCGTACGACGGGGACCGCGCGGCGATCGGAGCGCCGAGCTTGCCGATCTTCACGCCGGTGGCCGGCCACGTCGGGACGGTCGACTTGTTCGTCGGCGGGCTCTCGGGCACGCCGGGCTCGATCTCGCTGAGCGCGGGCGGCACGCAGAGCCTGGTCGTCAACGCTCCGCCGAGCGTCGCGGGTCAGCCGTACCTCTTGCTCGGCTCGCTGACCGGCACCGCGCCGGGGATCCCGCTCGACGGCTTGGTCATCCCGCTCAACGTGGACGGGTACACGATCGCGACGCTCCTCGCGCCGAACGCTCCGCCCCTCGCGGGCTCGTTCGGCCTGCTCGGCCCGAACGGCGACGCGCTCGCGAGCTTCACGCTCCCGCCCGGCGCGGCACCGCAGCTCGCCGGCTTCACGGTCGCGCACGCCTACGTCGTGTTCAGCTTGCCGCCGCAGGTCCCGGTCGCGGTGTTCGTCAGCGA
>CAZGTQ010000066.1:0-11352 GCA_964528575.1 uncultured Planctomycetaceae bacterium | reverse complement strand
CGACGCGGCGGGAGCGATCGTCGAGCGGGACGTGACGGTGGACGCGGGTGCGGAGACGGTGGTGGAGGTGACGTTCGAATGAGCGCGCGTGCGCTCGCATGGGCGGCGGCGGGCGTCGCGCTCTTGCTCGCGCTCGGCGTGTTGCTCGCGCTCGCGATGCACAGGACGTCGAACGAGGTGGACATCGTCCCTCGGCCGGCGGAACGCGTCGAGCGACCGCAGGCGGCGATCGTCGCGATCGACGGCGGCGCCGAAGAGCTTCGGATCTCGCGCCGCGAAGAGATCGTGCCGAGCGGCGTCCACGAGCGCAGCGAGCAGCGTCCGCGCGGCGGCTCGGTGCACGTCCGCGGCCGCGTCGTTTCGATCGAGGACGGCGAGGGCGTCGCCGGCGCGTTCGTGCGCTGCATCGTCGCGCGCGACGTCGTCGGGACCGCGCAGACCGACGCGGCAGGCGAGTTCGTCTTGGGCGACACACGGCCGGGCAGGACGACGCTCGAGGCTTCGCTCGACGACGTCGCGCGCACGAGCGTCGATCTCGGCAGCCTCGTCGACGGTGCGTCCAGGAGCGTCCTGATTCGGATCGCGCGCGCGCCGCTCCTGAGCGGGCTCGTGGTCCTGCCCGGCGGCGAGCCGGCGACCGACGTCGAGGTCGTCGCGGCGCGGCGGCCGCGCGAGGGCGAGCGGCACGTCGTGCGCCTCGCGGCTCGCAGCGACGCCGAAGGCCGTTTCGCGCTCACCGAGGCGCGCGGCATCTACTTCCGTCGCCAGTGGGAGGGCTTCGCGGACCCCGCCGACCCCTCGACGGCGCACCTCGAAGTCCCGCGCTTCGACGTCGTCGCGCGGACGGCGCGCCGCGACGTGCACGCGCTCGTCGCGCAGCTCGACGACGTGCCCGCGGGCGAGGACGTGGTCCTCGAGCTCGGGCCGGGCTGCGGCGCGAGCGGCCGCGTCGTCGACGACCGCGGGCTCGCCGTCACGGTCTTCGAGATCGAGGCGACGACGCACGACGACGCGATCGTCGCCCGAGACGCGAGCGCGCTCTTCGACGATCCGAGCGGCGCGTTCGAGCTCGGCGGGCTGGTCGCCGGCCGCTGGACTCTCGTGGCGAAGACGAGCGGCGGCGCCACCTCGCTGCCGTTCGTGTGCGACGTGCCCGAAGGAAGCGTCGGCCTCGCGCTGCGCGTCGCGCGGCCGGCCCGGATCGCGGGGCGCGTGGTCGACTCGAACGGCGACGGCGTGCGCGGCGCTGACGTCGGCCTCGCGCGGATGGGGCCGTTCTTCGACCGGTACGGCACGGTGCCCTCGAGCGAGGACGGCCGCTTCGTGTTCCCGCCGATGTCGCTCGACACGGTGCGGCTGACGGCGGAGAAGGACGACTTCGCGCCGTCCGAGCCGCTCCTGGTCGCCGTCGAGCCGGGGCAGGACGTCGACGACGTCGTGCTCGTGCTGCGGCCGGCGGGAGCGATCGAGGGCATCGCGCGGCGGCCGGCCGGCGCCTGGGCGACCGACCAGGCCGTGTCGCTCCGGCGACTTGCCGGCGACGGGCTGGCGAAGGCGTGCTATGTCGACGCCGTCGGCTCGTTCCGCTTCGATTCGCTCCCGGCGGGCGGTTACGAGCTCCGCCTGGATCCCTCGGATGCGGACCACGAGGCGTTGCGCGACGGATCGATCGCGTCGTGGGACGAGTGGTGCGCTCTCCAGCCGACCGCCACGGTCACGGTCGTCGTGGGTAAGACGACGTACGTCGATCTGCGCGCGGGACGCACCGGCATCCGCCTCGTCGGAACCCTCCGCGCGAACGGCGCACCGCTCGCCGGTGTCGGCGTCGACTTGTGGCGAGCGGACGGCGGATCCCATGGCTCCGGCGGCTCGACCGGCGACGACGGCCGCTACGAGGCGGAGCTCGACTGCGCCGGTACGTACGAGCTCAGCGTCTGGGACGCCGATCTGTGCGTCGCGCGCCGCGTGGTGCGCGTGCCCGCGGTCGAGCTCCATCGCTTCGACGTCCAGCTCGAGACGGGCGCGCTCGGCGGGAGCGCGCGCGACGCCGTCGGCGAGCCGGTCGAGGGCGCGCTCGTGCGCGTCACGCCGGACGACGTGCGCGCGCGGGGCGGCGTGATCACCGAGACGGACGCGGCCGGAGCGTGGCTCGTGCCGCGGCTCGAGGCCGGCACCTACGTCGTCCGCGTCGGCGGCCGCGAGGCGTGGGACGACGACGCGCAGCCTGCATGCGCGGCGGTGGCGCGGGGCGGAGTCGTCGTGCGCGCGGGCGAGAGGACAACGGTGGACCTCGACGTCGGCGGCGGCGGACGCGTCGTCGGGCGGGTCGTCGACCCGCACGGCGTCCCGATCGGCGAGGCGGTCGTGTTCGTTCGGGCGCCGCGCGGTCGCTTGCTCGACAGCGTCTACGCGCAGGCCAGCGACGACGGCCGGTTCGCGATCGAGGACCTGGGCGCGGGCGCGTACGAGCTGATCGCGTCGTGCGGCGACTCGATGACGGCGAGCGCTTGCCCGATCGTCGTGCGCGCGAACGGCACGGTCGAG
Source organism: uncultured Planctomycetaceae bacterium (assembly GCA_964528575.1). Taxonomy (GTDB): domain Bacteria; phylum Planctomycetota; class UBA1135; order UBA1135; genus CAZGTQ01. Next base: position 8,808 of record CAZGTQ010000066.1, on the reverse strand, counting down.
GTCGAGCTCGTGATCGTGCGCGGAACGTGGCTCGAGGTGCGCGGACGCGAGGCGCAGGGCGAGCGCGTCTCGATCGCCGTCGAGGTCGTCGACGCGCATGGCGGCGACTGGTCGATCCCCGGCGAACCTTGGCTCGGCATCGAGTGGGTCGACGCGGAGCGCCCGCCCGAGCAGCGCTTCGGCCCGCTCCCGCCCGGGCGCTACCTCGTGCGCGCGGCGAACGCCGCGGGAGCGCTCGTCGAGCGCGAAGTCGTCGTGGGCGGCGCGCCCGAGCTCGTCGTCGAGGTGCGCTTCGAGTGACGCGGCGCCCGCTCTCGGAGAGCGCGCGCGGCTCGAGAGCCACCGGGGCGGACGGACCACCGTGGACTCCATCCTCGCTCCGCGCTACCACCGCGCACAGGCGTGGCGTAGGATCCGCGCCGTCATGCTCGCTCGCCTCGCTCCCGCGCTGCTGGCTGCGGCGCTCGCTGCGTGCATTTCGGTCGAGCCGCCGCCGGCGCCGATCGTCGTGCTGTCGGATCTCGACAATCGGCCGTTCGCGTACGTCGATCTCGAGGGGGAGCCCGCGGGGCGCGACGTCGAGATGATGCGCGTCATCGCCGAGCGGCTCGCGCGCAGGCTCGATTGGCGACAGGTCGCGTTCGAGGAGCTCCTGCCGCGGCTCCAGCGCGGCGAGGCAGACGTCGTGTGCGCCACGCTCGGGATCACGCCCGAGCGCGGAGCGGTCGTCGACTTCACGCAGCCGTACTTCCGCACGGCGATCGCCGTCGTCGTGCGCGCGGGGACGGACGAGCCGCATGAGCTCGGCGACCTCGAAGGGCGGCGCGTGTACGCGGCGCGCGGGACGACGTCGCAGCGGGCGCTCGCGCGCAACCTGCCGCTCGCCGAGCCCGTCACCGACCGCGACAAGGTGCCCGAGGAGCTGCTGCGGTCGGGCGCCGTCGACGCGCTCGTGATGGACGGGCCCGCGGCCGACGCGCTCGTGGCTCGCTCGGGCGGGGCGCTCGAGCGGCTCGCACAAGACGTCGACACGGAGCTGTACGCCCTCGCGCTGCCGCAGGGGAGCGAGCTGCGTGCGGCGATCAACCGCGTGCTCGCCGAGATGGAGAGCACGGGCGAGATGGCGCTGCTCGACCGGCGTTGGCTGGGTCCCTGAGGGCCAATACGAAATTCGAACCTTCGCCCGACGACGGCGCGGCGTTGGGACGGGGCTCACCCGCCAGAATGCGATTGTCTCCGCCGCTCGCGCGGCAGCCTCCAGGAGATCCCGAATGCTCGAATTGGCTCCCCTTACGCTCGCAGCGCTCGCCGCGCTCCCCCTCCAGGCTTCCCCGGTCGACCACGAAGCGATCGCGAAGGAGTACGTGAGCGAGCGCTGCGGGCTCGATCCCGCCGCGTCGCCGACCTGGGAGCAGATCGTCGACGCGCGGCTCGACCGGGTCGAGCTCGGGCTCGTCGACGTGTACTACCCGCGCGAGGTCGCGGCGACCGAGAAGGGCTTCGAGCACCTGCGCGCGTCGACCGAGGCGCTGCTCGGCGCTCAGGTCGAGCTGTTCCAGTGGGTGCAGCCCGACAAGAAGGCGCGCAGCGAGAAGTGCGTGGAAGCGATCGAGGCGCTCGAGACGATGCGCAAGTGGGCCAAGGTGTGGCGCCAGCGCGACGTGCCCAAGGCGGACGAGGCGAAGACGCGCGAGCTGGTGACGGCGAGCGAGCCGCACGAGGACGTGCTCGCGGCGCAGAAGCTGCTGCGCGACTACGCGACCGCCTGGGGACCCTACGAGATCGTGCGCGAGGGCTCGCCCGTGATGAAGCTCGTGCTCGCGCCGACGCGCGAGGAGTTCGTCGGGCTCGCGTTCGCGCGCGGGCTCGTCACCGAAGATCGCTCGTTCCTGTGGGTCGACGGGTTGATGAGCTGGAGCGAGTGCTGGTTCGACGGAGCGCGCGTGCTCGCGCTCCAGTACGCCGCGACGTCCGACGTGCGCAAGAAGGACTGGCGCCAGGGGACCGAAATGGGGAGCAGGAACCCCAACGGGCTCGCCGAGCAGGTCGCGCAGATCGGCCTCGTCGCGATGCTCGAGGGCGCGCTCGGCGAGCGCACCGCCGCGGGGTTCAGGACGGGCGTCGCGAACAACGTCGTGATCGCGATCTACGAGGAGGTCGACACGCGCACCGACGGCGACGTGCAGGAGCGCTCGAAAACCGCCTACGGCGGATTCGTGAACGGCGGCAAGTCGTCGGGCGGCACGCTGCCCGCCGCGGACGCAGGCAGCCGCTGGCGCGTCGAGCAGGGCAAGGACCACTTCATCCAAGTGCTGCACGACGCGCAGCAGGTGGGCTACCGCGCGGGCAAGCGCGGCGACCCCAAGCACGTGTCGTTCGAGCTGCAGAACGAGAACGAGAGCGAGCGGCACGTCGTGCGCGCCCCGTTCCTCGGCAACGACGAGCAGACGCCGCCGCCCGAGGCGTTCCTCAGCGACTACGCCGAGTTCCTGCGCGCGTACCGCAGCGGTTTCTTGTACTGGTTGCGCCACCACGCCGCGGGCAAGAAGGTCTCGCCGGCGAAGTTCGCCGAGCTGCTCGTCGCGCTCGCGACGCCCGACGAGCGCTCGCTGGACGACGTCGCCGGCGCGCTCTACGAGGGCGCGGTCTTCAGCGACGCCGAGCTCGAGGAAGGCTCGCTCGAAGGGCGTTTCCTGCTCTGGCTGGTGAAGCAGTAGCGGCGCGAGCGCGTCAGGGCTGGTAGACCTCGGCCGCGGGCGGGCCGCCGCCGAGCACGAGCACCGTCCCGTCGTCGAGCGGCTGGACGAACGGCGCGAAGCGCGCTCCGCCGACGAGCGCGCCCGTCGGGCCGAACGCGTTGCCCGCCAGGCGGTCGGCGGTCGACAGCACCGCGAACGTCGTCGCGGCCGGGTTCGCCAGGTCGAGCGTGACCTCGAGCCCGCCGACGACGAGCGCGCCGCCGCCGGGCAGCGGCGCGACGCCGGGCAGCGCGCGCCCGCTCGACAGCGAGCCCGGCACAGTCGCGAAGCCGCCGAAGAAACCGCCGGTGAAGACCTCGCCGTCGGCGCGCGTGCCGAGCTTCAGGTCCGCGACGTTCCCCGTCGTGAGGAACGTCGCGAAGTCGATCGTGATCCCGCCGACGAGGAGCACGCGCCCGTCGTCGAGTTTCGTCGCCGCGTGCATCAGGCGGGGACTCTGCATCACCGAGGGCAGGCCGAAGCCGCCGAACGCGGGGATCCAGCGCACCGCCGTGAACGCGACCGTCGGCACGTCGACGATCGGGATGCGCGAGAGGCCGCCCGCGAGGAGCGCGCCGCCGTCGTCGAGCGCCGTCTGCGTGTGCAGCGCGCGCGGCTCGAGCATCGCCGGCCCGGGCGCGAACGCGTTCAGGACCGGATCGAACAGCTCCGTGTCGTTGCGCAACGACGCGAACAGCGCGAGCGGGTTCGCGAGGTCGAAGCTCGAGAGGCCGCCGGTGACGAGCACGCGGCCGTCGCCCAGGCGCGAGGCGCCGTGGCCCGCGCGCGGAGCGGCGAGCGTGAGCGGGAGCGTCGACCCGTCCGCCGGGTCGAACACGGCCGCGGCGGCGGTCGGCTGGCCGTTCGCTCCGAGCCCGCCGGTGAACAGCACGCGGCCGTCGGCGAGCTCGGTCGCCTGCGTGAAGAGGCCGACGAGCGGGGCGATGCCGAGCGACTCGAAGGACTCGAGCTCGGCGTCGTAACGCTGCGTCAGGCCGGACGCATAGATCTGCCACGTCGAGTCGGGGCGCGCGCTCGCCGCGGTGACGAGGGGGAGCGCCGCGGGCGAGAGCGTCGGCGCGAACGTGCCGGGGAGCGCCGGCGTGACGCGCACGATGTCGCTGACCTGGTCGAAGCTCGGTCCTGCGACGGCCTGCGCCGAGAACGTCAGTCCGACGAGCGCGGTCACGTTCGGGATCGGCACGCTCGCGCTCGCCGTTCCCGCGCCGTCGAGGAAGCCGATGAGGCCGGGCGTCGTGAGCACGAGCTGGGCGAGCTCGAGCCCGACGCCGAGGAAGACGCCGGGGAGCGGCTCGCTCGGCTGCTCGACCGTCGACAGGACGACGACGTACGGCGCGCCGGCGGGGCCGGCGGCGACGAGGAACGTGGCGCTGCCGGGGACGGCGCCGCCCGCCTTGTCGAGATCGAGCTGGGCGAGCGCGGGGAGGGAGCAGAGGACGAGCGCGGCGGCGCGCGTGGAGAGAGGGCGGAGCATAGGGGGGGTGGAAGCGTGACGTGCTCAGCGACTGCCGGTCGGCTCGTCGAGCACCTGGAAGTCGAGCTTGGCGAGCGCCTCGAAGACGGGCGTCGTGTCGAAGCAGGGGCGCAGGGCTCGCGCTGCGTCGTCGCCCTCTTCGGCCGCGGCCGGCAGCGGACCGCTCGCGGCGAGGTCGTGGCACGCGAGCTCGACCGTGAGCGTGCCCGGCTCTTGGTCGAGGGGCAAGTCGACGGGCGGGTCGAGGCCGGCGTCGAGGACGGGACCGATCGTCGCGGACGCCACACCGGGGATCTTCGCGAGCGCCTTCTCGACCCGCTCGGCCTTGCTCGCGGGGCCGGCGACGCGCCACGTGAACGTGTCGCGCACGAGCTGGACGTCGAAGTCCTGCACCCAGCCGCCGACGCCCTGGCGCACGCGTTCGACGATCTCGGGCCCGTCGATCTTGCCGGGGACGAAGAAGAACGTCGCATACGTGCCGTCGCTCGCGAACCAGCGCATGTCGCCGTGCACGCCGAGCACGTAGCTGCGCGCGCGGTCGCGCGGCTCGTTGCCGCCGCCGAAGTCGGGTAGCTGCGGCAGGCGCATGCGCGTCAGCACCCACGCGAGCTCCTCGACGTCGACGCGCGCGCGCTCGAGCGCCTTGGCGAGCTTCTTCGGCTCCGCGTCGGGCGGCGCCGCGAGCGCGACGAAGAGCGAGCCCGGCCGCGCGGCATCCGCCGAGGGACCGAACGCGATCGACACGCCGTCGAGCTTCGCGATCGCCTCGCGCAGGCGCGCGTAATCCGGCTCGCCCTCGAGCGCGAAGAAGCGCAGCACCGACTCGGGCGCCCGCGGAGGGTAGCGCTCGGGCTCGGGCGGCTGCGCCGCGTCGGGCGCGGCGGGCGCCGGCGGCTCGGGATCCGGGGCCGGCGGCGGATCCTGGAGCGCGAGGAGCGCGAGCGGAGCCGTCGCCAGCAGCGCGAGCGCGACGAGGGCGGGAGTCGGCGGGAGGATCGGCATGGGGTGCACCTGGCAATCAGCTTGCACGGGCGGGCGCGCGGCGTCGATGGGCGGCTGGGTCCGGGCTACGGCGGCGTCCAGCGGTAGCGCGCGAGGTCCACGCGGCCCCGGACGTCGAACGCAACTCCCTCGGCGCGCAGGAGGCGCGCTTGATGGCGCTCGCTCGCTGCGTCGCCGCGGGGCGCGATCGTGCCGTCGGCGCGCACGACGCGGTGCCATGGGAGCGCGCTGGCGTGCGGCAGCGTGCGCAGGATGCGGCCGACGAGGCGCGCACGGCGAGGCAGGCCGGCTTCGGCCGCGACCTGGCCGTACGTCGCGACGCGGCCGCGCGGGATCGCGTCGACCGTCGCGCGGATGCGGGCGGGCGCCTCGTCGCGCGCGCTACTCGCGGATCTTGCCGACGGGGCCCTCCTCGACGTACTGCGCCATCGCGCGCACGTCGCTCGAGCGATCGCCGCGCAGCCGCTTCGCCGCCGCCTGCACCGCGGGCTCCTCGCGCCACGGCTCGAGGCCGCCGAGCGCGGCGTAGCGCACCGCCTCGTCGCGGTCCTCGGTCAGCGCGAGCAGGCGCGGCTTCGCCGACTCGTGGCGCGCGCGCCACAGGAGCCGCGCGCCGAGCCGCCGGGCGTCCTTCGAGCGGTCCTCGAGCAGCCGCTCCGCCGCCGGAACGAGCACGTCCGCGCGCGCCGTCAGCTCGCGCGACTCCGCGTGGGTGTACTCGTGGCGCCAGCTCGAGCCCGGGTACGCCTCGTAGTCGTCGCCGAACGAGACGAGCGCACGCGCCGCCGCCAGGCGCACGTCGCGCTCCTCGTCCGCGAGAGCCGCCGCCAACGCCTCGATCGCGCGCGGGTCGCGCAGGACGCCGAGCGCGCTCGCCGCGGCTTCGCGCACTGCGTCCGACTCGTCCTGGGCGAGCGCACGCACGAGCGCGTCGAGCGCCTCGACCGCCTCGAGCTCCGCGAGCCGCGCGGCGGCGCGCGCGCGCGCGGACGACGAGCTCGAGCCGAGCTCCTCGGTCGTCTCCGCGAGCGCCTCGGGCTCCTCCGCGCGCTCGATCAGCGCCGCGAGCGCGTGCACGACGAGGTCGGCGCGCGGCCGCTTGAACTTCGAGCCCGGCTTGTGGAAGCGCAGCACGCCGCTGGGGTCGACGAAGAGCACCGAGCCGAAGTCGGCGCCGTAGGCCTGCATCAGCCGTGCGCCCGCGTCGACCAGCACAGGTCCGTCGAAGCCGCTCGTCGACGCGACGTCGGTCCCGCCCGTGCCGCGGTCCTCGGCGCTGATCGCCGCGATCGTGACCGCTTGGTCGAGCGACTCGAGCGCGCTCATCCGCTGCTGCAGCTCCCCGAGCTGCCGCACGCACCACGGTCACCACATGCCGCGGAAGAACACGAGCACGACCCAGCCGTCGGCGGCCGCGTCCGCGAGCCGGAACGTCCCGCCGCCGACCGTCGGCAGCTCGATCGCGGGCGCGGGCACGTTGGGACGCGACTCGGCCGCGGCCTCCTTGCGCAGGCCCGGACCCTGGAGCGGGCCGGCGAGAACGAGCGCGAGGGCGGCGAGGGCGCAGAGCATGGCGAGCGCGAGACTACCACGCGCGCGCGGGGCCGAGGATTCGCCCAGCGCGCGGAAGACGCGGTCCGACTCGGCGTCGGACCGGAGCATGGACGCAGGAGCGGACGGAGCGCGGGGAGGAGCCGGGGTCGCGATCGGCGTCGCCATCGCGGTGCTGGTCGTCCTGATGCTGGCGGCGGGGCTGCTCTTCGCGCGGATCATGGCGTCCCGAGCGGCGGGGGCGCGGGCGAGCGCGCTCGCGGGGCGCGCGCGGGCGGAGCTCGGCGCGGTGAAGGCGCTGCTCGACCAGCACGCGATCGACCACGGCGGCACCTATCCGGCCGCGCTCGCCGACGTGCCCGCTCTGAGCGCGAGCGACCCGCTGGACCCGTGGGGCAGACCGTACGTGTATGCGCCGCCGAGCGCGCCCCGCGGCACGCCGCTGCTCGGCACGTACGGAGCGGACGGCCGGCCGGGCGGCACCGGCGAGGACGCGGACGTGCTCTGGCGCTGAAGAGCGTGTCGGAACGGGCTCTGGCCCGCGCGGCCTACCAGCGTCGCTCCTCGGCCGCGACGTCGTAGACGACGCGCCCGTTCGTGAACACCTGATAGACGCTCGAGCGCGGGTCCGCCGGGTCGCCGTCGATCACGACGAGGTCGGCGTCCTTGCCCGGCTCGATGCTGCCGACGCGATGGTCGATCCCCGCGGCGTACGCGGGGATGATCGTCAGGCCGCGGATGCTCTCGAGGTTCGCGTTCGTCATCCCGTAGCGCAGCGCCATCGCCGCCTGGAGCGACAGCTCCTCCTGCGGCGGCGTCAGGCCGAAGCGGCCGTCGTCGAAGCAGTCGGTGTTGAAGCCGACGAGGTCGTGGCCGAGCTCCTGGTAGCCCGCGGCGACGCCGCGGATCCCCTCGGTGCCGTTCTTCGCCCAGTCGATGAACCAGCGCTCGGTCGTGTCGACGGAGCGCGGGCCGACGATCGCGGGCACGCCGAGCTCGGCCGCGAGGGCGCCGGTCCGCCAGCCGCCGATCGTCGAATGGTCGAGGTACACGTCGAGCCCGAGCTCCGCGCGCAGCATCGTCAGCGTCGTCAGCACGACCTGGTACACCTGCGTGTGCACCGAGACCTGCGTGCGCTTCGCGAGCAGCTCGTCGAACACCTCGAGGTCGGGATCGGGCTTGGGCAGCTCCTCGCCGGCCGCCGCGCGCTCCGCTCGATGCTCGGCGTGCTCGAGGCCCTCGCGCAGCACGCGGCGCGTGTTCCAGTTCATGAAGCAGCGGCCGACGCCCATCGCGAAGCTCTCAGGATTGCCGGCTTGCGCGAGCTTGAGCGAGCCCGGGTCGCGCAGCAGCATGTCCTCGTAGTTGCGAAAGCCGATCTTCAGCAGCACGCCCTGGCCCCCGATGTTCGACGCCGAGCCGGGGATGAAGAGCACCGTCGTCACGCCACCCGCGACGCCGCGCCGCAAGAGCACGTTGTCGGGCACGACGACCGAGCTCGCGCGCATCCCGGTATTCGTCGGGAGCACCGCGTCGTTGATGTTGTTCTCGGGGAAGAGCGCCGCGGGGTGCGCGCTGTGGCAGTGCAGCTCGACGAGGCCGGGCATGAGCCAGCGCTCGCCGGCGTCGACGATCGCGTACCCACGCGGGATCGCGAGCTCGTCGCGGCGGCCGACCGCGACGATGCGCCCGTCCTCGACGAGCACGACGCCGCGGTCGATCACCTGCGGCTCGTCGGGGTCGAGCACGGCGGTCAGGATCTTGTGCGCGAGGATCGCGAACGCGCCGTCGCGCTCCTCGGGGACCGGCGCGGGGCCGAAGTCGTCCTCGCCGACCATCTGCGCCGACGCCTGCGCGGCGACGAGCACCGCGAGGACGACGGCCGCGCGCACGACCAAGCGCAAGGCGTGTTCCATCGCCCGCGCTGCGAGCGCGCCCGCGCAGCATTCGCGCACGGCGCGTACGAAACGTGTTGACCCGGTGATACGGTGTCGCACACCTTGTTGTCGTTCAGCGACAGGG
>CAZGTQ010000065.1:0-5686 GCA_964528575.1 uncultured Planctomycetaceae bacterium | reverse complement strand
CGCCTATCATCACGGGCGCTCGGGCGCCTATCATCACGTCCCATGTCGCCGGCGACGAGCGGAGAGGGGCGTGTCGGCGCGGTCGTCGAGCTCGCGGCCGGGGCACGGGAGGCCGAGGCGCGGCTGCTCGCGATCGTCGCCACGCACCGGGAGCGCGCGCGGAGCGAGCCGACGCTCCTCGCCCGGCCGTTGCGCGTGCTCGTGCCGTCGCGCTCGCTGCGGCTCCACGTCGCCGAGCGGCTGACCGCCGCGCTCGGGGCCATCGCCGGCGTCCAGGTCCAGACGCTCCACGCGCTCGCGGTCGAGCTCACCGCCGGCGGCGAGCCCCTGCGCGGCGGCGACCTGCTCGTCGACCTGCTCGCCCGCCGTTCCGCCGCAGCCGACCCGCTCCTGCGGGGCGCGTTCGGCGCGTTCCAGGACGGCTACCGCGGCGTCGCCGGCGCCGTGCGTGACCTGTTCGACGCGGGCTTCGAGCCCGAGCACGCCGGCGCCGTCCTCGAGCGCGTCGACGCGGCCGGGGGCTCCGCCGACGCGCGCCGCCGCGCCCGCGCCGTCGTCGCCGTCGCCGTCCAGGTCGCGCGCGCCCTCGCCGAGCGCGGCGCCGGCGGGCGCTCCGAGCTCCTGCGGCGCGCCCGCGAGGCCCTCGAGAGCGGCACTTCGCTCGTCGCGAGCGCGCTCGTCGTCCACGGCTTCGCCGACGCGACCGGGCGCGCGGCCGACCTGCTCGCGGCGCTCGCGCGCCGCTTCCCGACCACGGTGCTCGTCGACCTTCCGCCCGACCCCGACGACCCGAGCGCGACCGACCTCGGCGCGTCGTTCGCCGAGCGGCTGATCGAGCGCTTCGAGGCCGAGCCGCGCTCGGCGGGCGCGCCACGCGAGCCCGCCGCGCTCGAGCTGTTCCGTGCTCCCGGCCCCGAGGCCGAGGCGCGCGAGGTCGCGCGGCGCGTGCGCGACGCGCTCGCCGCCGGCGTGCGGCCCGAGCGCATCGGCGTCGTCGCGCGCGACCTGGCGCCGTACCGCAGCGCGCTACGCATCCAGCTCGGCCGCCTGGGCATCCCGTGCTCCGGCCTGCGCGCCCGCGCCCCGATCGACGGCGACGGCCGCCGCGTCCTCGCGCTGCTCGATCTGTTCGAAGCGCGCGAGCGCTGTCCCGCCGACCGCTGGCTCGATGCCGCGCCGCGCCTGCGCTTCGAGCGCGCCGGCGACTCCGGCGAGAGCGAGACCGTCGAGCGCGCCCCCTCGCACGAGCTGCGCCTCGGCCTGCGCGTGCTCGGCGCCGCGCGGCTCGCCGACGTCGCCGCGCTCGACGTGGACGAGCGACTGGGCGAGCGCGGCTCGCTGCGCCTGCCGCTGCGGCTGGGCGTCGGCCGCAGCGACGAGATCGGCTTCCACGCGCGTCGCGCGAAACTGCGCGGCAGCGACCTGCGCGCCTGCGCCGGCGCCGCCCGTGCGCTCGCGCGACGCTTCGCGAGCTGGCCCCAGAGCGCCACGCTCGCCGCGCACCTCGCCGAGCTCGAGCGCGCGCGCACGGACGACCTCGGCTGGCGCGCGAAGGACCGCTCGGAGCAGCGCGTCGCGCAGGCGCTCGCCGACCTCGCCGAGTCGCTCGGCGAGGAGGAGCTCACGCTCGACGAGCTCGGCCAGCTCGTGCGCCGCGCGCTCGCGCCGCTCGCGGCGCCCGCGCTCGGCGGCAACGGCGGCGGCGTCCAGGTGCTCGACGCGATGGAGGCGCGCGCGCGCACGTTCGAGCGGCTGTTCGTCGTCGGCGTCGGTCGCGGCGCGTTCCCGCGGCCGATCCGCGAGGACGCGGTGCTGTCCGACGACTTGCGGCGCGCGCTCACCGACCTCCTGCCCGAGATGCCGGTCAAGGCGCGCAGCCGCGACGAGGACCGCTACCTGTTCGCGCAGCTCGCGTCGGCGAGCCCGCGCGTGACCGTCTCGTGGTGCTTCGCCGACGACGACGGTCGGCCGAGCGTGATCTCGCCGCTCGTCGAGCGCTTGCTGCGCGAGCACGACGAGGAGAGCGTCTTCGCCGCCCCGCCCCTGTACCCGCAGGAGCGCGAGCGGGCGGCGAGCGGCGGCCCGCGCACCGCGGCCGAGCACGCGATCCTCGGCGCGCTGCACGCGGGGCTCGACGGCCACGAGCGGCGCCTCGCGCTCGCGCTGCGCGAGAGCGGCGAGCGCGCGCCCGACGCGGTCGCCGGCGCGCGCGCGCGCGTCCTGCGCGCGTACGAGAGCGGCCCGTTCGAGCCCGAGCGCTTCGCGCCGTGGCTCGGCCTGGTCGGCGCGGCGACCGACGCCGGAGCCGTGCTGCCCGATCCGCGCGTCGAGGCGCCGTCGGTCAGCCGGGTCGAAGCGCTCGCGCGCTGCCCGTGGCAAGCGCTGCTCGGGCGCTTGCTCCAGCTCGAGCCGACGCCCGATCCGCTCGACGCGCTCCCCGGCGTCGACGCGCGCATGGTCGGCAACGTCGTGCACGAGGTGCTCGAGCGCATCGCGAAGCGCACGCTCGGCTCCGAGCCCGTCGACCTGGAGACGGCGCTGCGTCGCGCGCCGGTCCCGCTCGAATGGCCCGACGACGCGGCGCTCGAGGGGCTGCTCTGCGACGTCGCGCGCGCGAAGATCGCGGAGCACCGGCCGCCGCAGCTCGGCTACGTGCGCACGATCGCCGCGGTCGCGCGGCCGTTCGTCGAGCGCGCCCGTGCGCTCGACGAGGAGGAGCGGACGCGCTGGCCGCAGCTCGGGTTCATCGGCGCCGAGGTCCAGGGCCGCGTGACGGTCGGCTCGGGCGCCGCCGCGGTCGCGATCACGTTCCGCGCCGACGCGGTCGAGCGGCGCGGCTCGACCGTGATCCTGACCGACTACAAGACCGGCAAGGCGGTCGCGCCGAGCACGTTCGCGAAGGAGCGGCTGCCGCGCGGCGAGGCGCTCCAGGCGATGGCATACGCGCTCGCGGCGGGCGAGGGCGCGCGCGGCCGCTATCTCTATCTCGGCGCGGACGCCGCGAAGGGCGAGGACCCCGAGGTCGCCGTCGCCGAGCCCGACGCGCACGCGCCGTGGTTCGAGCGCGCGGTGCAGACGCTGGTCGGCGCGTGGAGCGCCGGCGCGTTCTACCCGCGGCTGTTCGAGGACGGCGACAAGGAACCGGCCGCCTGCAAGACGTGCGACTACGCCCAGACGTGCGTGCGCGGCGACAGCGGCGCGCGCCGCGCGCTCGGCGCGATCGTGCAGGGCACGGCGAGCGAGCGAAGCGCTCCGGCGCTCGCCGCGTTGCGCGCCGCGTGGGAGCTGTCGGTCACCAAGCGCGAGGACACGCAAAAGGCGCGCGGAGGCGAGCGCTCGTGAAGCAGGGCGATCTGTTCGGCGACGAGGGCGGAGCGCCGGCGCGCAGGCCGCGGGCGAAGCGCGCGCCGCGGCGCGCCTCCGAGCCGGGTTCCCAACCGCCGCCGGAGCAGCCCGCCGTCGCGCCCGCGCCATCCGCTCCGGCGCCCCCCGCGCGCGGCGACGGGGACGCGCGCCGCACGGCCGTGCTCGAGTTCGCGCGGCCGCTCTTGCTCGAGGCGGGCGCCGGGACGGGCAAGACCGCGACGCTCGTCGCGCGCGTCGTGCACTGGTGCGTCGGCCCCGGCTGGGACGAGGCCGTCTCGGCGGGGGAGACGAGCGAGCCGGACGCGGTCGCGGTCGCGGTGCTGCGCGGCGTCGTCGCGATCACGTTCACCGAGGCGGCGGCCGCGGAGATGTCGACGCGCGTCGGCCGTGCCCTCGCGCGCATCCAGCGCGTGACCGCGCGCGGCGCGCTCGACCCGAGCGACCTGCCGGTCGCGTTCGTCGCCGACGCGCTGCCCGAGCCCGCGCTGCTGCACGAGCGCGCGCGGGCGCTGCGCGGCGCGCTCGACCACTTCGTCGCGAGCACGATCCACGCGTTCTGCCGCCGGCTGCTCGCCGCATACCCGCTCGAGGTCGGCTTCGACCCCGATTTCGAGGTCGACGCGACGTTCGGCCGCACCGAGACGATCCTGCGCGAGGTGCTCGAGGCGTATCTCGAGCGCGCGTGGTCCGAGCCGGTCGACGAGGACCTGATCGAGCTCGCGCGCCGCGGGATCGACGCGCCGCAGATCGAGCAGGCGCTCGTGTCGCTCGTCGAGGAGGGCGCGCGCGCGGCCGACTTCGAAGCCGACCCGCTCGACGACGGCACGTGCGCCCGGCTCGTCGGCGAGCTGCGGGCCGCGGTCGCCGAAGCGCTGACTCTCGTCGCGCCGCTGCGCGGCATCCCGCGCAACACGGCCGGTGCGATCGAAGGGCTCGACGACACGGTCGCGCTCGTCGCGTCGCTGTCCGGCGCGCCGCGCACGACGTTCGAGACGCTGCTCGTGAGCCTGCGCGAGGTCTGGACGCTCGACGAGCGCCGCTGGAAGCGCGTGTGCGAGTGGGCGAAGGGCAAGCTCAACAAGGGCGAGCAGCGCGCGCTCGAGAAGGACGAGTCGTTCGACGAGGAGCGCTTCGCCGCCGTGCTCGAGCGCTGCGCGGAGGCCGTGCGGCCGTTCCTCGAGCTCGATCCGCCGCTGCTGCGGCGCGTGCGGCGCGTGATCGCCAAGACGCTGCGGGTCGCCGAGGACGAGCTGCGCCGGCGCGGCGTCGCGACGTTCTCCGACCTGCTCGTCGAGGCGGCGCGCCTGCTGCGCGAGAACCCCCGGATCGCCGCGCGCGAGCGGCGCCGCATCCGCCAGCTCCTCGTCGACGAGTTCCAGGACACCGACGAGGTGCAGTGCGAGGTCGTCGCCGCGCTCGGCCTCGCGCCGCCCGGCTCGGACGCGGCCGAGACGCCGTGCCTGTTCCTCGTCGGCGATCCCAAGCAGTCGATCTTCGCGTGGCGCAACGCGGACCTCGGCGCGTACGACCGCTTCGCGACGCGCGTCTCGGAGGCGGGCGGCGAGCGGCTGCGGCTCTCGCACAACTTCCGCTCGTGTCGGGCGATCCTCGACGAGGTCGAGCGCGCGATCGCGCCCGTGATGGAGGAGCAGCTCGGCGTGCAGCCGCCGTTCGCGCCGCTCGAGCCGGCGCGCCCGGACGCGGACGTCGCGGGCGAGGGGCCGTCGGTCGAGTACTGGCTGTCGTGGCCGCGCGACGAGCACGGCGTCGTCGCGCCGGCGAAGATCCAGGCCGCGAGCTACGAGGTCGAGGCGCGGGCGATCGCCGCCGACGTGCTCGAGCACCACGCACGGCCGAGCGCGAGATGGGAGCACTTCGCGCTGATCTTCCGCTCGCTGACACAGATCGAGCCGTACCTGCAGGAGATGCGCCGACGCGGCATCCCCTACGAAGTGCAGAGCGACCGCTCGTACTACAAGCGGCGCGAGGTGATCGACGCGACCGCGCTCGTGCGCGCGGTGCTCGACCCGAGCGACCACGTCGCGCTGCTCACGCTGTTGCGCTCGCCGCTCGTCGGCATGCCCGACGCCGCGTTGCTGCCGCTGTGGAGCGAGGAGCTGCCGAAGCTGCTCTCGCGGTTGCGCAAGGCGGACGAGGAGCAGCTCGCCGAGATCGAGGCGTGCGTGCGCCGCGCGGCGCAGCGCGTGCCGCGTTCCATTCCGGGCATCGAGCACGTCGAGGGGTGGCCGGAGAGCGTCGTCGCGGCGACGCGCGCGATCGGCCGCTGCCGCGCGGGCTTCCGCACGCTGCCGGCGGACGA
>CAZGTQ010000064.1:0-6243 GCA_964528575.1 uncultured Planctomycetaceae bacterium | reverse complement strand
GCGGTCGTCGTGCGCGGGCACGTCGCGTCGGCCGGCGAGCCGCTCGCGGGCGCCTGGGTCGCGGCGGAGGCGGCGCGCAGCGTCGCCTCGTCGTCCTCGACCGAGCCTGATCGTCCCGAGGCGGTGACGCGCACCGCGGCGGACGGCTCGTTCTCGCTCGAGCTCCTCGCCGGCGGCGAAACGAGCTTCGTCGTGCATCCGCTTGGCGGCCGCCGCGTCGCGTTCGTCGAGCACGTTCCCGCGTCGGGCGAGCACGAGGTGCGTTTCGTGCTTCCCACGGGCGGCCTGCGCGGCCGCGTCGTCGCGCCCGGCGAGCCCGGCGAGCTCGGCATCCGCACGCGCGTCCTCGTGCGCCGCGAGCTCGACGGCGGTGTTCCGTGGTCCGGCGAGTTGGAGAGCGAGGTGCACGTCGACCCGCAGACGGGCGCGTGGTCGTGCCTCCACCTCGACCCGGGCACGTACACGTTGCTTGCGGGTCGCGGGCCGCGCTACGTCGCGCTCTCGCTCGCACCCGACGAGACGAACGGGGCGGCGCTGCGCAGCGGGCTCGTCGTGCGCGCGGGCGAGGTGCGCGAGGGGATCGAGCTCGAGCTCCGCCGCGGCGGCGCGATCGAAGGGGTCGTGACCGGCGGCGTCGTGACCGGCGGCGCGGGACGGCCGCTGGACGCGCTCGTGCACGTGCGCCTGGCCGAGGGCCGGCCGCTCCAGCTCGTCGGCCATCCGACGCGGGAAGCGGGTCGGTTCCACGTCGGCGCGCTGCCGCCCGGCGAGCTGCTGGTCGAGGCGTTCGGCGACGGGCTCGCGACCGCCGAGCCCGCGCGCGTCGACGTCCGCGCGGGCGAGGCGACGGCGCTGACGCTCGATCTCGTTCCCGCGACGTCGCTCGCGCTGCGCGTCGACGGCTCCGGTACGGCGCCGGCCGACCTCGCCGTCTCGATCCGCGACGCGCGCGGCCTCGAGCACGCGCACCGGCGCCTGCCGGCGGGCGATCGCGGCGACGCGTGGCGCGTGTTCGGGCCGCTCGCGCCGGGCGTGTACACCGTAACGATCACCGCGCCGACGATCACGGCGCCGACGATCACTGCGCCGACGATCACGGCGTCCGACGGTCGGCGCGTGGGCGCGGAAGTTGCGCTCGCGGGAGAGCCTGAGCGCGCGCTCGTGCTCGTCCTGGAGTGACGCCGCCCGGATCGCCGCGACCGAGTAGCCTGGAGGCGCGATGCGCGGCCTCGCTCTCGTGCTCCTGGCTCTCGCGGCGTTCGCGCCGGGGACGGCGGCGCAAGACGACATCGCGCCGAGGACGGCGGCGCAACACGGCGCAGTGGGCGCGAGCGTGCGCGAGGTGCGCGGCGTCGTCGTGTGGCCAACCGGCGTGCCCGGCGACGAGCGGGCGTCCGTCGTGCTGCGCGGCGTGCGCTCGGCGCAGCCGCGTCTCGACGCGCGCTGGCTCGAGATCGCGCGCGCGCCCGTCGCGGCGGACGGGACGTTCGTCCTGCCGGCGCCGACCGACCTCGCGCGCTGGAGCGTCGCGCTCGAGGCGCGCTACCTGTGCCTCGAGCCGGCGGCGGGCGAGGGAGCGGAGTTGCCCGCGACGCTGCGGCTCGAGCCGGTGCTCGGCGGCTTCGCGCGCATCCGGCTCGTGCCCGCGGCCGCGAGCGTGTTCGACGCGGGCGCGCTCGCCGGACGCCCGCTCGTCCTCGAGCACCGGCCGAGCGGGCGGCGCGTCACCGCGACGATCGGCGCGGACCTCGCGCTCGAGGCCGGCGGGCTCGCGCCCGACGGGACTTGGGAGGTGCGCTCGCAGCCGGGGCTCGCGCCGTTCGCGCCGGTCCGCGTCGAGCCGTTCCGCGCGGTGCCCGGCGTGGTGCGCGAGATCCGCGTCCCGGTCCGGGACGGGCTCACGATCTCTGGGCGCGTCGTCGACGAGGCGGGCGCGCCGGTCGCGGGCGCGCGGGTGTCGATCGAATGGGGCGGCGCGACGCGCACGACGTCGTGGGCCGCGTTCGACCACGCGGAGACGGACGCGAACGGGCGTTACGCATTCGAGGGCGTGCACCCGCTCCTGCGCGCCGTGCGCGCGTCCGCGCAGGGCTTTCGGCCGGCGGTGCGCGAGCGCGTGACGCTCCCCTGGGGCCGCGAGCTCGACGGCATCGACCTCGCGCTGCGACGCGGGCTCGCGCTCGCCGGCATCGTGCGGCTGCCCGACGGACGGCCGGTCGCCGGCGCGACGGTCGCGGCGGTCGAGAGCGCCGATCCGAGCGGCGTCGAGGAGGGGCCGCGCGTGCGGACCGACGACGCCGGCCGCTTCGCGATCTCGGGGCTCGACGCGGGACCGCGGCGGGTCGTCGTCACGGCCGCGTTCGAGCGCTCTCCCGCCGACGAGACCGGCGCGGTCGTGCGCGTCGCCGAGAGCGCGTGGGAGCGGCCGGCGTGGCGCGCCGTCGCCGACCGCGCGCGCGTCGGCGGGCCGGAGCTCGAGCTCGTGCTGCGCGCGCCGCCCGGCCTGCGCGGCACCGTCGTCGACGACGCGGGCGCGCCGGTGCGCGCGTTCACGCTCACGGCGAGGAGCGCCGGCGGCGCGTCGGCGCAGCCGGACGTTGCGTACGAGCGGACGTTCGCGAGCGAGAGCGGCGCGTTCGACTGGGACGTCCTCGACGCCGGCCGGTGGGTCGTCGCGGCGAGCGCGCAGGACCACGCGGCGTCCGAGCCCGTGCGCGTCGAGCTGCCGGCCGAAGGGCGCGGCGCGCGCTTCGTGCTCCCGCGCTGCGCGAGCGTGAGCGGGCGCGTCGTCGATTCCAACGGGCTGCCGGTCGCCGGCGCGCGCGTCGAGCCGGTCGAGCTGCGCGCGAGCGGTGCACACCGCGACGAGGGGCGCGCGACGAGGAGCGCGGCCGACGGCCGCTTCGCTCTGGATCGCCTGCCGCCGGGGCGCTGGCGTCTGGGCGCGCGCGTCGACGCGGGGCTCGCGCCGTCGGAGCCGCTCGCGCTCGTGCTCGGCGCCGGCGAGCGGCGCACGGACGTCGAGCTCGCGCTGCGCCGCGGCGGCCGGCTCGAGCTGCGCGTGCTGGGCCCCGACGGTCTGCCCGCGCCGCGAAGTCCGGTCGTGCTCGGCACCGAGCTGCCCTCGCCGCTCGAGCGCGGACTCGAGACCGATTCGCGCGGCGTGCTGCTCGCGCGCGACCTCGCGCCGGGCGCGCTGCTCGTCACGGCGCGCCTCGCGGGGCCGGACGGAGCGAGCGAGCTCGTCCAAGCGCGCGTCGAGATCGTCGCGGACCGCACCACGAGCGCGGTGGTCGGCGGGCCGCGCGAGGTCGCGGTCGTCGTGCGCGGGCGGGTGACGGCGGCGGGGGAGCCGGTCGAGGGCGCATACGTCGAGGCGCTCGTCGGCGGCGCGCTCGAGCGGCCGACGGCGCGCTCTGCGTCCGATGGAACGTTCGCGCTCGAGCTCGCGCTCGGCGGCGACGCGTGGTTGCGCGTGCGCGCGCCGGGCGGGCCGCTGCTGACGTTCCGCGAGCGCGTGCCGGCGTCGGGCGAGCACGCGGTGCGTCTCGCGCTCCCGACCGCCGGGCTGCGCGGACGGGTCACGGCGAGCGGCGAGCTCGCGTTCTGGACGCGCGTGGTCGTACGGCGCGAGCACGAGGACGGCGTCGCGTGGTCGGGCGGCGTCAGCGTCGTCGACGTCGACCGCGAGACGGGAGCGTGGACGTGTCTGCACTTGAGTCCGGGCAAGTACACGGTGTTCGCCGGCGTCGACGGCGGTCCGTTCGTCGACTTCGCCGCGGTCGCCGGCCAGGGGAGCGCGCTGCGCGCGGGCGTCGTCGCGGAGTCGGGCGCGGAGCGCGAGGGCCTCGAGCTCGCGCTCGGCCGCGGCGGCCGCGTCGAGGGCCGCGTCGTCGACGCGCGGGGCGCACCGGTCGCCGCGCGGGTGTATGCGCGCACGGCGGACGGGACGCCGCTCCAGCTAGCGGGGGTGGCGACGCGCGAGGCGGGCGGCTTCGCGCTCGGCGGCCTGCCGGCGGGAGAGCTGCTCCTCGAGGCGGCCGGCGAGGGCGTCGCGACCGCTCAGCCGCTGCGCGTCACGGTCGGCGAGGGCGCGACGGCGACGGCGCGGCTCGTCGTCGGTCCGGCGACGGTGCTCGTGCTGCGGCTCCTCGGCGCGGACGATGTCGTCGATGAGCTCGCGGTCTCGATCCTCGACCCGAGCGGCTTCGAGCACGCGCACCCGCGCGGTCCCGCGCTCGCCGGCTTCGATCCGGAGCGCACCGAGCGCGCGTTCGGGCCGTTGGCGCCCGGCGTCTACCGCGTACGCATCGCCGCGCCGGACGGGCGCGCTGCGCAAGCGGACGTGCTGCTCGCGGGGGAGCACGAGCGCGCGATCGCGCTCGTGCTCGAGTGAGCGCCAGCGGTACGAAAGCGCGCTCGTCCGAGTGCTCCACGCCGGCGGAGCGGTGAATCTGGGGCCGCACCAGTGCTTCGCGTGCGGGCCCGCGACCGTTCCGCTGGGATCAGTGGGAGGGGTGGCGCACCGTGGGCCGACTCGTGGTGCAATGCGACACCCGAGAGGGACGCGTGGCCGCGCTTCGTGGGCGCGCGTTTCGAGGGAGCACGGAACACCATGAAAACGAGAATCCACACGCTGCTCGTCGCCGCCGGCCTATTCGCGACCGCTGCGCACGCCCAGACAGGCCACGGATGGTCAGGCGGCGCGATCGGAGGCGCCGCGACGTACACGCTCGTCGGGCCGGCGGGCGACGCGTACGTGCACCTGCCGTCGTTCGACCAGGGGCCGACGCCGCTCGCGCCACTGTTCCCGGGCAGCCCGCTCGCGCTCGAGCTCGGGCTCGACCTCGCGGCGTACGCGCAGGTCGGCGTGCTGAGCGGCGGCGCGCAGGACGTGAGCTATCCGCTCCCGGCGAACGCGGGCCTCGTCGGCCTCGGGCTGAACGCGCAGTTCCTGACGCTCGACCTGCCGTCGCTCGCGCCGGGCGAGCTGAGCGAGCGCGTCACGTTCTCGATCGGCGCGCCGCAGATTTCGCACTTCGTGCTCGGCGCGGCCGTGCCGGGGCTCGCGCGTGCGAGCGTGATCGCGCCGCGGCTCGAGCACGCCGTCGCGCTGCTCGACGACGGCCGCGTGCTCGTGACGGGCGGGATGACGCCGGACTCCGACGATCTCGCGAACGCGAGCTACGCGGCGCTCGCGACGACCGAGTTGTTCGACCCGCAGCAGGAGACGTTCGTCGCGGGCCCGAGCATGACGCAGCCGCGCACCGGCCACACGATGACGCGGCTCGCGGACGGGCGCTTCCTGCTCGTCGGCGGTGTCGCGGATCCGTCGACCGGCGTCGCGAGCGCGACCGCGGAGATCTACGACCCGGTCGCGGACACGTTCACGGCGACGAACCCAATGAACGTGGCCCGCGTCGCGCACACCGCGACGCTGCTCGCCGACGGCCGCGTGTTCGTCGCGGGCGGGCTGGGCAACTCGCAAGTTGGTGCGTGGGAGGATCCGGACTGGCTGACGATGACGGAGACGACGGAGCTCTACGACCCGGCCACCGACGCCTGGTCACCAGGGCCCTCGTTCTTTCAAGCGCCGCTTCCTGGAGTGTCCGAAGTGAGTCCGACCTGCATGAACGCGGCGTCGCTCTTGGCGAGCGGGAAGGTGCTCCTCACCGGCGGCGTCCGGACGACGCAGTTCCCCGGGGTCTACGCTCCGACGTTTTCGTGGTACGCGCACGTCTACGATCCGAGCGCCGTGACGATCCTGACCTACAACATGGTGTCGTACTTCGATCCCCCCTCGCTCGCGCTCCACGCCCAGGTCACGCTGACCGACGGACGCATCCTCATCGCCGGGGGGGCCGCTCACGGCGTCGGAAGCCCTGACGCGGTGGCCCAGACCTACCTCTTCGACGAGTCGAGCGGATGGACCGTCGCGGGCGACCTGAACGTGGCGCGGGTGCGACCGCAGCTCATCGAGCACGACGGGTACGTCTACGCGCTCGGAGGGCTGGACCCCCTCGACTTCGGAAGCCTGGGCTCGGGGAGCCCGATCCAAACGATCGAGCGCGCGGAGATCGGCCCGACGCTCACCTGGCAGACCGTCGGAACGACGCTCCTGCCGCGTCCGCACACGCGCTCCGTCCTCGTGAACGGCGAGCGCATCCTGACGATCGGCGTCGGCGCGAACGGCACCGGCGGCACGCCGGGCGACACGGTCGACCGCTCGGCCGAGCTCTACAC
>CAZGTQ010000063.1:0-29293 GCA_964528575.1 uncultured Planctomycetaceae bacterium | reverse complement strand
CCGCAGCTCGGGCAGCGCTCGGGGACGCCCGCCAGCGCTGCGCCGCACGCCGGGCACGCGTTCTCGTCCGCGTCGAGGTCGAGCGCGGACTCGGCGGCGGCGCGGGCGGCGGGGTCGAGCTCCTCGAGGAACGCGGCGTCGATCGCGGCGCGCGCGGCGTCGGCGGAGCCGCTCGCGACCGCGAGCAGATAGCGCGTCCCTCAGGCGTTCGCGTTCGCCCCGGGCGGCTGGACGATCTCGGCGGCGATCGAGTGGCGGGCGAGGAGCTTCTGCGCGTCGCGCAGGCGCGCGAACGGTCCCTGCGCGAGGAAGACGGGCTCGGAGGGCTGCACGGCTCGCGAGCATAGCGGTAGTCTGCGCGCGTGCGGTGGGTGGCGACCTTCCTCGCGCTCGTGCTGCTGGGGCTGCAGGTCCTCAGCGTCCCGTTCTACGCCGGAGCGAGCGGCGAGACCTTCGCGTGGCGCCTCGAGCACGGGCGTCTCACGCTCGAGCGCGACCAGCGCAACCGGCCGCAGGGCCTGTGGATCGCGCCGAACGCCGAGGGGCTGCGCTGGGCGCCGGAGGCGCGCCGCTACGGGCCCGGCTCGTGGCGGGTCACGGTGCCGCTGTGGACGATGTTCCTCGTCGCGCTCGTCGTCGCGGTGCTCGGGCACGGGCTGCGCGGTCGCGACGAGCGCCTGGAGCGCTGATGCGGCAGCGCCGGCTCCAGCAGCCGGCGTGCCGGCGCCGTCCCTCGCGGTTTTCTCGCGGCGTTTCGAATGGGCGTTCCTCGCGGGGGGCGCCGGTCCGCTCTCGGTCTGCACGTCGCGGATGCCGCGCGTCCCGGGTTGAAGCCCTCGGACAGGTGGGCGATGATCTTCCGCTCGCGCGGATGCGAACCGACGCCATCGCATGACCGATCTCCAGGAGCTCCTCCCGGGCGCGACCGAGTCCGATGGCCTCGTGCAGGCCGCCAGGGCCGAAGACGCCGATGCGTTCGCGCGTTCGGTCGCGCGCGGACTCTCCGACGACCCGCGGTGGCTCGACTGCCGCTACCTCTACGACGACGAGGGCAGCCGGCTGTTCGTCGAGATCACCAAGCAGCCGGAGTACTACCCGACGCGCACCGAGGCGTCGATCCTCGCGCGGCACGCGCGTCGCATGCGCGAGCTGACCGGTCCGGTGACGCTCGTCGAGCTCGGCTCGGGCTACTCGGCGAAGACGCAGCACCTGCTCGAGGCGTACGCGACCGGCGGCGCGCCGCAGCGCTACGTCGCGGTCGACGTGAGCGACGGAGCGCTCGCCGAAGCGCGCGCCTCGATCGCCGAGCGGTTCGAGCACGTCGAGTTCGGCGGGGTCCACGGCACGTACGCGGACGCGCTGCTCCTGTTCCCGCAGCTCTCGCCGCAGATGGTCGTGTTCCTCGGCTCGTCGGTCGGCAACTTGAATTCGACCGAGGCGGCCGCGTTCTGGAGCGACGTCACGCGCAGCTTGCCCGTCGGTGACTTCTTCCTGCTCGGGGTCGACCTCGTCAAGCAACGCGCGGTCCTCGAGGCCGCCTACGCGGACGCGGCGGGCGTCACGGCGCGCTTCACGCGCAACTACTTCGTGCGCATGAACCGCGAGCTCGGCACCGAGATCGACCTCGACGCCGTGCAGCACGTCGCGACCTGGAACCCGACGCTCGAGCGCATCGAGATCCGCGCCCGCTTCACGCGCGACCAGGACATCCGCCTGCCGTCGCTCGGCCGCTCGTTCCATCTGCGCGCCGGCGAAACCGTGCTGACCGAGATCAGCCGCAAGTACCGCATCCCGAAGATCACCGCCGACCTCGCGTGGCACGGCCTGCGCACCGTGCGCGTGTTCACCGATCCGAACGAGTGGTTCGCGCTGCTGTTGCTCCAGAACGACGGGCCGCGCGAGGGCGTGTCCGAGTAGACGCGGCCCGGGCCGCCCGCCGGATCGGGACGCCGCTCCTACCGGATCGCCAGCGTCGTCGGGTTCGAGAGCAGGAGCCCGTTCGGGCCGACTTCGACCGTCTGCGCGACCAACGTCGCTCCCGCGAGCGAGGGCGAGGAAGGAACGGCCGCGACGAAGGAGCCGAGGCCGTCTGCGGCGATCGCGACGACCGCGAGCGGGCTCATTTCGGCGAGCGGGAGGGCGAGCGACTCTCCGAAGCCGGGGAGCGCCGTCGGCGGGCCGAGGGTCGGGGACCAGAAGGCGAGGTGCACCGCGCCGCTCGTGCTCGAGACGGACAGCGCCACCGACTCGCCGGGCGCCGCGAGGCAGCACGTCGGCCGTCGGCTGCGGGTAGGCCTGCTGCACGAGCACGCCCGCCGGCGAGGACCTCGAAGGCGCCGTCGGGTCCGACGGTCCCGACGAATCCGCCGCCGCTCACGACCACCGCGTCCGTTGCGGCGCGGGCACGGCTCGTGCCGTCGACGAGCACGCCGGCGCCGACGGTAGGGTTCGGCCCGAAGAAGGGGTGCCACCAGGTGGTCGTGCCGCCGACCACGCTGTTGCCCGGTCCGCCGGCCAGGAGCAGCTCGCTCGCGAGGAGCGCGATCCCGTCGCCGCCGTCGAATCCGACGCCAAAGTTGGGCTCGAAGCAGTCGTCGTGGGCACCACCGTCGCCGCCGATGACCGTGCTCCGCGCCAGCACGAGGGTCGACGCCGTGGCGACGAGGGCCGTGGCGCCGGGACCCGACGTGCCGGAGCTGCCGCACGTGTTCGAGTAGCCGCCCTCCGCACCCTGGACTCGCGTGTCGGCGATCCACACCCGACTCCCCGTGACACGCAGCCCGCTCTGCGCGCCTCCGGAGACCGCAGCGATGTACGCAGGATTGAGGCCCCTCAACCGGCAGCCGTCGAGGAGCACCGCCGCGGAGTCCGTGATCCGGGCCGTCGGGCCGCTCGCGACGCCCGGGGCGCCGGGCTGGACGAGCGTGCCGGCGTGCACGTCCGACACGACGACGCGGCCGGCGTTCTGCGAGAGGTCGACCTGCGGGAACGCGGTCGACACGCCCCACGCCGCGCGGACGGTCAGGCCGGAGACGTGCGCCGCCTCGTTCGCGGCGAGGCCGGCGACGCGCAGGCCCGCGACGCCCGCGCCCTGTCGACGACGACGAGATCGTGACCGGCGCCTACGATCGTGACGGCCTTGTCGACGAGGAAGGCCCCGTACGTGCCGGGCGCGACGAGCACGACGTCGCCCGGTTGGGCCGCGACGACGGCCGCCGAGATCTCGGTGAACTGCGCACCGCTCCCGGCCGGGCCGACGGTGAGCTGGCCCGCCGCGTGCGGAGTCGCGAGCAGCGCCACGAGGGCGGCCACGGCGGGAGCGGACGCGAGGGTGTCGAGCGGGATTCGTTGCATCGAGGTCTCCGAGAACGGAGCCGGAGGGTTTGGTTCACGGGGCGCGCGCCCGGCCCGTGTCGCCCGCACAGGGTCAACGCGCACTTCCGTCCCGCAGGGTGCAGCGCATCCGCAAGAACCCGATGCCCGGCCCCCGAACGACGAGCGCGCCCACGCCGTGATCCGGCGTGGACGCGCCTCGAGGGAGCGCTTCTCCTTCGCTCTTCGCTCTTCGCTCGGGGCACCGCCGTTCAGCCGCGGCGGCCCGGGAGGGGCACGAGCGCGCCGACCTTGCGGCGGTACTCGCGGTAGCCGTCGCCGTGGAGCGCGACGAGCGTGCGCTCCTCCATCGCGACGCCGATCACGATGTACGCACTGAACCCCGCGGCGAGCACGAGCCGGCCGACGGTCATCGACGGCGTGCACCACAGGCCGATCAGGATGCCCGACATGAGCGGGTGGCGGTCGAAGCGGTACATCAGCCGCGAGACGAACGGCACGCGCGGCGCCTCGCTGCCGACGAAGTTGCGCCAGACCTGCTTGAGCCCGAACAGCTCGAAGTGGTCGATCGCGAACGAGGCAGCGAGCATGTAGCACCAGCCGAGCGCCGCGACGCCGCGCAGCGCGTTCGCGAGTGCGGCGCTCTCGACGGCCCAGACCGTGCTCGGCAGCGGCTGCCACAGCCACATCGCGCTCCCCATGATGACGCCGGAGAGCAGGACGAACGTCGGCCGCTCCATCGCCGCGGGAATGATGCGCGTCCAGCGCTCTTTGAACGCGGGCCGCGCCATCACCGCGTGCTGCACGCCGAACAGCGCGACGAACAGCAGGTTGAACGCGATCGCCCCCCCGGTCGTGCCGATCGCGACGGGCCCCCCGGTGAGCGGCAGGAGCCCGAGGCTGACCGCGATCAACGACAACAGGCCGCCGATGCCGATCGCATAGGCGACGACGCCGTATACGAGCACGGCGGTGCGACCGAGCGCGGACGAGAGAGGCGGGGACGGAACCGAGAGGGTGCTGTGCGAGTGCATGCGATGCTCCTTGTTCGTTGGGTCGGGAGCAGTGGCGCAGACCCTCCCCGGTGCCCGCCACAAAACTGGCTGTGTTTCGTGTGGGTCGCCCGCCCCTCGCCCCCCTTCGCTCCGCAGCGATCCTGGACGCAATCGCCGGATTCGTCGAGATCGGCCGCCCGAGCAGGCCCTCCCCGTGCGCGCCGGTCGCCCCAAACCGCTGTTGGAGCTCGACTTGCGGCTCCGGAGCGCTCTCGTCCGGCGCCGACCAACACGGATGCGAGCCAGTTCCGCGCGGAGGTGGGTGTGCTCGTGCGTCCATGCTCTGGTGGCGATGCCGGGGCCCGCGCTGCGCCTGAGCACGGCGCGCTCGCCGCCGCTATCCTGCGCGCCCTTGCGCGGAGCCTTCGATTTCCGCCGCGTCGGCCGTGCGGTCGTCGAGCTCGGCGCGCTCGGTCCGATCGCGCTCTTCACCGTCGTCGGGCCGGCGATCGGTGCGCTCGTGCTCGTCGCGACGGCCCCGGCGTGGCTCGACCCGCTGCGCGCGCTCGGCTGGAGCGCCGTCCCGCTCGTCGTCGTCCTGACCGTGGTCCTGGCAGGGTTCTCGCTCGTGCCGACGCACGCGTCGTCCGCCGTCGCGGGGGTGCTGTTCGGCGCCGCGGCGGGCAGCGTGGTCGCGATGGCGGGGATCGTCGGGGCAGCGCTGCTCGGCTACGCCGTCCTGCGGCGCTGGATCGGGCGCCGGACGATCGCCGGGCTCGCGCGGCGGCCGCGCGCTGCGGCGGTGCACCGCGCGCTCGTGCACGCCGGCGCGCGGCGCACGGCGGGGCTGATCGTGCTCGTGCGCCTGTCGCCGGTGATGCCGTTCGCGGCGACGAACCTGTTGATGGCGGCCTCCGGCGTCGGGCTCGGCCCGTTCCTCGCGGGTTCGCTCGCGGGCCTCGCGCCGCGCGTGATCGCGGTGGCCGTCGCGGGCGCCGGCCTCGCCGAGCTCGACCTCGCGCGCTCCGCCGACGTGCGGCTCGCGATCGCCGGAGCGCTCGCGACGGTCGCCGTGCTCGTCGTGATGGGCCGCATCGCGCGCGCGGCGCTGCGCGAGGTAGCCTGAGGCCGTGCGCGCGAAAGCCCTCCCGAGCCTGCGCAACAACGAGCGCACTGTGTGGTTCGAGGCGGTGCGCGCCGTGATCGGTGGCTGAACGACGTCGAGCGCCGCGCAGCACGCCGGCGTTGGCGTTGCTCGCCGAGCGCGGCGTGCGCCACGTCGTGCACGCGGTCCCGCCGCTCGCCACGGACGAGCGGACGTACGGCGAGTCGGTCGCGGCAGCGCTCGGCGTGCCGGCGGAGCGGCTCTTCAAGACGCTCGTGGCGACGGTGGACGAGCGGCTGGTCGCCGCGCTCGTCCCCTGCGACCGCCGCCTCGCGCCGAAAGTGCTCGCGCGCGCCGCCGGCGGCCGCCGCGCCGCGCTCGCCGGCGCCGCTGCCGCGGAGCGCGCGACCGGCTACGTCGTCGGCGCGATCAGCCCGCTCGGCCACGCGCGCCACCTCGCGACGTACGCCGACGCGACGATCGCGGCGCACGAGACGATCTGGGTCAGCGCCGGCCGCCGCGGCGTGCAGATCGAGCTCGCGCCGGCCGACCTGCTCACGCTCGCGCAGGCGACGCTGGTGGAGGGGCTGGCGTCCTCATGACCCCGCGAGCACCTTCTCCGCGGCGTCGACGATCTCCGGCTTGCCGTACTCGTGGCCGGGGAGCTTCACGACGACGTCGCCGTCCGCGGCGAAACCGACGAGACCGTGCTTCAACGCGGTGAACCCGAATTCGGCGATCTCGTCGGTACGCGCGGCCGTCTCCTCGGCCGGGATGACGTTGAACTGCACTCGACCCTCGTACTCGCTCGCGAGCTCGCGCACGGCGCGCTCGACCTTGACGCAGAAGGGTCAGGTGTCCGCGATCATGTAGTAGCGGATCTCGGGGAGCGCGCCGGGGGCGGCGGGCTCGTCGGGGGCGGCGTCGGCGACGTCCGCGGACGGAGCGGCCGGCTCGGCGGTCGCGGTCGCGGCGGGCTCGGAGCTCGGGGGCGTGGCGGCTGGTCCCGGCTCGCTGGAGTCGCACGAGGCGGACAGGGCGAACGCGGCGCCGAGCAGGAGGGCGAGGTGCAGCTTCATGGGCAGGAGCGTAGCAGCGCGAGGGGCGATCGACGGGTGAAGAAGATCGTGGATGGGGGGCAACCGAGCGCGCTCTGGAGCGGTACCCCCCACACCGGGTGGGCGGGGGTTCGGGATGGCCTATGCGCGCGCGCGCGAGAAGCCGGCCCCCCCCTCTACCTCCCCGCCCGCAGCTCCTCGACCAGCTTCGCGATCTCCGCGTCCAGGTCTCGCGGGTCGATTGCGCGGATCACGCCGTGCGCGTCGAGCAGGTACACCGTCGGCCAGCCGGTGACGCGCCAGCGCGTCGCGATCGGGCCGTCCGTTCCGCCGCCGTCGAAGAACGAGCGCCACGTCAGCTCGTTCTGCGCCATCACGCGCAGCAGCTTCTCGCGCGTCTCGTCGCTGTTGACGCCGACGATCGCGAGCTCGCTCTCTTCGTAGCGCTTCACGAGCGCTCGCTCCTCCGGGTACATCGCCCGGCATGGGCCTCACCAGTCGCCCCAGAAGTCGAGCAGCACCACCCGGCCGCGGAAGTCGGAGAGCTTCATCGGCGCCCCGTTCTCGTCGGCACCCTCCATCTCGGGAGCGAGCGCGCCGACGGCGAGCTCCGCGTTCGTGTGCACGTCGAGGTACGCGCGCGCGATCGCGCCGTACGTCGTCGCCCGATGCGGCACGTCCGCGTACTCGGCGACGAGCGCCGCGAGGTGGGGGTGCGCCTCCTCCGCGCTCGCGCCCGATGCGCGCCAGCCGGGAGCCGGCGGGTCGAGCTTCGCGAGACCCAGGTGCGCGGCGGCGCGCACCCGGGCGTGCGGCGACTCGAGCAGCCGCTCGAACGCGGGCGCGCGCGCAGACCTCGCGAGCACGTAGTCCGTCTCGGCGATCCTGCCGAGCTGCGGCGAATCCGCGTGGCGCGCCAACAGGTCGTCGGCGATCGCCTGCGCCGTCGTCTCCATCTTTCCCTCTTCGTGCAGCCACCACGACTGGTTCAACAGCCAGAGCAGCGCCGTGACCTCCGCCTCCGTCCCGCGCTGCGCCTGCGCGAATGCCTCGAAGCGCGGGCGGAACGCGGCGTAGCTCTCGACGTAGCCGAGCTCGCTCGCCTCGTGCTCGGCGACGAGCGCGCCGAGCGCCTCGTCCGCCGCGTCCGACTCGCCGCCGTCCTCCGCCGGCAGCGCGAGCGACACGCTCGCCGTCGTCGGCGGCAGGCACCCGTCCGCGTCGCACGCCATGTAGTGCACGTCGACGCCGATCGCGCCCGTCGCGCCCGCCGCCACGCGCAGCGCGCGCGTGAACGTCACCACGCCCTCGTAGACGCGCGTGCGCGGATCGTCGCGCGAAGCGATCCCCGCCGGCCGCTCCCAGGCGCCGGCCGTCTCGACGCCCTCGGGCAGCCGCAGGCCGATGCTCGTCTCCGGCTCGTGCCCGCCCTTCGGCACCGACGCGTACACGTGCCAGCCGTCGCGCATCTCGAGCTCGACGCGCAGCGTGTAGAGCGTCTGCTCCGCGTCGCGCTCGAGGAACGCGTCGACGAGCACCGGGCCACTCTGGCTCGCGGCCGCAGCGGTCACCGTGCGCTCGGCGGGCGACACCACGCCGGCGCCCTCGACGCCCGGCACGCGCCGGTAGAGCCAGACGAAGCTGCACGTGCGCGGCTCCCGCGCCGGGTCGTGGTACGCCGCGACCTCCTCGGACAGCGCCTCGAGGCGCTTCGACGCCGCCTCTTGCGCCGCCTCGTCGAGCGCGTCGCTCCACAGGCGCTCCTCGAGCTCGGCCTGCTCGCGCAAGAGCGCGTCGAGCTCCGCCCGCTCCGTCGCGTCGAGCGCGCGCAGGCGCACGACGTCGGAGTAGTCGCCGAGCAAGAGGTCGAGCGCGCCGTCGCCGTCGTAGTCGGTGACGCAGATCTGCGCGCGCGCGCCGGGCGCGGGCTCCTCGCCGGGCGCGAGGTACTGCGTCAGGAATTTGTTCTTCGACTTCGCCGCGACCAGCGGTCGCCGCGCGCCCAGGCGCGGAGCGCGCGCCGTGCCTTCGTTGCGGTACCAGCCCACGCTCCCGTCGCCGGCGGACACGACGAGGTCCCACAGGCCGTCGCCGTCCCAATCCGCGACCACGGGGTTCGCGTGCGCGTTCACGCGCAGCGGCTCGCCGTCGGCCTCGACCGGCTCGCTCTCGCCCGCGTACTTCGGCTCGGCGCGCGTGCCGACGTTGGTGCGCAGGAACAGAGCGCCGCCGAAGCTGCCGATCAACATGTCGAGGTCGCCGTCGCCGTCCCAGTCGACCGGCGCCGGCCAGCTCCCGAACGAGGCGACCATCGCCATCAGCGTCTTGCGATCGGACATCGCAGGGTCGCTCCGCTTCAACCGCCCGTACTCCGCCAGCTCGGCGGGATGATGCACGAGCGGCAGCCCGTGCTCGTCCTCGAGCCGCTCGCGGTGCGCGTACTTCCCGGCGCCGAGGCCGCGGAACAGATAGACGTCGCCGGGGTCGTACGAGCCGCTGACGAAGTCGAGCGTGCCGTCCGCGTCGTAGTCCACGAACTGTGGACTCGAGGCGATGCATCAGTAGACCGGCGTCTTGGCGGCCTCGCCGCCCGCCTCGAGCTGCCCGCGTGACGCATAGCGCGGCTCCGCGTCGGTCCCGGCGTTCTCGAAGAGCCAGAAATGGCCGGGGAAGTCGCCGACGAGGAGATCGCGGTCGCGGTCGCCGTCGACGTCCGCGATCCAGGGTCCGGCGTGCGCGTAGTCGGAGAGCCGCCCGACGTCGATCGGCTCGCCGTCGGCCGCGAGTCGCACGGGCGGCGCGAGCTCCGGGGAGTCCTGGCGCGCGACGACGGGAAGGGCGACGGTCGACGCGAGCGCGCCGACCACGAGAGCGAACGACTTCCTCTGCATGGCGAGATCTCCAGAGCAGGGTGGCCGCCGAGCATCTCCCAGCGGCCGCGATTTGTCCATGGGGCGGCACGCGCAGAGGGGCTACGCTCACGCCAGGAGGACTCCGCGATGGCCAAGGACGAGCTGAAGACGAAGAAGACCGCGGCGAGCGTGAGCGCGTTCCTCGACGCCGTCGAGGACGACGAGCGGCGCAAGGATTGCAAGAAGCTCGTCCAGATGATGAAGCGCGTGACGAAGGCGCAGCCCAAGATGTGGGGCCCCAGCATCGTCGGCTTCGGCGACTACCACTACGTCTATGAGAGCGGGCGCGAGGGCGACTGGTTCCTCGCCGGTTTTTCGCCGCGCAAGCGCGATCTCACGCTCTACGTCATGTCGGGCTTCGACGGGCACGAGGCGCTGATGAACGAGCTCGGCAAGTACAAGACCGGCAAAGCGTGTCTGTACGTGAAGCGCCTCGCCGACGTCGACCTCGACGTGCTCGAGCAGCTCGTGGCGAAGTCCGTGGCGTTCATGAAGAAGCACGAACGCGGCGGGTGAGCGGCTCGCTCGACAGCCTCGTCTTCGACGCGCGCTTCACGCGCGAGCTCCCGGCGGAACCCGACGAGACGAACCGCGTCCGCGACGTCTCGGGCGCGGCGTACTCGCGCGTCCGGCCGGTGCGAGCGTCCGCGCCGAAGCTCGTCGCCTGCTCGCGCGAGGTCGCCGCGCTGCTCGGGCTCGACGACGAGGCGTGCCGCAGCGAGCGTTTCGCGCGCGTCTTCGCGGGCAACGAGCCGTTGGCCGGCATGGACCCCTACGCGCACTGCTACGGCGGCCATCAGTTCGGCCACTGGGCGGGCCAGCTCGGCGACGGGCGCGCGATCAACCTCGGCGAAGTCGTCGGCACGGACGGAGCGCACTGGACGCTGCAGCTCAAGGGAGCGGGCCCGACGCCGTACTCGCGCTCGGCGGATGGTTTCGCGGTGCTGCGCTCGTCGGTGCGCGAGTTCCTGTGCAGCGAGGCGATGCACCACCTCGGCGTGCCGACCACGCGCGCGCTGAGCCTCGTCACGACGGGCGACGCCGTGACGCGCGACATGTTCTACGACGGCCGACTCGAGGACGAGCCGGGAGCGATCGTGTGCCGCGTCGCGCGCTCGTTCGTGCGCTTCGGGAGCTTCGAGATCCAGGCGGCGCGGCGCGACGAGACGCTCCTGCGCGCGCTCGCCGACTTCACGCTGCGCCACGACTACCCCGAGCTCCTGTCGGCGCGCGGACCGCACGCGGCGATCGCGCCGGGCGATTACGTCGCGTGGTTCCGCGAGGTCGCGCGGCGCACCGCCGAGATGGTCGTGCACTGGATGCGTGTCGGTTTCGTCCACGGCGTGATGAACACCGACAACATGTCGATCCTCGGCGAGACGATCGACTACGGGCCGTACGGCTGGCTCGAGGGCTACGACCCCGGCTGGACGCCGAACACGACCGACGCGTACGGGCGCCGTTATCGGTTCGGCGCGCAGCCCGAGATCGCGTACTGGAACCTCGCGTGCCTCGCGAACGCGATCGTCCCGCTCACCGGCGCGGTCGAGCCGCTGCGCGAGGCGATCGACGAGTTCCCCGAGCTCTATCGCGGCCGCTGGCGCGCGACGATGGCTGCGAAGCTCGGTCTGCGCGCGTTCGAGCCGGCGACCGACGAGCCGCTCCTCGCCGAGCTCGTCGAGGTGCTCCAGCTCACCGAGACCGACATGACGATCTTCTTCCGCGCGCTCGCCGACGACGGCGACGGGATCACGCCGGCGCTGCACGAGGCGTATTACGCGCCGGAGGAGCTCGCCGGCGACGTGCGCGCGCGGATCGAGGGTTGGTTCGCGACGTACCGCGAGCGCGTCCGCGCCGACGGCTCGAGCGCCGACGAGCGGCGCGCGCGCATGCACGCGACGAACCCGAAGTACGTGCTGCGCAATTGGATGGCGCAACTCGCGATCGACGCGGCGGCGAAGGGCGACCCGTCGGTCGTCGCGGAGCTGCTCGATCTGTTGCGCAGGCCCTACGACGAGCAACCCGAGCGCGCGAAGTGGTTCGCGCGCCGCCCGGAGTGGGCGCGCGAACGTCCGGGCTGCTCGATGCTCTCGTGCAGCTCGTGAGCGCGGGAGGAGCTACGCGCGGCCGCCGCGCTTCGTCGGGATCGTCTCCACGTCGATCTTGAAGAGCTGCGACGCCGAACGCCACGCGATGTTCTCGAGGTCCTCGGGCTGGAACTCGAGCTCGCGGAGCAGCTTGACGTACGGCTTCATGCCGACGAGCGGCCAGTCGCTTCCGTACAGGAGCTGCTTCCCCGGGTCGCCCATGTACGTGATCATCTCCTTCAAACGCATGGCGACGTAGCGCTCGAATTCGTAGCTGAAGTCGCCGAGCGTCAGTCCGGAGATGTCGGCGTACACGTTGTCGTTCTTGTAGAGCACCTCGGCCGCGTCCTGGAACCACGGGTTGCCGAGGTGGCACATGACGAACTTGACGTCGGGATAGTCGACGGCGACGTCGTCGACCAGCAGAGGGTGCGCCATACGCACCTTCGCCGTCTTCGCGTACGTGTCGCCCGTGTGGATCATGACCGGGACGTCGTGTTTCGCGGCGATGCGGAAGATGCTCTCGAGCGAGGGATCGTTGATCGGGTAATGGTCGTAACCCGGATAGAGCTTGATCCCTTTGACGATCCCGTCGCGGATGCGCTCCTCGAACGAGAACAGGTCGGTGCGCTCCTCGCCGCGCCAGCGCAGGCCCTCGACGACCGTCACGCGCGGGTCCGCCTCGAGCACGGCGACGAGCTCCTCCGCGCTCGGCCGGTCCATGTCGACCCGGTACGAGGTGATGACGATGGCGTGGTCGACGCCGACCTCCTCCATCTTGTCGAAGAGGTCCTGGACCTTCGCCATCGTCGGCGCGCGCGTCGTCTCGTGGTAGTTGTTGAGGTGGACGTGGACGTCGATCAACCGCTCGGGGAACATGGCGCGCATGGTACCGATCCCGCTGCACGTCCTGACGGGCTTCCTCGGCAGCGGCAAGACGAGCTTGCTCGCGCACCTCTTGCGCGCGCCGGGCGGCGAGCGGATCGCCGTGCTCGTCAACGAGGTCGGCGACCTGCCGATCGACGGCCACCTGCTCGAGCGCGTCGACGACGACCTGCTCATGCTCCCCTCCGGCTGCGTGTGCTGCACGCTGCGCGACGAGCTCGGCGCGGCGATCGCGCGCGTCGCGGCGCGCCAGCCGACGCGGATCGTGCTCGAGACGACGGGCCTCGCCGACCCCGCGCCGATCCTCGACGGTCTGGCGAGCGACCCGCGGCTGCGCTCGCTCGTGCGTCTGGGCGGCGTCCTCGCCGTCGTCGACTGCGCGCGCGCCGAGGAGCTGCTCGACGAGCAGCCCGAGCTCGCCGCGCAGCTCGAGTTCGCCGACCGCGTCGCGCTGACGAAGACCGACCTCGTGCCGCAGCGGATCGCGACGGTGCGCGCGCGGCTGGAGAGCGCGGCTCCCGGGCGCGAGGTCCGCGAGGCGCCGCACGGGCGGGTCGACGCCGCGTGGGCGTTCGCCGCGGCGCCGCTCGCCCGGCTACGCGACGCGGCCGACGCGCGCGCCTGGCTGCACCACCGCGCGCCGCGCGCGTTCCGCACCCGCGCGGTCTCGACGGACGAGCCGGCCGACGTCGACGCGGTCCAACTCTGGCTGCGGCTCGTCACCCAGCTCGACGGACCGCGGCTCCTGCGCATCAAGGCGCTGGTCGAATGCCGCGCGAGCGGCGACGTCTGGATCTTGCAAGCGGCGGGTCGCTCCCTCTCGCCGCCGCGGCGCCTCGAGCGCCGTCCCGCGGGCGTGCGCGGCGTGCGCGCGGTGATCATCGAGCGCGGCATGCCGGACACGGCGCTGGAGCGCATGATCGCGGCGCTCGAAGAGGCCGCGCGCGTCCCCGCAGCGGTTAGCCTGTCGGGCCGACCGGATCCGGTGCGAGGAGGAGCGACGACATGATCGAGATCGGCAAGCGGGCGCCCGCGTTCACGCTGAAGAACCAGGACGACGAGAAGGTGCAGCTCGCGAGCCTGAAGGGCTCGTGGGTCGTGCTGTACTTCTACCCGCGCGACGACACGCCCGGGTGCACGACCGAGGCGTGCGACTTCACCGAAGGGCGCAAGGGGTTCGAGAAGTTGGACGCGCTCGTGCTCGGGTGCAGCCCGGACACGACGGAGAAGCACCGCAAGTTCATCGCGAAGCACGACCTCGGGATCGATCTGCTCTCCGATCCCGAGCACGAGGTGATGGAGAAGTACGGCGCGTGGGGCGAGAAGAAGTCGTACGGCAAGGCGAGCGTGGGCGTGATCCGCTCGACCGTGCTGATCGATCCCGACGGCAACGTCGCGCACCGTTGGCCGAACGTTCGAGCGCAGGGCCACGCGGCCCAGGTCGCGGAGAAGCTCCAGGAGCTGCGCGGCGCGCGGGCATGAGCGGCTCTTCCCGACGCGCGCGGTGCGCCGTGCTCCCGGCGTTCGCGGTGCTCGCGGCGTTTGCCGCCGCCGGCTGCCGCTCGACCGACGCCGCGCCGGCGAGCGTGCTCGAGGGCCGGCGCAGCGTCGATCTGACCCACGCGTTCGACGAGGAGACGATCTACTGGCCGACGGCCGAGGGTTTTCGTCTGCAGGTCGACTCGAAGGGGCGCACGCCCGGGGGCTACTGGTACGAGGCGAACTCGTTCTGCACGGCCGAGCACGGCGGGACGCACCTCGACGCGCCCGTCCATTTCGCGCAGGACCGCCCGGCGGTCGACGAGATCCCGCTCGAGCGCCTCGTCGGCCCGGGCATCGTCGTCGACGTCTCGGAAGCGGCCGCGCGCGACCGCGACCACGAGGTCACGGCGGCGGAGCTGCGCGATTGGGAGCGCGAGCACGGCCGCATCCCCGACGGCGCGATCGTGCTCCTGCGCACCGGCTTCGGCCGCTTCTGGCCCGACCGCGAGCGCTACATGGGCACCGCCGAACGCGGCGCGGGCGCCGTGGCGAAGCTCCATTTCCCCGGTCTGCACCCCGACGCCGCGCGCTAACTCGTGAAGGAGCGTTCGATCGGCGCGATCGGCCTCGACACGCCGAGCATCGACCACGGCCCCTCGCGCACGTTCGAGACGCACCAGGTCCTCTTTCGCAACCACGTCCCCGCGCTCGAGAACGTCGCGAACCTCGATCGGCTCCCACCGCTCGGCTTCGACGTCGTCGCGCTCCCGATGAAGATCCGCGGCGGCACCGGCGCCCCGGTGCGCATCGCGGCGCTGCTGGCGGAGTAGCCTCTCTTCGTCGCCGCGCGCGACCGCCGCCCTCGCTGTTCCAGCTCGGGCCGCGAGAGGCGGTCACTCGTGCGCCAGGCGCATCGCGCTCCCGTCCCAGTCGACGACGACGGGCGCGTGCGGGATGCGGTAGTGGAGATCGCAGTTGCTCGCGTTGACGAACAGCGTGCTCGCGCGCTCGCGCGCGCCGTACGACTCGTGGATGTGGCCGAAGACGTGGAGCTTCGGGCGCAGGCGCTCGAGCGCGTGGTCGAGCTCCTCGCAGCCGACCCGGCGGCCGTCGAAGGTCGCGTCGAGAACGCCGAACGGGGGGCCGTGGGTGACGAGCACGTCGACGTCGTCGGGGACCAGCGCCCACTTCGCCGCGATCGGGGCGCCGCGATCGAGGTTGAACGCCCAGTCGTGGAAGCGCGGCTGCCACGGCGAGCCCCACACCGACAGGCCGTCGACGCGCGCTCCCGCGTCCTCGAGGTAGGTGACGTCGCCGAGGAGCTCGCGCGCGCGCCCCGGATCGCGCTCGAACAGGAAGTCGTGGTTGCCCGCGATCACGATCTTGTGGCGGTGCGGCAGGCCCGCGAGGAACGCGCCGAAGCGCTCGATCTCCTCCGGGCGGCCGCGGCCGGTGAAGTCGCCCGCGTGGATCAGCACGTCGCCGGGGGGGACGTCCAGCGAGTCGTGCAGGTTGTGCGTGTCGCTGAGGCAGACGATGCGGAGCGCGCTCACGGCGTGCACCTTACGGCACGTCGCGCGCTTCGCCCGCGGCGAGGATCCAGAACGAGCCCGGGTCGATGTCGAGGGCGATGCGCGCCGCCGCGAGCTCCTGGGCCGGCTGCGTCGGGCCGTCGTCGCCGAGCTCGAAACAGCCGAAGTGGATCGCGAGGCTCGTGCGGGCGCCGAGCCGGAGGTGGACCTCGGCTGCCTCGCGCGGGTCGACGTGCACGGGACTCATGAACCAGCGCGGCAGATAGGCGCCGATCGGGAGCAGCGCCAGCCGCGGCGCGCCGAAGCGCTCGCGGATCTGCTCGAAGTGCGCCCCGTCGCCGGTGTCGCCGGCGAAGTAGACGACGCCGCCGGGCGTCTCGAGCACGAAGCCTGCCCACAGCGCCGCGCAGCGGTCGGTCAGCGCGCGGCCGGAGAAGTGCCGCGCCGGGACGCAGGAGAGCCACACGCCGTCGGCGAGCTCGACGCGGTCCCACCAGTCGAGGTCGCGGCCGCCGCCGACGTCGTGCTCGCCGAGCAGCGCGGCGTTGCCGAGCGGGACCCAGATCGCGGGCCCGTGCTCCGCAGCGAGTCGCTCGAGCGTGTCCAAATCGAGGTGGTCGTAGTGGTTGTGGCTGACGAGCACCGCGTCGATCGGCGGCAAGTCCTCGAAGCGAATCCCCGGCGCCGCGTGGCGCGCGGGGCCGACCCACGAGAACGGGCTCGCGCGCTCCGACCAGATCGGGTCGGTCAGCACGTTCAAGCCGGCGGTCTGGATCAGCGCGCTCGCGTGCCCGACGAACGTGACGCGCAGCGCCTCGCCGTGCACGCGCTCGTCCGGCACCGCCGGAACGGTCGGCGGCGCGTCGTAGTCGTCCCACGCATCGACGTCGCGCGCGAGGCGCCAGCGCAGCACGTCGAGGAAGCCACGCCCGCCGATCGGGACGAGGTTGCGGAACGCGTGGCCGTCGAAGTGATCGCTCGGCGGCCCCTCGTGACGCGGCGCCGCGAATCGAGCGTTCAGTGCGGCCGCCGCCGCGAGGAGTACGAGGAGCACGACGCCGACCGCGCGCAGCGCGCGCCGGCGGCGCGGACGGCGTTCGGGCTCGAGCGGCAACTCGACGGGGCTCATGCGCGGCACACCTTGTCGAACCGGGACCGCCGAGGTCCAATCTTGCCCGCTCGCGAATCGTACGCGCCTCGCGGAGGCGGAACGGAAAGAGGAAAACCATGCACGTTCGACCGTCGCTTCTCGCCGGCATCCTCGCGCTCGTCCTCTCGAGCTCGAGCTGCCTCGGTCCAGACAACGCGTACCGCTCCGTGAAGCAGTGGAATGCCGGCCTCTCGCAACACGATTGGGTCGAGGAGGTCGTCTTCATCGCCTTCTTCGTCGTGCCGGTCTACCCCGTCGCGTTGCTCGCCGACCTGCTCGTGTTCAACACGATCGACTACTGGGGCGGCGACAACCTGATCAACGACCCCGGTGCGTTCGAGGGCTTCCCGAGCGACGGCGATTAGCGGCGTCCGCGGCGGCGGCACCGATGGGCGCCGCGCGGCGAGCCCCATGCGCTACCGCTGCGAGCGCGGGCGCAACCTAGCTGGGGTCTAGCCCGGGTCGTAGCCGGCGTCGTTGCCGGCGTCGTTGCCGGCGTCGAGTTCGCGCGGAACTCCGACTGCCGGCGCACTTCTTGCGCCAAGATGGCCGCGGCGTGGGAACGGGACACGAAGAGCGCGGCTTTCCCCGGGAGCCGATCCACCGGATCATGCGCCCGCTGGAGCGGTTCCTGCACGTCGAGGCCGCCAGCGGGATCGTGCTGCTCGTGTGCACGATCGTCGCGCTCGTGCTCGCGAACTCGGCCTGGTCCGACGGCTTCCTCGCGCTGTGGGAGACGCCGATCGGCGTCTCGTGGGGCGAGTCCGACGTCCGCCATTCGTTGAAGCACTGGATCAACGACGGGCTGATGGCGATCTTCTTCTTCGTCATCGGGCTCGAGGTGAAGCGCGAGATCGTGCTCGGTGAGCTGCGCTCGCCGCGCCGCGCGGCGCTGCCCCTCGCGGGGGCGATCGGCGGGATGCTGGTGCCGGCGGCGACGTACCTCCTGCTCCAGCCCGGCGGCGCCGCGCGCGACGGGTGGGGCATCCCGATGGCGACCGACATCGCGTTCGTCGTCGGGTGCATGGCGGTGCTCGGGTCGCGCGTGCCGCGCGGTCTGCGCGTCTTCCTGCTCTCGCTCGCGATCGCCGACGACATCGGCGCCGTGCTCGTGATCGCGATCGGCTACACCGAACAGATCCTGTGGAGCGCGCTGGGGCTCGGCTTCGCCGGCATCCTCGCGGTCGCGCTGCTCGCGCGCCTGGGCGTGCGGAGCCTGCTCGCATACGCGCTGCTCGGCACCGGCGTCTGGTTCGCGTTCCACGAGTCCGGGGTCCACGCGACGATCGCCGGCGTGATCCTCGGCCTGCAGACCCCCGCGCGGGCGTACTTGGAGCAGAGCCCCTTCGGCACGTTCCTCGACCGCACCGGCGGCGTCGCGCGCGGCGAGGGCTGGGAAGCGGCGCCGCGCGGCGCCGCCGACGTGCGCGCTCTGCGCCGCGCGGCCCGCGAGACGATCTCGCCGCTCGAGTACCTCGAAGAGGTGCTCCATCCGTGGGTCGGCTTCGCGATCATGCCGGTGTTCGCGCTGGCGAACGCCGGCGTGCCGTTCGCGCCGTCCGATCTCGCCGATCCGGTCGCGGTCGCCGTCGCTGTCGGCCTCGTCGTCGGCAAGCCGCTCGGGGTGCTCGCGTTCGCGTTCCTCGCCGTGCGCCTGCGCGTCACGAGCTTGCCGACGGGCGTGACGTGGGGAGCGCTCAGCGGTGCCGCGCTGCTCGCCGGAATCGGCTTCACGATGGCGCTCTTCATCGCCGGCCTCGCGCTCGCCGGTCCGGAGCTCGACGCGGCGAAGGTCGGCGTGCTCTCCGGCTCGGTCGTCGCGGCGGCCCTGGGCATGACCTTGCTCGTGTGGCGGCTGCCGCGCGCGGGAGCCTGAGAGCGGCGCAGGGGTGCCGACCGTAGCGGCTCGCGCGACGATTCAGCGGCGCGCGCGGACGTCGTCCTCGGCGGCGAGCCGCGCGCGAACGACCGCGGCAGACCACGGGCCGTCGACGAGCGGCCAACCGCGGCGCGGGATCGATTCGCGGTACGGTGACGCGTCG
Source organism: uncultured Planctomycetaceae bacterium (assembly GCA_964528575.1). Lineage (GTDB taxonomy): Bacteria > Planctomycetota > UBA1135 > UBA1135 > CAZGTQ01. Next base: position 10,712 of record CAZGTQ010000063.1, on the reverse strand, counting down.
CGGCCCCGCGCTTCCTGACCCCGCGCTTCGTGAACGGCGGTCGAGCGCGGCGCGCGGGCGTCAGACGCGGCCGCGAGCGCCGCCTCCGCGGAGAGCGCTTCGTCGCGCCCGGCGGTGATCGCGAGGCCGCGCAGCGCGGCGCGTGCGAGGCCGCGGTAGGCCTGCGGCGCGGCGAGGTCGTACATCAACGAGCGCAGGTAGCAGGCGGCCGCCCACGGCGGGCGCGTGCGCTCGGCGTAGCCGCCGCCGACGCGCCAGTTCTTCGCGAGCACGCCGCGGATGCGCGCGGACGTCCAGCGGCGGCAAGGCGGCAGAGCGAGCGCGCGGTAGACGACCTTGAGGTGCGCGCCGACCATCCGCTCGGGGTCGCGCGTCAGGCTGTTCTCGTGGCGGCGGTAGCGCACGAGAGGCTCGGGGCACACGCCGACCGCGCGCTGGCTGCCGTAGCGCAGCCACAGGTCCCAGTCCTCTGCGCCCGGGAGCTCCTCGCAGAAGCCGCCGACGCGCAGGAACACGTCGCGGCGCATCAGCACGCTCGAGAGCGTGATGAAGTTGCGCAGCAGCAGCATCGGGAAGATGCGCCCCTCGGGCAGGCTCATCACGTCCGAGAGCAGGCCGGCCGGGCCCTCGCCGAAGCTCTCGCGGTCGCTGTAGACGAGGTCGACCGGCTCGTCCGGCTGCGCCTGGGCGCGCGCGAGCTGGCGGCGAAGCTTGTCCGGCCGCCACACGTCGTCCGCGTCGAGGAAAGCGAGCCAGCGGCCGCGCGCGAGGCGCACGCCGTGGTTGCGCGCGCTGGACGGACCGGCGTTGCGTTGGCGCACCGAGCGCACGCGCTCGCCGTAGCGCCGCAGCAGCTCGCTCGAGCCGTCGGTCGACCCGTCGTCCACCACGACGATCTCGGTCGGGATGCCTCCCTCCTGGGCCAATGCGGAATCGATCGCCTCGGTGAGGAAGCGCGCCGCGTTGTACGTCGCGATGATGACGCTGATCGTCGGTCGGACCATTCTCTCGTCACGTCCCGATCGAGCCCGACGAGCAAGGCCCGTGCCCGCCACGGAGGCGGCTGCCGCGACCCTGGGAGGGCCGCGAAGAGTCGCGAAAGACGCGCTCGGGAGCCCCGCCCCCTCCGTTTGAACAAAGGAGCGCAACGCGCTCAGCGGCGGGATGGAACGTGCAACAAGCTCGCCGCGACGGACGCGAGGAAGCGCGGGCGCACGAGCAGGCTCGGGCGGAAGCAGAGCGAGTAGACGCTCGCGCGCAGCGCCCGTCCGTAAGCGCGCTCGCCGCGCGCCCGCGCCGCCATGCGCGCGAGGTTGGGCACGAAGTACGTCGACGCGCGGTGCAAGTGACGGAGCATGAGGAGCGGCCGGCCGCGCATGTGCTTGCGCATGACGCGGAAATGGTCCCGCGCGTGCTGCACCGCGTCGCGCGACGCATTCGCCTCGTGCTCGCGAACCAGGAGCGCGACCCCGGGGACGCGTACGAAGCGGCCTTCGCGCGCGAGACGCAGGTACAGGTCCCAATCGTCCGAACCCGCGAAGGACCCGTCGAACCCCCCGATGCGCTCGAGCGCCGCGCGCGCGATCAGCGTCTGACCCGGGGAGTGGATCCAGTTGCCCCGCAGGAACGCGCTCGCGCACCAGCCGTCGGGATGGCCGCCGTAGTCGTGCGCGAGCGTACGGCCGTCGGGGAACAGGGTGACGTGCTCGCCGTAGGCGAGCAGCGCCCGTCGATCATCGCGCAACGCGGCGACCTGGCGCGCGAGCTTGTCCGGCGGCCACAGGTCGTCGTCGTCGAGCAACGCGATGTACTCGCCGCGCGACTCGGCGACCCCGCGGTTGCGCGCCGCTCCCTGGCCCGCGTTCTCCTGGCGCACGTAGCGGATCCGTCCGCTCGCGATCCAGGGCTCGAGCGCGCCGCGCGTGTCGTCCGGCGAGCCGTCGTCGACGACGACGACCTCGAACGGCGCGTACGTCTGCGCGAAGACCGACTCGAGCGTCGCGCCGACGAGGTGCGCGTGGCCGTACGTCGGGACCACCACGCTGACGAGCGGGTGCGGGCTCTGCGGCGCGGGTGCCAGGAAACGGCGCGCGCCCGCGAGGACGCGCTCGAGCTCGATCGTCGCCGCCGGGCCGTCCGCCTGGATCACGTCCGCGTTCGAGCCGTCGCCGTACGCGCCGCTGAAGGGCATGTAGCTCGCGTACGAGCGATAGCGGCCGAGCAGCACGACGCCCGGCGTCCCGACCGCGTTCGCGAGGTGCGCCGGCCCGCTGTCGACGCCGATGAACAGCCGCGCGCGACGCAGCACCTCGGCGGTCTCGGCGGGATCGAGCGCGCCGGCGAGGTCGCGGTAGCGCGGCGAACGGGAGCGTCGCGCCGGCACGATCCCGAGCTCGACGACGTCGACGTCGTGCTCGCCGGCGAGCCGCCGGACGAGCTCGCTCCAGCGCTCCTCCTGCCAGTTGCGCGCGTCCTGGCGCGACTGCGCGTGGATCGCGACGTAGCGCTCCGGCAGAGCGAGCCGATCGACGCGCTCGACCGCCGCCGGCGAAGGCGCGACGAGCGGCGTCTCGTCGAGCACCGGCAGCTCGGCGACGCGGCAGAAGATGCCGAGCAGGTTCCCGTGCGCGTAGTAGTTCGCCACGGTGACGTCGCGGCGGCCGTCCCTGCGCTCGTACGGCCACCAGCACGTGTCGCACGCGCGCCCCTCGATCTGCAGGTCGACGATCTCGTCGAACACGCCCGCGTCGCGCAGGAACATCCACGCCGTCAGGCACGGCACGACGACGACCGCGTCGAGATCGGGATGGTGCGCCAGGAGCGAACGCCACGGCCGGCGCGCGACCCACACGACGTGTGCCTGCGGCCAGCGGCGCCGCACCGCGCGCAGGATCGGCTCGGCCGCGACGACGTCGCCGAGGTGATCGACGAGGCTGATCGCGACGAGCGGCCGGCGCAGCCACGCCTTGCGAGCGCGCCAGACGAGCGCCGTGCGCAGCGCCGCGAGCCGTGCGCGCGCGCGGTGGCGGTGCTTGCCCGGCCGCAGGAGCTCGAGCGCGAGCCGCGGCGCCCCGAGCGCGAGCCGGCGCCAACGGCTACGCGCGTGCGTTCCCATCGCCGTGCGCTCCGTCGGCGCGCGCTGCACCGACGCGCTCTGCACCGACGCGAACCAGCGGCAAGCTCCACACGAGCTCGCGCTCCTCGTCCCGCGTCGTCCGCACGCGCCGGCCGTGCTCGTCGTGCGCCTCGCAGCCCGAGCCGGCGACCCAGCCCTCCTCGCACGTCGTCCTGGGAACCGCGTCCGGCCGCAGGTCGCGCCGCACGAAGAACGCGTTGACGCCGTGACTCTCGCAGCCGACGAAGTCGTAGCCTTTGCGCGCGCCGAGCTCGCACAGCGCCTTCAGCGACGCGCCGAAGTACAGGAGCGAGTGGTGCGCCGCGCGGCGCTCGAAGCGCTCGTCGTACGGCACGGTCACCGCCTCGCTCGGCCCGAAACGGTGGTTGTACTCGACGACGACGATCGCCGGCGAGGTCGACTCGATCGCCTCCCAAACCCAGTAGTCCATGCCGTCGATGTCGATCGACAGAACCCCGACGTCGCCGCGCACGCCGCGCTCCGCGAGGATCTTCTCGACGTTGTCGCGGGTGACGAGCGCGTGCACCGCCTCGAGGTCGTGTTGCCAATACGTGCGCGACGAGCGGATGCGCGCGATGTGCTCCGCGTCGCCGTCGATCACCAGCCCGGACCAGCCGCCGTTCGACAGCAAGAAGAGCGTGTTCGCCTGCTCGTAGCTCTCGACGCCGATCTCGACGAACGTACGGCGCGGCAGAGGCACGTGGCGGCAGAGCCACTGCAGGATCCCGTCCTCGTTCCACTGCGAGAACACGCGGAACTCGTTCGCGCGGATCCCGCCGACGTCCGCGGCGGCCGCGAGGCGCGCCTCGATGCGACCCGCCGCCTCCTGGAGCGAGCGCAGGCGCACTTCGTTCCACTGGACGCGCGACTCGAGCCGCAGCACGTGCTTGCGGAGCTCGCGGTCGAGCTCGCCCGGCACGAGCCGATTGCGCAGCTTCGCGGCGACGCGGCGCACGAAAGCGCTCATCGGGCGCCCTCCGTTTCCTTCATGGAATCGTGCTCCGCGTCGTGCGCGGCGTCGCGCTCCGCTCGGCGCTGCCCGCGCTCCCACGGCGGCGGCGCGCCGGTCGGCACGAGTGACCAGAGCGCGTGCGCGAGCGCGCTGCGGCTCGCGAGCCGGCGCGGCGCGAGGGCGGCGAGCGCGCGCCACAGCTCGCGGGCCGCGCGCCAGTCGCCGGCCGCCGTGCGCGCGTACGCTGCGCCCACGAGCCGCGGCCCGTAGACGCGTGCGAAGTAGCGGCGCACGCGCAGCGCGACCGCGGCGCGGCGGACGAGCGGCAGCGCGCGCAGGTGCTTGCGCGCGACGTGTCGCGCGCAGCGCAGGTTGCGCAGCACGTCCGACGACTTGTTGCCCGCGTGCACGCGGTAACGCAGCGCGACGCGCGGCTCGTACAGCACCAGCCCGCGCCGCGAGAGCGCGATCCACGCGTCCCAGTCCTCCGCCGATGGCAGCGACGCGTCGAAGCCGCCCACAGCGCGCAGCGCCTCGGCGCGCGCCATCGGCGCGTAGATGCTGCTGCACGCGAGCAGCGCTTCGAACGCCCGTCCCGCGGGTCGCGGCACGCCGTCCTGGTAGATCCCGCCGCGCTCGGGCGCGCCGTGCTCGAACTGGAACGTGTCGCCGTAGACGAGGACCGCGTCGGGCGCCGCGTCGAGCGCCGCGCACTGCCACGCGAGCTTGTCGGGCGCGAACAGGTCGTCCGAGTCGAGGAACGTGACGTAGCGGCCGCGCGCGAGCGCGAGACCGCGGTTGCGCGCGTTCGCCGCCGAGCTGCGCTCCTGACGCACGTAGCGAAAGCGCGGTTCGCGCTCGATCGTCCGCCGCACGAGCGCCTCGGTGCCGTCGGTCGACCCGTCGTCGACGACGAGGCACTCCCACGCGGCGAACGTCTGCGCGCGCACGCTCTCCAGCGTCTCGCCGAGCAGATCCTCGCGGTCGTGCGTCGGGACGATGACGCTCACCGCGGGCGCGCCGTCGTGCGCGCTCTTCATCGAGCGGCGCCCACCTGCGCCGGTGCCGTCGCGCCCGCCCGCTTCGACTCGATCCAGCGCTCGAACCCGTCGCGCTCGAGCGGCAGCGTCACCTCCGCGCGGCGCGCCGACGAGAGCGCGATCGCGTTGGCCAGCTCGACCGAGAGCACCGCTTCGGAGCCGGGAGCGACGAGCGCGGCTTCGCCCGCCGCGGCCGCGGCGACGTTCGACCAGAACGCGTCGAGCTGCGCGGGGATCGTGCCCAGGCGCGCGACGTGCACTTCGCGCGTCTCGCCGTCCAGTTGCGCCGACGCGGCGCCGTCGCGCGCGGCCTCGTCGATCGAGCGCGCGAGTCGCGTGACGAACAGACGGCCGTCGCGGATCTCGATGCGCCCGCGGTCGCACGCGACGAGCGTGTGCGCGATCGCCGGCGCCTCGGTCGTGCTGACGTGCACGTAACCGTGCGCGCCGCTCGCGTGGCGCAGGATCGCGCTCGCCGTGTCCTCGACCTCGATGTCGTGCAAGTTCGTGTCGCACAGGCCGAGCACGCGCTCGGGCGCTCCGCACAGCCAGACGTAGCGGTCGAGCACGTGCGGCGCCTGGTTGACGAGCACGCCGCCGCCCTCGCCGCTCCACGTGCCGCGCCACGGGCTCGACGCGAAGTAGCCGCTCGTGCGCCACGCGGACTCGACGATCGACGCGCGACGGATCGGACCGAGCTCGCCGCTCGCGAGCAGCCGCTGCGCCTCGACGTAGACCGGCTCGAGCCGGTTCTGGAGCACGACGGCGAACAGCCCCGCGGCGCCCTGCGCGGCGCGCACGATCGCGTCGGCGGCGGCCGCCGTCACGGCGAGCGGCTTCTCGCACACGACGTGCAGCCCGCGCTCGAGCGCAGGGACCGCGACCTCGGCGTGGAACGGGTGCGGAACGGCGACGACGACGAGGTCGATCCCCTCGCTCGCGACGAGCTCGGCCGCCGACGCGTGTGCGCGGCAGCCGTGGCGCTCCGCGAGGCGCCGCGCCGCGTCCAGGGACGCATCGCAGACCGCCGCGAGCGCGAAGCGCGCGTTGCGCCGGAGCGCGTCCGCGTGCAGCGCGCCCATCGCGCCCGCGCCGACGAGGCCGACGCGCAGCGGCTCGGTGCGCTCGATCGACGGGCTCCAGTGCGGCCGCCCGTTGGACGCAGGCTTCCCGTTCGCTTCGGGCGGGACCGGCGCGTCGGGCAGCGCGAACACCGGCGGCCGGTAGCGCTGCTCGACCTTGCGGAACGCGGCGGCGAGCTCGCGCATGTCGCTCTCGTCCCCGAGGAACAGGTCGTGCGGCAGCCACAGCACTTCGCGCACGGCGCGGTCGGCGACGGGCGTGGGCAGCGCGCGCAGGAACCGGGGCCGCTCGGCCGCGATGCGCTGCAGCACGGGCTGCTGCGCCTGCGTGAGGCCGTTGTAGAGCGGCTGGATCGGCACGCCTTCGGCCTTCAGCGCGCGCACCCAGTCCTCCTGGACGAGGCCGCCGCACGCCGCCGGCACGTAGCGCAGCACGAACATGTGCACACCGTGGCGCACGACGCCGGGCGCGAGCGCGAGCGGCTTGACCGACTCCAGGTCCTCGAGCTCGGCACGCAGCTCTGCGAAGCGTTCGGCGCGCCGCTCCTGCTGCTCCTCGAGGCGCTCCAGCCGCTGCAGGAGCACCGCCGCGACGTACTCGCTCGGCCGCACGTTCCAGCCGAGGGAGTCGTGCAGCCAGCGCTCGCCGCCGACGCGCGCGCGCCCCGCGTTGTGCATCGCCCACGCGCGCTCGTACACGCGCTCGTCGTTCGTCGTCAGCGCGCCGCCTTCGCCGCTCGCGAGGTTCTTGTACGACTGGAAGCTGAACGCGGCGGCGTCGCCGAGCGTGCCTGCGCGGCCGAGCTCGTGGATCGCGCCGTGCGCCTGCGCGGCGTCCTCGACGATTGCGAGCCCGTTGCGCCGCGCGACGTCGCGCAGCGCGACCATGTCCGCGGTCTGGCCGAACAGGTGCACCGGCAGGATCGCGCGCGTGCGGCCGGGCACGATCGCCTCGGCGACGCGCTCGGGGTCGAGCAGCAGCGTGTCGGGATCGACGTCGACGAGCGCGACCGACAGGCGCCGGTCGAGCGCCGCGGTCGTGCTCGCGACGAACGAGAGGTTGGGCACGATGACCTCGCCGCCCGGCTCGAGGCCGTCGGTGTCGAGCACCGCGGCGAGCGCGATGCGCAGCGCGTCGGTGCCGTGGGGGAGCAGGAGCACGTGCCGCGCGCCGGTGTAGCTCGCGAACCGCTCCTCGAACCGGCGCGCGAGCTCCTGCGGCAGCCCCTCGCGGCCGCTGCGGAAGATGCGCTCGAACGTCGGGCGCACTCCACTCCAGTCCTCGCGCGCTGCGCCAGACGGCCACGGCCGGTAGCGCACGTCGCGCACCGGCAGGCCGCCGTCCTTCGCGAGCACGCCCTCGAGCCGCTCGGGGACGAGCGAGCGGTGCGCGAGCCACGCGCGGCGCGCCCGGCGCGCGGGCTCCAACAGGAGCAGGCGCGCGGGGGCCTTGGCGAGGCGGGCGATGCGGCGCGGGTTCACCGCGCTCCGTGGATCGAGGGCGCGCCGGCCGCGAACGAGCGCGACGACGGCTTGCGCAGCGTCACCGTGCACGTCGTCGTCACGAGGTCGGCGTACGTCAGGCCGAGCTGCGCGAACGCCAGCGGGAAGCGCTCGACGAGGTCGAGATTGGAGGCGTCCTCGCGCGTGCCCGCGGCGACGGCCTCGCAGCCGCTCGCCTCGAACATCTCGCGGTACTGCTCCAGGCGCCAGCCGTTGAGCGGGATCAGACCCTTCGGCGGCTTGCCCAGGCGCGCGGGCCAGGCGTCGAAGCCGAGCTCGTCGAGCTTGCCGCGCAGGAAGTCGGGCGAGAACAGGAACTGCGCGTACGGCATGCGCGCGGTGCGGTACGCGTGCAGCCCCCACGCGCACGGGTAGAGGAACCCGAACTCGAGGTGCACGACGCCGCCCGGCTTGCACACGCGCACCATCTCGGCCAGCACGGTCGCGGGGTCCGCGAAGTGGATGAATGCGTTGTACGACGTGACGACGTCGAAGCGGCCGGTCTCGAACGTCAGGCCGAGCGCGGCGTCGGCCTCATGGAACGGCAGCCTCAGCGCGCGCCGGTCGCGCCAGTCCTCGACGTCGGTCAGCGCGACGTCGTGCCCGTAGTCCGCGAGCGCGCGGCCGAGCATCCCGTCGCCGCACGCGACGTCGAGCACGCGCGCGCCCGGTCGCTCCAGGCCCGCGAGCGGGATGAGCCACTGCGCCCGCTGCACGCCGCGCCACCACGTCGCGTGCGCGTCGTAGCCGTAGTCCGGCCGCGGCGAATAAGCGTCTTGCAGGCGCTGGAACGCGCTCTCCGAGTCGTAGTGCGCGTGCTGTGTGCCCGCGACGATGCGCTCGATGCGCTCGCGCCCTCGCCGAGCGCGCGTGCTCTCGGTGATGCTCTCGATCTTGCGGAAGACGCGTCTGCCCAGGTCTAGTGCTGTGGGTTGCATGGCTGCGGATCCGACGATTGGACGGTCGCGGGGGTCTGTGCGCGCCCGAGGGCGCGCCACGTCATGGGAAGGGTGACCGGGAAGCCGAAATCCTCGGCGAAGACGTCCCCGGCGAGTGCTCCGGGGTCGACGTCGAGCACGAACGCGTCGCGCACGAAGTCGATGCACGCGGCGCCCGAGCCGGCCCAGAGGTTGAGTCGGTAGCTGCCGGGCACGAGCGGCAGCCGATCGACGCTGGCGGAGAAACGCGCGCGGTCGGAGCGCAGCGGGAAGCCGACGCCCATGTTGCGCGAGTACATCTCGAGCACGCGCGAGCCCTGCATCGTCTCGAGCCCGACGCCGAGCTCGATCGGCAGCGCGCCCAGCGACGGGTCGCGGCGCTCGACGGTGAACACGAGCTCGGTGGGCTCGCCCGTGCGCGGCGGGAACGGTCGCACCTCGAAGTCGACGATGCGGGCGCGCCCGTCGCCCTCGCGGCCGCGCTCGTCCGCGACGAAGCCGTCGTGCCCGCGCCGGTTGCGCAGATACGCGTCGACGACGTCGGGCACGGCGCCCGCGCACGCGATGCTGCCGTCCTCGAGGAGCATCGCGCGCGTGCACAGGTTGAGCACCGCGTTCATGTTGTGGCTGACGAAGAGCACGGTGCGGCCGGCGCGCGACACCTCGCTCATCTTGCCGAGGCACTTGCGCTGGAACTCGGCGTCGCCGACGGCGAGCACCTCGTCGACGATCAGGATCTCCGGCGAGAGGTGCGCCGCGACCGCGAAGGCGAGGCGCACGTACATGCCGCTGCTGTAGCGCTTCACCGGCGTGTCGAGGAAGCGCTCGACGCCGGAGAACGAGACGATCTCGTCGAACACGCGGCCGATCTCACGGCGGCGCATGCCGAGGATCCCGCCGTTGAGGTAGATGTTCTCGCGGCCCGTGAGCTCCTTGTGGAAGCCCGTGCCGACCTCGAGCAGGCTTCCGACGCGGCCGCGCATCTCGACGCGTCCGGCGGTCGGCGCGGTGATGCGGCTCATCACCTTGAGCAGCGTGCTCTTGCCCGCGCCGTTGCGTCCGACGATGCCGAGCACCTCGCCCGGCGCGACGTCGAACGACACGTCGCGTAGCGCCCAGAAGCTCTTCAGCTTCGGCCGCCGCAGCGGGTGCCGCAGCGTCGCGACGAGCTTCTCGGACAGCGTCGTGTGGCGCGGATCGCCCTCGACGATCGTGTAGCGTTTGCCGAGGCCTTCGGCGCGGATGGCGCGAGCTTCAGATGACATCGGCGAAGCTCCGCTCGCGGTTCTGGAAGAAGAGCGCGCCCGCCACGAGGACGGCGACGCTCGTCGCGCCGGCGTACGCGACGACCGACCACGACGTCGGCGCGATGCCGAGGAGCGACCAGCGCAGGGCCTCGAGCAGGCCCGCCAGCGGATTGAGCATGTAGACGCGGAAGATGTCCGCGGAGACGCGCTCCTGGACCGTCGCCGCGGTGTACGCGACCGGGCTCGCGTAGAGCAGGAGCTGCGTCGCGACCGGCAGGATCCGCTGCACGTCGCGGTAGCGCACCGCGAGCGCGCCGGCGAACAGTCCCAGGCCGAGCGCGAGCGCGAGCAGCAGCGCGATCCACGCCGGCAGGAGCAGCACTGCGGCCGGGACCCCGATCCCGTTCACGAGCAGCAGGAGCGCGAGCACGGCCGACGCGACGAGGAAGTCGAGCAGCGCCGCGGGCACCGTCGAGAGCGGCAACGCGAGCCGGTGGAACCAGATCTTCGACACGAGCTGCGCGTTCGCGAGCAGGCAGTTGCTCGCCTGCGTCAGTGCCGTGTGGAAGAGCTGCCAGCCGACGAGCCCGGCCAGTGCGAAGACGACGTACGGGACGCCCGCCGAGGAGAAGCCGGCGACGCGGCCGAACAGGAACGCGAAGATCAGCGCGGCGGCGAGCGGCTGCAGGACGACCCACAGGATGCCGAGGACGGTCTGCTTGTAGCGCAGCTTCACGTCGCGGATCGCGAGCGTCGCGACGAGCTCGCGGAAGCGCCACAGCTCGCGCAGATCGAGCGCGCTCCATCCCGCCGG
>CAZGTQ010000062.1:0-1827 GCA_964528575.1 uncultured Planctomycetaceae bacterium | reverse complement strand
TCGCGCTCTGTATAGCACTTCGCGTCGCTTGAGGCCCCCGCCCCCGCGCCATAGAATCCGTGCGCATGCCCGTCGTGCACGGGTCCGAACGAGGAACCAGCGGAAGCGAGATGGGCACCCCGAGCGAGCCCGCGCGCGATCGCCTCGCACGCGCCGCCGAGGTCGTCCGCGCCGAAGCACGCGCGATCGCCGATCTGGAGAACCTGCTCGACGGAGCGTTCGAGGAGGCGGTCGAGCGCGTGCTCGCGTGCGAGGGCGCCGTCGTCGTCACCGGCATGGGCAAGGCCGGCCTGATCGGCGCGAAGATCTCCGCGACGCTCGCGTCGACCGGGACGCCGTCGCACTCGCTCCACCCCGCGGAGGCGCTGCACGGCGACCTCGGCCGCATCCGCGCGCGCGACGTCCTGCTCGCGATCTCGAACTCCGGCGAGACCGAGGAGATCAAGGCGCTGATCCCCGCCGCCAAGCGCATCGGGGCGACCGTGATCGCGATCACCGGCGAGCCGGAGTCCACGCTCGGCCGCCTCGCCGACTGCGTCCTGACGATCGGCCGGGCGACCGAGGTCTGCTCGCTCGGCCTCGCGCCGACCGCGAGCACCGCGGCGATGCTCGCGCTCGGCGACGCGCTCGCGATCGTCGTGCAGCACGAGCGCGGGTTCTCGCGCGAGGACTACGCGCTCTACCACCCCGGCGGCGCGCTCGGCCGGCGCCTGATGCGCGTGCGCGAGGTGATGCGCCAGGGCGAGCAGGTCCCGCTCGTCGCCTGCGGCACGACGATCCGCGAGACCGTGCTGCGCATCAACCAGACGCCGGGCCGCCCCGGCGCCGCGCTCGTCGTCTCCGCCGACGGCCGCCTGCGCGGGATCTTCACCGAGGGCGACTACCGGCGCCTGCTCGAGCCCGGCAAGCTCGAGCATCTCATCGAGGAGCCGATCGACGAGCACATGGGCCGCGCGCCCAAGACGATCGGCCCCGACGCCCTCGTCGAGGAGGCCGTGCGTCTGTTGAGCGAGAACCGCGTCGACCAGTTGCCCGTGCTCGACGCCGACGGCCGTCCGATCGGGCTGCTCGACGTCCAGGACGTCCTGGACGTGCGGGTCTGATCGGTCCGATGGACGCGATGGGCGAGCACCCCGCTGTCTTGGACGACGCGAGCGTCGCAAGGGCGTTGCGCGACGCGCGCCTGGTCGCGCTCGACGTCGACGGCACGCTGACCGACGGCGTGATCGCGTACGTCGAGGGCTTCGAGCTGCAGCGTTTCTGCGTGCACGACGGCCAGGGGCTCGTGTGGCTGCGCGAGCGCGGCGTCGCCGTCGCGTGGATCACCGGACGCGGCTGCGCGGCGACGCGGCGGCGCGCGGACGAGCTGGGCGTGCGGCTCTTCGAACGCTGCGGACCGAAGGCGGCGGTGCTCGAGCGCGTCCAGGCCGAGCTCGGCGTCGCTCCGGAGCGGACGATCGCGATGGGCGACGACCTGCCCGACCTCGCGCTCGCGACGCGCGCGGCACTGTTCGCGTGCCCCGCCGACGCGCGGCCCGAAGTGTGTGCGCGCGCGCAGCTCGTCACGCGCGCGACGGGCGGCCGCGGCGCGGTGCGCGAGCTCGCCGAGCTCGTGCTGCGCGCGCAAGGCGCTTGGGAGGCGCTGACCCGGGAGGCGGCGCGGTGAACGTGAAGCGCATCCTGCTCTTCCTCGTGCTGTTCTGCAGCGGCCTCACGCTCCTCCTGTGGATCGACGAGCCCGACGAGCGCGGGCCCGGCGCGCAGGAGCGGCCGAACCGGCCCGCGGACGACGAGACGATTCCCGACAGCAGCGCCGGCGGCATCGTC
>CAZGTQ010000061.1:0-25491 GCA_964528575.1 uncultured Planctomycetaceae bacterium | reverse complement strand
GTCGGAGGTGTGGACCATGGCGGGCGGCGGGAGCCGCCGTTCCTAGGCGCTCGCCGCGCGCGGGTTGCGCGCGCAGGGACTGCGCCGTTCTCCAGACTACCAGCGGCGCGATTCCGCAAGGCCGTGCGGTCGGGTACCTTGCGCCGATGGTCGATCCCGTGCACCCCACCGCCACGGGCCGCGAGCTGCCGCGCTGGCTCTGGATCGGCCTGCCGCTCGTCGTCGGCGGCGTTCCGTACGTCCTGCGTTCGCTGGGCTCGGACGTCTACGACGCGACGATGCGCAGCGAGATGGGGCTGATCGAGAACGCGACCGTCGTGTTCCTCGTCCTGGCGATCGGGACCGCGCTCGTCGCGGCACGCCGCGCCCAGGGCCTCGCGCACCGCCCCGGCGGGCCTCCGCGCTGGTTCGCCGCGTGGCTGCTCCTGATCGGCGCCGGCAGCTTCTACTTCGCCGCCGAGGAGCTCTCGTGGGGCTACCACTTCTTCCGGCGCGCCGGCCTCGAGCACTGGTTCCCGACGAGCCTCATGGCGGTCAACGACCAGGGCGAGCCGAACCTGCACAACTACTCCGGCTGGCAGTCGTTCCTGTTCGACCAGGGCCCGCGCAACCTGCTCACCGCCGCCGCGGCGGTCGGCGGCGTGCTCGTGCCGGTGTGGGTGCGCGTGCGGCGGCGCGCGCTGCGGCCCGCGGCCGCGTGGTTGTGGCCGACGATCGCGTGCGCTCCGGTCGGGCTCTTCGCGCTGCTCGTCACCGCGCCGCGCAAGGCCGCCGCGGCGATCGCGCCGGGCTCGGGCTTCGAGGAGCTGCGCATGGGCGAGACGAAGGAGTGCCTGCTCGCGCTGTTCCTGTTCCTCTACGTCGCGTCGGTGCTGGCGCGCCAGCGCGCTCTCGCGCGCGCGGCGGCGAGCACGGAGCACGGCGATTCCGGGCCGCCGTTGCTGAATCGCGACCCCGCGTAGCTCAGAATCGCGGGTGGAATGATCGTTCTGCCCGAAGCGCAGCGAGATCGCATCGAGGCCTGGGTCCGAGCGGGATATCCGCTGGAGACGTGCGGCCTGCTCGTCGGCCGTCTCGAGTCCTGCGCCCGCGAGGCGCGCGAAGCCATCGGCCTCGACGGGGCCGACATGCCGGTCGCGATCGTCGAGCGCGTCGTCCAGGCGCGCAACTTGAACGAGGAGCGCGCCCAGGACCGCTACGAGCTCGACCCGGCCGACTTCGTCGCGACCGACCACGCGGCGCGCGACGACAGGCTCGAGATCGTCGGGATCTGGCACTCGCACCCCGACAGCCCCGCGCGTCCGTCCGAGACCGACCTGCGCGCCGCGTGGCCCGGCTGGTCGTACGTGATCGCGTCGGTGCACGCGGGCGGCGTGCGCGAGCTGCGCTCCTGGCGCCTCGAGGAGGGCGCGTTCCGCGAAGAGAAGGTCCGCTCATGAAGAATACGTCCGTGAAGAACGCGACCGTGCGCATCCCCACTCCCCTGCGCTCGTTCACCTCGGGCGCCGACGAGGTCGGTGCGAGCGGCGCGACGGTCCGCGACTGCCTGCGCGACCTGTCCGCGCGCCACGAGGGCATCGCGCCGCACCTGTTCGACGCGGACGGCGAGATCCGCCGCTTCGTCAACGTCTTCGTCGGCAGCCGCGACGTCCGCGCGCTCTCCGGGCTCGAGACCGAGGTCGCCGACGGCGACGTGCTCTCGATCGTGCCCGCGGTCGCGGGCGGCCGGGGGCCGCGATGAAGGCGAAGGACCGGCGGCTCGCCGAGCTGCGCGCGAGCATCCCCGAGGTCGAGCCGGCGGAGGCGGCCGCGTTGGTGCGCTCGGGCGCCGTGCTGATCGACGTGCGCGAGCCCGACGAGGTCGCCCAGGGCAGCCCGCCGGGCGCCGAGCGGCTCGTGCGCGGCTTCCTCGAGCTGCGCGTCGAGGACGCGGTGCCCGACAAGGACGCGACGGTGCTCGTGATGTGCGCCGGCGGCGTGCGCTCCCTGTTCGCGGCCGAGGGGCTGCGCCAGCTCGGCTACGGCGACGTGCGCTCGGTCGCGGGCGGCTTCAACCGCTGGAAGGGCGAGGGGCTGCCGGTCGAGCGGCCGCGCGTGCTCACCGATGCGCAGCGCGAGCGTTACGGGCGGCACCTGCTCATGCCGGAGGTCGGCGAGCAGGGGCAGTTGCGCCTCGCGGACGCGAGCGTGCTGCTGCTCGGCGCCGGCGGGCTCGGCTCGCCGGCGGCGTTCTACCTCGCGGCGGCCGGCGTCGGGCGCGTCGGCATCGTCGACGACGACGTCGTCGACCGCAGCAACCTGCAGCGCCAGATCCTGCACACCGACGAGCGCGTCGGCACGTCCAAGGTCGCGTCGGCGCGCAAGACGCTGCTCGCGCTCAACCCCGACGTCGAGGTCGTCGGCTACGAGGAGCGCGTCACGTCGAAGAACGTCGAGCGCGTGTTCGACGGCTGGGACGTCGTCGTCGATGGCTCGGACAACTTCCCGACGCGCTACCTCGTCAACGACGCGTGCGTGAAGCTCGGCCTGCCGAACGTCCACGGCTCGATCTACCGCTTCGAGGGCCAGGTCTCGGTGTTCTGGCCCGCGTACCCCAAGCGGCGCGGGCCGTGCTACCGCTGCCTGTACCCAGAGCCGCCGCCGCCGGAGCTCGCGCCCTCGTGCGCCGAGGCCGGCGTGCTCGGCGTGCTGCCGGGCGTCGTCGGGACGCTCGAGGCGATCGAGACCGTCAAGATCCTGCTGGACATCGGCGACCCGCTCGTCGGGCGGCTGATCCACTACGACGCGCTGCGCCAGCGCTTCACCGAGCTCGAGCTCGGCGCGAACCCGGCGTGCCCGTACTGCGCCGAGGGAGCGAGCTTCCCCGGCTACGTCGACTACGAGCAGTTCTGCGCGGCGAGCTGACGATGAGCGCCCGTCCCTCCGCCGGCACCGCGTTCGAGGCGTCCGCGACCGCGGACCTGCTCGTGCCCCAGCCGCCCCCGCGCTCCGCCCGCGCGCGCGACCTGCTCGCGAGCGTCGGCTCGACCCCGCTCATCGAGCTCGACGAATGGGACCTGCCGCGCGGCGTGCGCCTGTTCGCCAAGCTCGAGGCGACCAACCCCGGCGGCTCGATCAAGGACCGCCCGGTCGCGCGGATGCTCGCGCGCGCGCTCGAGGAGGGCCGTTTCGCGAACGGCCGGCGGTTGCTCGACTCCTCGTCGGGCAACGCCGGGATCGCGTACGCCATGCTCGGCGCCGCGCTCGGCGTCGGCGTCACGCTCGTCGTGCCCGAGAACGCGAGCCGCGAGCGGCTGGCGCGCATCCGCGCGCACGGCGCCGAGCTCGTGCTCACCGACGCGATCGAGGGCTACGACGCGGCGTTGCGCGAGGCGAAGCGGCTCGCCGAGAGCGAGCCCGAGCGCTACTGGTACTGCACCCAGTACGCGAACGACGAGAACTGGCGCGCGCACTACGAGAGCACCGGCGCCGAGCTGCTCGCGCAGGTCGAGCGCGCCACCGGCGGGCCGCCCGACGCGTTCGTCGCCGGCGTCGGGACCGGCGGGACCTTGACCGGCGTCGGCCGGCGGCTGCGCGAGGCGAACCCGCGCGCGCGGATCGCGTGCGTCGCTCCGGAGCTGTTCCCCGGCATCGAGGGGCTCAAGCCGCTCGGCCCCGGGGCCATCGTCCCGGCGATCCTCGACGAGCGCCTGATCGACGAGCACGTCCCGGTGTCGAGCGAGGAGGTCGTCGCGTCGTGCCACGCGCTGGCGCGCCGCGGGCTCTTCGTCGGCCCGTCCTCGGGCGCGTACGTCCACGCGGCGCGCACGCTGGCGTTGCGCGGGGAGTACCGGGTCGTCGTCACGATCCTCAGCGACACCGGCGAGCGCTACGCGTCGACGGGGCTCTGGAACGGCTAGGTCCCGAGCGGCGCGGTCTGGTGCGGCGCGGTCTAGTGCGGTTGGCGAAGCGCCGATCCGCGCAGAGCGCGCCGCTCTTTTTCGTGGTGGGGGAGACGGCGCGCGGGGCGGGCCCGTATGCTCCCCGGCTCTCTTCGTCCGGATGAACACGCACAGCGAGCCCCCCCCCGACGTGCGCGGTCCGTGGCCGGCCCTGGGCTTGTTCCTGGTCTCGGCCGCCGTGCTCGCGCTGCAGGTCCTGCAGACGCGCATCCTGTCGGTGATGATGTGGCACCACCATTCGTACATGGTGGTGACGATGACGCTGCTCGGCTTCGCCGCGGCCGGGTCGCTCGTCACGGTGTGGCCGAGCCTGCTGCGCGGCGACGTCCGCGCGCGCCTGGCGTGGTGCTCGACCTTGTTCGCGGTCTCGACGCTCGCCGGCTACCAACTGCTGTCGATGACCGCCGACCGCGCGGCGGAGATGACCGCGCAGGGCGATTACGTCACGCTCTCGGTCTTCTACAGCTACCTGCTGGTCCCGTACTTCTTCGGCGGGCTCGTGATCACGCTGTGCCTGTCCGCGGCGCGCGACGTGCACCGGCTGTACTTCGTCAACCTGATCGGGAGCGCGGTCGGAGCGTGGGCGTTCATCGCGCTGATCGCGGCGCTGGGCGGCGAGCGGCTGCTCGTGCTGTGCGCGCTGGCCGGGCCCTTGGCGGGGCTCGCGTTCGTCGCGGGGCGCAGCCCCGCGGGCGACGAGGATGATCGGGGCGAACGGAGCGAACGGAGCGGGCGGCGGCGCGTCGCAGGCGTCGGCGCGGCGGTCACGCTCGTCGCCGGGCTCGTGCTCTTCGCGGTCGGCCGCGACTGGCTCGAGGTCGGCGTCTCGAGCACGAAAGCGATGGCGCAGCAGCTCGCGAGCGAGCCCGGCGCGAAGCTCGTGCTCTCGCGCTGGTCGTCGCTGTGCCGCCTCGACCTCGTCGAGCTGCCCGAGTCGAAGCGGATCAACATCTACCAGGACGGCGACGCGATCACGGTCATGCACTCGGACGCGAGCTGGGAGCTCGAGCCGAAGGTCGCGCTCAACACGCTCGCGTACGTGCCGCACCGGCAGGAGCTGGAGCGCGATCCCGGCGCCGCGGGGCCGAAGGCGCTCGCGATCGGCATCGGCGGAGGCATCGACCTGCGCTTCGCGCTCGACCAGGGCGTCAGCCACGTGCTCGGCATCGAGATCAACCCGGAGACGGTGCGCCTCGTCGGGGAGGAGCTGCGCGAGTTCAACGCCGACGTGTACCACCGGCCGGGCGTCGAGGTGCGCGTCGGCGAGGGGCGCAGCACGCTGCGGCGGCTCGACGAACGCTTCGACGTGATCCAGCTCTCGGGCACCGACACGTACACCGCGGGCAACGCGGGCGCGTACGTGCTGTCCGAGTCGTACCTGTACACGAGCGAAGCGCTGCGCGAGTACTTCGACCACCTCGCGCCGGGCGGCACGCTCGGCATGATCCGGCTCGCGTACGACCCGCCGCGCGAGAACCTGCGGCTGTTCGCGATCGCCTTGAGCGAGCTGCGCCGGCGCGGCGTCGCGCGGCCGTCCGACCACGCCGCGGTGATCTTCCACGAGATCCCGCATCCGGCGACGGGCGAGATCATCCGCTTCTCCGGCTGCGTGTTCTCGCTCGATCCGCTGCCGGCGGAGTCGATCGCCTACTACCGCCAGGCGGACCAGGTGCCGGGCTACCGCGTGATGTACCTGCCCGGCGCCGCGTCCGACGGCGCGGCGAAGAACGAGTTCGCGCACCTCGCGGCCGCGATCGACGCGGGCACCGAGGAGGAGTTCTACGACGCGTACCGCTGGGAGGTCGCGCCGGTCTCGGACGACTCGCCGTTCTTCTTCAACTTCCACTCGTGGTCGGCGCTCTGGAGCGAGGCGAGCGAGACGCGCGGCTGGCACGATCTCACCGGCGGACCGATCGGCCTGCGCATCCTCGGCACGCTGCTCGTGCAGACGTCGGTCCTGACCGCGCTGCTCGTGCTCCTGCCGCTCGCGTTCCTGCGCAGCAAGGGCCTGCGCGGCGCCCACGCCGGCCGCCACCTCGCGTACTTCCTCGGGCTCGGCGCGGGCTTCATGTTCCTCGAGATCAGCACGATCCAGCGCCTCGTGCTGTTCCTCGGCCACCCCACGTATTCGCTGACCGTCGTGCTGTCGTGCTTCCTGTTCTTCGCGGGGCTCGGCAGCCTGTACGCGCGGCGCTTCATGGACCGGCCGGCCGGACGGCTGCGCGCGATCGTCGCGCTGCTCGCGCTCGGCATCGTGCTGCTCGCGGTCGCGCTCGAGCTCGTCCTCGACGCGCTCCTGTTCCTGCCGCTCGCCGGCCGCATCGCGGTCGTCGTCGCGCTGCTCGCGCCGATCAACTTCCTGATGGGCATGCCGTTCCCGATCGGTCTCGCGCGCCTGCGGCGCCTCGCGCCGCCGCTCGTGCCGTGGGCGCTGGGAGCGAACGGGGCCGCGAGCGTCGTCGGCTCGATCCTGTGCATCGTCATCGCGATGGAGAGCGGCTTCCGCGCCGTCTCGGTCGTCGCGGTCGTCGCGTACGCGCTCGGCACCGCGCTCGCGACGAGTGGCCCGTTGTCGCCGGAGCGCTCGGGGGGTTGAAGGTGGCGGTGCTGAGATCGAACACGAAGGTCGTCGCGACCATCGGGCCCGCGTCCGAGGGCCTCCTCGGCGAGCTGATCGACGCGGGGCTGTCGGTCGCGCGGCTGAACTTCAGCCACGGGACGCACGACGACCACCTGCGGCGGCTGCGCGCGATCCGGCAAGCGGCCGACGAGCGCGGCGTCGCCATCGGCGTGCTCGCCGACATCCAGGGACCCAAGCTGCGGCTCGGCACGATGGAGGGCGGCTTGCGGCGGTTGCGGCGCGGCGACGAGCTCGATCTGCGCGAGAGCGCGGGCGAGGCGCGCGAGGGCGAGCTCACGTTCGACGTCGCCGGCTTCCAGGACGCGCTCGATCTCGGCCACCGCATCTTCCTCGCCGACGGGGTCGTCGAGCTGATCGTCGAGTCGCGCGCGCCGGGCGCGGGAGCGTGGCGCGCGCGCGTGCGCAAAGGCGGCAAGATCGGCGACCGCAAGGGCGTCAACCTGCCGGACACGAAGCTCGAGATCGACCTGCCGACGGCGAAGGACCGCGAGGATCTCGCATTCGCCCGCGAGCACGAGGTCGACATGATCGGCGTGAGCTTCGTCGCGGACGCCGACGACATCCGCCAGGTGCGCGAGCTCGCCCCCGACTGCCAGATCGTCGCGAAGATCGAGCGCTCCGCCGCGCTCGAGAACATCGTCCCGATCCTCGACGCGACCGACGGCATCATGGTCGCGCGCGGCGACCTGGGCGTCGAGGTCGAGCTCGAGCGCCTGCCGATGATCCAGAAGACGCTGCTGCAGCAGGCGCTGGAGCGCGGCCGTTTCACGATCACCGCGACCGAGATGCTCGAGTCGATGGTCGACGCCCCGCGCCCGACCCGCGCCGAGGCGGCGGACGTCGCGAACGCCGTCCTGGACGGCACCGACGCCGTGATGCTGTCGGCCGAGACCGCCGTCGGCAGCTACCCGGTCGAGGCGGTCCAGACGATGGTGCGGATCGCCCGCGAGGTCGAGTCGAGCCCCCGCTTCCGCCAGCGCCCGCGCATCGACTTCATGCGCGCCGGCGTCGACTTCTCGCACGCGACCGCCCATGCGGCCGTCGAGGCGGCCGAGGCCCTGCGCCTGCGCCACATCGTCTGCTTCACCGAGTCGGGCTACACGGCGCGCCTGCTGTCGCGCTACCGCCCGCTGGCGAAGATCGTCGCGCTCTCGCCGCACGCGCGCACGCTGCGCCGCATGGCGGTCCTCGCGAACGTCCAGCCGTTGCCCTGCGACCGCGAGCTCTCGCTCGAGGGCATGCTGGGCGTCGCGACCCGCCTCCTGGTCGAGCGCGGCCTCGCCAAGCACGGCGAGTCGCTCGCGTTCGTCGCCGGCGTCCCGCCCGGCCGGAGCCGCACCACGAACGTGATGAAGCTCCATCGCATCGGCGAGTCGATGGAGCTGCGCTGACGTTTTTCGGCCACCGACCGCCACCGACCGCCACCGACGCCGGTCCGCAGGGCGGAGGGTGGGGGTGGCGGGCCGCCCGCCGCGCGCTGCTCTCCATCCTTTGCGCGCCGCCCGCCGCGCGCTGCCCTATCCTTTGCGCGCCGCCCGCCGCGCGCCTTTCGGCCCGCGACTGCGCCCGAATCGGCCGACGACGCGTTGACGCGCGGCGTGCGCCCGTCATGATGGCGCGCCGAACTAGGGGACCGGCGAACAACTGATGCTCGACACCGTGCGTTCGTGGGCTCGGCTGCGCGCCGGCCGCCGCCCGTCACCGACAGGCCGTACCGAAGGGGAGGGAGCGGCCGGAGCGCGGGTCCTGTGCATCGCCAGCGGCAAGGGCGGCACCGGCAAGAGCGTCCTCGCGACCAACGTCGCCGCCCTGCGGGCCGCCCGCGGCGAGCGGGTCTGTCTGCTCGACTTCGACGCCGGTCTCGCGAACGACCACCTGCTGCTCGGCCTGGCGCCGCGCTACGACCTGGGGCACCTGCTGACCGGCGAGGCGCGCCTCGAGGACGCGCTCGTCGAGGGCCCGCACGGCCTGCATCTGCTCTCGGGCGGCGTCGGCCGCCACGCGCTCGCCAACCCGACGCGGCGCGAGCTCGACCGGCTGTTCCGCGTCCTCGAGCCGCTCGAGCAGAGCTTCGACCTGCTCGTGATCGACCACGGCGCCGGCATCGGCTACGCGACGATCGCGCACCTGGCGGCGGCGAGCACGCTCCTGCTCGTCTCGAACCCCGAGGTCACGGCGCTGTCGGACGGCTACGCGCTCTACAAGCGCGCGACGATGGTCAACCCGCAGGTGCGCGTCGGCCTCGTGATCAACCGCAGCATCGACGAGGAGACGGCGCTGGCGAGCTGGGAGCGCTTCCGCGCGGCCGCGCAGCGCTTCCTCGGCCACGCGCCCGAGCTCGTCGGCTGGATCCCGCAGGACCACGCGGTCACGCGCAGCGTGCAGGAGCGCGTCCCGCTGACGACGTTGGACCCGCACTGCGTGGTCGCGACGTCGATGCGCGCGATCGCGACGTGGGGAGCGATCGACGTCGCGCGCGGCACGCGCCCGTTCTACGAGAAGGCGCGCCGCGCGCTCCGCTAGCGCGCGCTCGTGCTCGGCGCGCCGCGCCGCCCTTGAACCGCGTCCCGCGAAAGAGGATAAGGGCGGTCGATGCGGGTCCTCGCTCTCGCGAACCAGAAGGGCGGCTGTGGGAAGACGACGACGGCGATCCACCTCGCCGCCGCGCTCGCGCAGCTCGGCGAGCGCGTCCTGCTGGTCGACCTCGATCCGCAGGCGCACGCGACGCTCGGCCTCGGCCGCGACGCGTCTGTCGCGACCGGCCCCGGCACGCTCGAGGTGCTGCGCGGCGAGGCGGACCTCGCGGCGGCGAGCGTGTCCGTCCCCGGCGGCTTCGAGCTCTGCCCCGCGCAGCTCGAGCTCGGGGCGTTCGAGGAGACGGCCGAGCGCTCGCTCGGACCCGAGCGCGCGCTCGACGCGGCGCTGCGCGCCTCCGGCGCCGGCTGGGATCGCGTCGTGATCGACTGCCCGCCGCGCGCCGACGGCGTCCTGTGCGCCAACGCGCTGCGCGCGGCCGACCTCCTCGTGCTCGTCGTCGAAACGGGCGCGTTCGCGCTGCAAGGCGCCCTGCGCGCGAGCGCGCTGTTCGCGGAGCGCGCGCTCGAGCTCGGCCGCCGGCCCGAGCTGCGCGTGCTCGCGACGCTGTTCGACCGCCGCACGCGCTTCGCGCGCGAGGTGCTCGTCGGCATGCACGCGCGCTTCGGCCCGCTCATGTTCGACACGGCGATCCGCACGAGCGTGCGCCTGCGCGAGGCGGCGGCGTACGGTGCGCCGGTCCAGGTGCTCGACCCGCGCGCGCGCGCCGCGGCGGACTTCGCCTCCCTGGCGCACGAGGTGCGCTCGCTCGGCCGCGACGAGGCGCTCGCCGCGGCCGCCGCGCCGTCCCGAACCGCGCCGTCCCGAACCGACCCGGCCCGCGGAGCCTGAACCTTGGACGCACTCGCCCTGCTCTGCAACCTCCACGCGGACGGCCCGGCGACCCTGCAGCGTCTGCGCGAAGCCGGCTGCCGCACGCTCGACGAGCTCGAGCGGCTCGAGCCCACGCAGCTCGCCGACGTACTCGAGTCCGGGCCGGCGCGGGTCCGGCGCTTTTTCGCCGAATCCCGCGCCCTGCGCGCGCGCCTGGTCGAGCTGCCGCTGGACGACGAGGCGGGCGACGAACCGGTCGACGAAGCGCTCGACGAGCCGGGCGAGGACGTGCAGTGCGAGGAGAGCGCGGCGCCCGCGGCCGTGCCCGCGCGCGCCGAGCGTCCCGTCGCTCCGCGCCCGATGCTCGACGCCGTGCTGGCCGCGTGGCGCACGCGCGACGAAGCGGGCGGTGGCGACGAGCCGGCGCAGGAGGCCAGCGAGCGCGCCGACGCCGCTCTCGATGCCGATCTCGATGCCGCTCTCGATGTCGATTCGGTGCGCGCCGGTGCGCCCGCCGGCGCCGGGCCGGCGCGTCGGGAGCCGGAAGTGCTGCTGCCGCGGCCGCCCGCGGGCGTCGCGGCCCGCGAGCCGCGCACGGACGCGCCGGACGAGCTGCGCGCCGACGCGCTCGACGGCCTGGGCGCGGCGGCGCTCGATGCGCTGCGCCGCGCCGGCGTGCGCACGCTCGGCGCGCTCGCCGCCTCCGACCCGCTGCGCCTCGCCCGTGCGAGCGGCCTCGCTTTCGGGCAGTGCTCGCGCCTCGTGTTCCTCGCCCGGCGCGCGCGCGGCGCGAGCGCCGGGACAGGCGCCGGGACGGGCCGCGCGGGCCGGGATCCGCTCCCCGGCCCGCCCGCGGGCGGACCGTTCGCCTGATCGTCTTCAGACGCGGGCGAGCGGGCTCCGATGAAGCGTCCACGGCCCGGGGGGGGCCCGTGGGGAAGGCAAGCGGCGCCGCCGGCGGCTCGAGGGGAGCCGCCGAATGGGGGTGCGTCGCGACCGCGGGCGCTCCGGGTGCACCTCGACACCTGGAGCAAGCACCATGTTCGCGTCCCTCCTGCTGGCCCCGCTGGCGGCTCTCGCCACACCGGTCACGTCGACCCTGTCGACGCTGTCGACCACGTCGACCCTCTCGATCACGCCGCTCGCGTCGACGCTCGACGCGGCCGACGGCCGTCCGCTCGCGCCCGACGGCCGGCCGGGGTTCGGCCGCGAGCCCGTTCTGGGCGAGATCCTGCGGCTCTTCCGCACGCCCGACGAAGCCGAGCAGGCCTTCCTCGACGAGCTCGCCGAGCTCGAGCGCAGCGTCGCGATCCTCGTCGATTCGACGAAGGGCGCGTATCGCTCGCGCGGCTACTTCGACCTGATCGACGGGGCGGCGCAGCCGACGCTCGGCGCGCTCCACGACGCGTTCCGGCGCGCGTTGCTCCATCCGGACGAGGCGATCGAGCGCGACGACGCGGCGGCGCGCGCGTTCGCGCGGATGCACCTCGACACGCGTTTCCGCGTGCGCATGGGCTTGCTCGAGGGCTGGGAGCACGAAGCGGAGCAGCTCCGCGACGGCGTCGCGGTGCTCGCCGCCGCGGCGGACGGCTTCGTCGTGCTGAGCCCCGACGAGACGGAGAACGTCGCGCTCCGCGTCGACCTCGCGGCCTCGATCCTGCGCGCGCTGTACAAGGACCTCGAGGCGCTGCGCGAGCAGCCCGGCTGGCCCGCGCAGGCGGGGCCGACCGACGAGGCGGTCCGGGCGCTCCTCGACCTGCGCCGCGTCCAGCCGGCGCAGGAGCGCACCGCGCGGCTCTCCGCATCGATGATCGAGCGCGGACGGCTCGCGGCGCAGATGCACCGCGTCCTGTTCAGCGCGCGCCTCGACGCGGAAGTCGGCGAGCTCGTCGCCTGGCGCGTCGCGCAGGACGCGCGTGCCCGGGCGGCGTACGCCGACGCGTGGCTCACGTGGCCCGACCGCGAGGGTGCGGACGAGGTGACGAGCGACGTGCGCCGGCTGAGCCGCACCGACCGCCGCCAAAGCGCGCGCGACAAAGCGCTCGCCGGGCTCGCGTACGATCCGCTCGACGCCGAGCTCGCTTACCTCGCCGGTGTGACGTCGCGCATCGTGCACGGATCGCTCGAGGCGGCGTCGCACTACGACCGCTACCTCACGCTGCACGGCATCCGCTACGCCGACGAGCGCACGTACCGCCGCCGCGATCTGACCTGGGAGCAGAAGGACGCGCTCCTGTTCGTGCAACAGCTCGCCAGCGGCGACGCTTACGAGCCCGAGCCGATCGTCGACCCGACCGCCGCGACGCCGCGCTGACGCCGTCCGACGGCGCTACTCGTGCGCCGACGCTACTCGTCCGTCGAGCGCGCGAGCTCCTCGAGGCGCTCGCGCCAGGCGGGCTCGTCGGGCTCGAGCTCGATCGCGCGGCGGATCGTCGCGAGCGCTTCGGCGCGCTCGCCCGCGGCGTGCAGGCAGCACGCGAGCGTGTCGAGCACGTCGGGGTCGTCGGGGGCGGCGGCGGCCGCGCGGCGGGCGATCGAGAGCGCGAGGACGCGGTCCTCGGGCGGCAGGAGATCGCGGTCGTGCCAGAGGTAGAACGCGATCCGGTTGCCGAGCTCGGCGACGCGCTCGGCGGGGCAGTGCGTCCACGCGCGCTTGTACGCGTCGAGCGCGAGGCGACGGTGCCCGAGCTCCTCCTCGTCCGTCGCGGAGAACTGCTCGAGGTGGTCTTCGAGCTCGGCGACGCGCAGCCAGCCCTCGAACAGGATCTCGGGGAGCGTCTCGTCCGCGAGGAACGCGCGCAGCGGCGCGGTGTCCGCCTCGGCCGCCATGTCGCGCAGGATCGCCTGCATCGCGCGGCGCCGCTCGTCGACCACGATGCGGCGCCAGACCGCGGATGTACCCTCGGGATCGAGCGCCGCGATCGCGTCGCGCTGCGCGCTGTAGCCCGCCTCGTCGCCGAACGCGCGCAGGCGGGTCGCGAGCGCGTAGCGCAGCTCGAGGCTCTGCGGATCCGCGGCGACCGCGCGCTCGTCCGCGCCGACCGTGCCCTCGTCGCGCTCGATGCGCGCCAGCTCGCGCAAGAACGTCTCCGCGTCGACGTAGCCGTCGATGCGGTCGCGCGGCGAGCCGTCGGGGTCGAGGAAGACGAGCGTCGGGTACGCGACGACGGCGTAGCGTTCGGCGAGCGGGCGGCCGCTCTCGCTCTCCGAGTCGAGCGCGAGACAGACGACGTCGCTCGTCGCGGCGACCGAGCGCGGGTCGGAGAACGCCTGGCGGTCGAGCACGACGCACCACTCGCACCACGGCGTGAAGAAGTCGAGGAAGAGCATGCGCCCCTCGCGCTCGGCGAGGGCGCGCGCGGCGTCGAAGTCGCCCTCGAACCAGGCGAGCGCCCCGTGCTCCCCGTCGTCGGCGGCGCGCGCGTGCGCGGCGAGCGCCGCCGGCACAGGCGCGGCGAGCGCCGCCGGCAGGAGCGCGGCGAGCGCCGCCGGCAGGAGCGCCGCGAGCGCCGCTGGCAGGAGCGCGGCGAGCGCCGCCAGCAAGAGCGTATGGAGGGACTGCATCGGGTGCGCGGGGGCTCGGAGCCGGCGGATCGTAGTGCCGGGCGGCGCTCGATCCCCGCTCGGGCCGCGGAAAGGGCGCTCGGTCCGCCGCAGCGTCGCCTTCCCGCAGGGACGGGCCGCGCCTATCATGGTGCGCCCTCGCGGCGCCCCTCCCGAATCGACGGCCGGAGGCGCCGCACGCGCGTGCCGGAGACCCCTTGAGCCGACCCCCGACCCTGACCCCATTCCACGCCTTGGCCACCGGCAGCGCGATCCGTCCCGGCGACGATCCGATCTTCTCGATCCACGGCGAGGCCATGCGGCGCCAGAAGGCCGGCGAGGACGTCCTGAACGCGAGCATCGGGGCGCTGATCGACGACGACGGCGGCCTCTCGGTCATGCCGGCGGTGTCCGACGCCTTCCAGCGCGTCCCGCTCCAGCGCGCAGCGGCGTACGCGCCGATCGCCGGCCCGCAGGAGTTCCTCGAGGCGGTCGTCGGCGACCTGTACGGCGACCGGCCGATCGCGCGCACGTCCGCCGCGGTCGCGACCCCCGGCGGCACGGGCGCGCTCTACGCTGCGATCGTCAACTTCCTCGAGCCCGGCCAGAAGCTGATCACGACGTCCTTCCGCTGGGGCCCGTACGACACGATCGCGACGCACACCGGGCGCGCGGTCGAGACGTTCCCGATGTACGACCAGCGGGGCGCGCTCGATCTCGACTCCTTCGAGGCGCTCCTCGACGAGCACCTCGAGCAGCAGGGCCGCGCGCTCGTCGTCTTCAACACGCCGTGCCACAACCCGACCGGCTACTCGATGGACGAGCGGGAGTGGGCGCGCACGGCGGACATCGTCCGCGCGGCGGGCGAGCGCGGCCCCGTCGCGTTCCTGCTCGACCTCGCCTACGCGCGCTTCGCGCCGCCGGGAGCCGCGCAGTGGCAGCGCTTCGCGTCGCTCATCGTCGAGAAGGCCACGATGCTCGTCGCATGGAGCGCGTCCAAGGCGTTCGCGCAGTACGGCGCACGCGTCGGCGCGCTCGTCGCGTCGCACCGCGACGAACAGGAGCTCGGCCTCCTGCGCAACGCGCTCGGCTTCTCGTGCCGCGGCACGTGGTCGAACTGCAACCACCTCGGGATGATCGCGGTGGCCGAGCTCTTGACCGACCCCGAGCTGCGCGCGCGCTGCGACGCGGACCGCCTGCGCCTCACGCGGCTGCTCGACGCGCGCGTCGCGGCGTTCAACGAGCTCGCGCGCGAGGCCGACCTGCGCTATCCGCGCTACGAGAGCGGTTTCTTCGTGTCGGTGTTCACGCCCAACGCACAGCGGACGGCGGAGCGGATGAAGGAGCTCGGCGTCTTCGTCGTGCCGCTGCACGGCGCCGTGCGCGTCGCGCTGTGCTCGACGCCGGAGGCGCAGGTGCCGCGGCTCGTGGAGGCGCTCGTCGAAGGCGTGCGCTCGGCGACGGTGTGAGCGCGGACGTCGACGAAGGGAGCGAGGGAGACGAGATGGCGCTGGAGCTCGAGCCCGCCCGACGCCGCCCGAGCGGCGAGGAAGCGACCCGGTTCGGCGGGTGGGAGCTCGCGCACGACTACGGCGAGCGCGTGCACGTGCTCAACAACCTGCACCTGTTGACGCTGCTCGCGCGCTTGTCGAGCGCCGAGGTGCGCCACCCCGAGATCGTGTCGATCCTGCGCACGATCTACCGCGGGATGATGATCACCGTCGCGGGGAACGAGTTCCCGCGCGTCCAGGTCGAGGTCCCCACACGCATGGCGGAGCAACACCCGACGGCGGGCGTGTACCGCGGGCCGGTCGTCGACCCGAACCAGGACGTCGTCATCGTCGACGTGATCCGCGCGGGCATCGTGCCGTCGCAGGTGTGCTTCGAGATGCTCACGTCGCTCCTGCCCGGCGAGCGCGTGCGCCTCGACCACCTGACGATGTCGCGCGTGTCGGACGAGCAGGGCCGCGTCGTCGGCGTCGACCTCTCCGGCAGCAAGATCGGCGGCTCGATCGAGGGCGCGATCCTGATCCTGCCCGATCCGATGGGGGCGACGGGCGCGACGACGGTGCGCGCCGTGCGGCACTACGCCGAGCTGTCGGGGCCGCCTGCGCGCATCATCTCGATGCCGATGATCGCGACGCCGGAGTACCTGCGCGCGGTGACCGAGGGAGTGCCCGACGTCGTCGTGTACACGGCCCGCCTCGACCGCGGCCTGTCGCCGGCCGACGTGCTCGCGGCGCGGCCGGGATCGTGCTGGGACCGCGAGCGCGGCCTCGACGACAACGGCTACATCGTGCCCGGCGCCGGCGGCATGGGCGAGGTGCTGAACAACTCGTGGTGCTGATGCGGGTCCTCCCGGCCCTCGCCGCGCTGCTCTTCGCGTCTTGCGCGAGCACGAGCCACGTGGCGCTCCTGCGCGACTACGAGAGCGCCGCGAACGCGGGGGACGTCGACGCGGTCGTCGAGCTCTTCGAGCCCGACGCGAAGATCTACATCGAGCGCGAGCTGATCGCGCGCGGGCACGAGCAGATCCGCCGGCTGTACGCGTACGACGCGGCGCGCGGGGCGCGGCGGCAGATCGCGCAGATCGACTCCGACGGAGCGGTCGTGCGCGCGGTGATGACCGCGAACAACGAGTTCATCGCGGCGCTCGGCATCCCGCCGCTCGTGCAGCCGGTCGCGTTCCAGGTGAGCGACGAAGCACGCTTCGCCGTGCTCTGGACCGGGAAGGCGGCGGTCGATTCGGAGGCGCTGCAGCGCCAGCAACGCTTCTACGCGTGGATGGAGCGCACCCATCCCGCCGAGTACGAGCGCCTGGTCGCGCGGGGCACCGCGTACGGTCCCGAGATCGGCGAGCGGTTCGTCGAGCTGGCCCGCGCCTGGCGCGCGAGCGCCGGTTCGGCGCAGTGATCCGCGCCGCGCGGCTCGCCGCGCTGGCGGCGCTCGCCGCCTGCGCCGCGTGCGCGGGCGAAGAGCCGCTCGCGAACGCGGGTCGCGCCGGGCTCGCGTGCGCGACGCTCGAGGAGGTCGCCGCGCTGCCCGAGGACGAGATCGACCTCGGCGTCGCCGCCCTGCTCGGCGCGCGCGTGCTCGACCCCGACGTCGACGTCGCCGCGGCGCGAGCGGAGCTCGACGCGATCGCGCGCGACGTGCGCGCGCGCTGCGCCGCCGAGACCGATCCGGCGCAACGCGCGTGGACGTTCGTCTGGTCGCTGTACGCCGAGCACGGCTTCCGCGCCGCCGGCGAGCTCGAGAGCGGGACCCGCCACCTCCCGTACGTGCTCGCCGAGCGCCGCGGCAACTGCGTCGGGCTCTCGCTCCTGTACCTCGCCGTCGCCGAGCGCGTGGGGCTCCCGCTCGCCGCCGTAGCGATGCCGTTCCACCTCGCGGTGCGCTGGGACGACGGCGAGCGGACGATCGAGCTCGAGCCGACCACGGCGCGGCTCGAGGCGCAGGGCCGCCCCGACGCGTGGTTCTTCAGCGAGCGCGACCGCGACGGCGGGCAGTTCCTCGTCTCGCTCTCGCGGCGCGAGACGCTCGCACACTACCTGATCGACATCGCGGCCGAGCAGATCGCCCGCGACGACGTCGAGGGCGCCCTGCGCTCGTGCGACCTGTCGCTCGAGCTCGACCCCGACGGGTACCGCGCCCACCTGCTGCGCGGCGCGGCGCGCTGCCACGCGGCGCCGGCCGACCCAGCTCTGGCCGACCCAGCTCTGGCCGACCCGGCTCTGGCCGACCCGGCTCTGGCCGACCCGGCTCTGGCGGACCCGGCTCTGGCGGACGAGGCTCTGGCCGATTACGAGCGCGCGCTCGAGCTGCGGCCCGACGACGGCGACGCGTGGGGCGAGCTCGGCTACCAGCACACGCGACGCGCAGACGCGGCCGCGGCGCTCGCCGCGCTCGACCGCGCGCTCGAGCTCGACCCGCGCTACCCGGTGTACTGGCTCTTGCGGGCGCGCGCGCACCGTCTCGCCGGCGACGTCGAGGCCGGCCTGCGCGACTGCGAGGCCGCGCTCGCGGTGCCGTGGACGCAGATCCACCCCTTCCGCCTCTTCGCGCTGCGCCGCAACCATCCGACGCGGCGCGCGCTCGCGACCGACGTGTACGAGACGATCGGGACGCTGCACCTCGCCGCGGCGTCGCGCGCGATCGACGGGGTCACGAGCGCGCTCGAGGAGCTGCCCGCAGCGCACGAGCACGAGGCGGGGCCCGTCGACGTCACGCGCGCGCTCGACCGCGAGATCGTGCTCGCGCACCAGGCGTTCGCGGCCGCTGCGGCGCTGCGGCGCGCGGACGCGGCGCCGGGCGAAGGAGGGGATGCCGCGCAGGCTCCCGCGCTCGACGTCCCGTGGATCGGCGAGCAGGCGGAGCACGTGCTCCACGCGCGCCCCGAGCTCGCGGACGACCCGCTGGTGCGGCGCTACCGCGAACGGCTCGAGGCGGCGCGCGCAGAGGAACAGGCCGCGGCGCGCGAGGAGCGATGAGCCTCGTCGCGATCGTGCGGCCGCCGGACGCGTCGCTCGCGCGCTGCGAGCTGACGCACGTCGCGCGCCGGCCGATCGACGTCGAGCGCGCGCTCGCGCAGCACGCGGCGTACGTCGCCGCGCTCGAGTCGCTCGGCTGCACGATCCTCGCGCTCCCGCCGCTCGCCGATCAGCCGGACGCAGCGTTCGTCGAGGACGCGGCGGTCGTGCTCGACGACGTCGCGATCGTGCCGAACATGGGGGCGCCGTCGCGTCGCGCGGAGAGCGCGTCCGTCGCGGCCGCGCTCGCGCAGCACCGGCCGATCGAGCGCATGAGCGAGGGGACGACGCTCGACGGCGGCGACGTGCTGCGCATGGGCGACACGCTCTACGTCGGCTGGTCGAGCCGCACGAACCACGCGGGGCTGCGCGAGCTGGCGCACCGCGTGCTCCCGCACGGTCTCGCGGTCAAGGCGGTCGAGGTGCGCGGCTGCCTGCACCTGAAGACGGCGTGCACGCGGCTCGACGACGACACGTTGCTCGCGCGGCCGCGGTGGGTGAGCCTCGAGCGCGTCCGCGGCGTACGGGTGCTGGCCGCGCCCGACGAGGAGCCGTTCGGCGCGAACGTCGTCGCGCTCGACGGCGGCGTGATCGTGCCGGCGGAGCATCCGCGCACGGCGGAGCTGCTCGCCGGCGCCGGTCATCGCGTCGTGCCGATCGAGCTGGACGAGCTCGCGAAGGCCGAAGCGGGGCCGACGTGCCTGTCGCTGCTCTTCAGCCCGCGAGCTCGGGCGGCAGGCTGAAGACGACGTCCTCCGGCTCGCCCGGCAGCGTCTCGACCGAGTCGGCGCCGAGCTCGCGCAGGCGCTCGACGATGAGTTGGACGAGCTCCTCGGGAGCGGACGCGCCGGCGGTGATGCCGATGCGCATGCCCGGTCGCAGCCAGGCGGGGTCGATCTCGTCGGGACCGTCGAGCAGGTGCGCGGCGCTCCCCGAGCGCTCGCCGAGGTCGCGCAGACGGTTCGAGTTCGAGCTGTTGCGCGAGCCGACGACGAGCAGGAGGTCGATCTCGCCGGCCATCGCGCGCACCGCGTTCTGGCGGTTCTGCGTCGCGTAGCAGATGTCCTTGAGGTCGGGCCCGCGCACGTTCGGGAAGCGCCGGACGAGCGCCTCGATCACCTCGCGCGTGTCGTCGACGCTGAGCGTCGTCTGCGTGACGTACGCGAGCCGGTCCGGGTCGCGCACCTCGAGCGTCTCGACCTCGGCCACCGTGCCGATCACGTGCACCGGCCCGGGGATGCGCCCCTTCGTGCCCTCGACCTCGGGGTGCCCCTCGTGGCCGATGAGCACGACCTCGCGGCCGCCCGCGTGGTAGTGCTGCGCCTGCACGTGGACCTTCGTCACGAGCGGGCACGTCGCGTCGACGATGCGCAGGCCGCGCTCCCGCGCCCGCTCGACCACCGCCTCGGCGACGCCGTGCGCGCTGAACACCGTCACCGCGCCCTGCGGCACCTCGTCGAGCGTCTCGACGAACACCGCGCCGAGCGCGGACAGCTCCCGCAGCACGTGCTGGTTGTGCACGATCTCGTGCAGGACGTACACCGGGGCGCCGAAGCGCTCGAGCGCGACCCGCACGATCTCGATCGCGCGGTCGACTCCGGCGCAGAAGCCGCGCGGCTGGGCGAGGACGATCTTCATCGGGCGAGCCAACATAGGTCTCGCGCGGCGGTCGGCCAACGCCGCGCCCGGACAGAATCCGGAACAGGCATCGGACTCAGTGCGCCACGAGATGGCGACCCTCACGCTATCCCAGACGCCAGCAAGCGACGAGGGCGCGGGCGATTGCATGTCGCCGACGCGGCCGCAGCCGCCGCGCCCTGCCTTCGAGGCCCGCACACGCTACCATTCGCCAGTTCGGCGGAACCCTCCTTGACCTGATGGTCGGGTCGGGGTAGGGACCGGTCGTCGGGGGTCGAGAACGTCGTTCGTGGATCAGAGGGGGGTCATCGGTGCCGCAAGGAGAAGGTCGCAGTCCAGCGCAGGTTCCGGAACAGGCAGAACACCCCGCGACGCTCGAGGATCGGATCATCGCCCACCTCGGCCGACACCCCGGAATGAAGGCCCGAGAACTCGCAGCTGCTCTCGGTGTCGATCGGAAGCTGATCAACACGTCTCTGTACGGTCCGCTGAAGACGCGGCTGGTCCAGGATCGGAACTACTGCTGGTTCCTGCTCGAGTCGCTCGAAGAGAAACACGCAGAAGAGGGGACCCAGCAGGCGTTGCCCGAGACTACAGCGCACCGCCTTTGCCGCTACTACCTCGACTGTATCGGTGAGGGCGACAACGACGGCGTGAGCGTCTATGCCAGCAGCTTCAGCGACCTGGAGTACGCACTACTGCCCGGGACTCCCGCCGAGCTCGAGCCCGATGGCGTGCTCGAACTCCCGGCTATAGCACGCCGCCTCCTCGCGTCCTGCGCGGCGCACCGCTCACCGCGAGCGCTGCGGATCGGTTACCCAGCTGTCTATGTGCGACGAAGATCCAAGCGCGGCTCCCAGTTCGGGATGATCCAGCCCCTGCTCGTATGGACGGTCGACCCCTCCGACTTCCGGTCGCGCGGTCTGTCGGTGCTGATCGAGGATTCGCCTTCGGTAAACGTCGAGGCGATGGGCTCCCTGAGTGGAGAGCCGAAGCACACGGCCATGGAGAGCGTCCTGGAGCTCCAACGGCATCTTGGCCTCGACCAGGTCACCGAGGAGCCTCCCGAACTCGACGAGCTCGCCCTACGGCTGCGCAGCTCGAGGCCGGAGTGGCACTGGGTAGAGTGGGTTGGCGCCGAGGACGGTGGGGGCGGACGCTTCGACGAGCTGCCGAGTGTGGCTGTCCTGGACCGATTCGTGCTGGTGACTACGGAGCGCTCGCCGTACACGCGCGGACTCGAAACGGAGCTGGGCGAACTGGCGCGCCGCAAGGAGGCGCTGACTGAGGCGTCCGCCCTGCGAAGCTGGGTCACGGGAGAGATCCCGGATCAGAAGAACGGCGACGAGCCGGGGCCGCTGCTTGAAGTCCTGCCCCTCAACACCGAGCAGCGTGACGCTGTCGTGTCCGCTCTTAATCGCCCGCTCACAGTGATCACCGGCCCACCCGGAACCGGCAAGTCGCAAGTCGTTTCAGCGATCTTGGTGAACGCCGCCCGAAACGGGTTGCGGGTGCTCTTCGCGAGCAAGAACAACAAGGCGGTGGATGTCGTGGAGCAGCGGGTAAACGCGCTGGGAGCGCGCCCATTCCTGCTGAGGCTCGGCGCCAGCGCGTACCTCGACCGACTGAAGGAGTACGTCACCCGGATGCTGGCGGTCACCGCCACGCCCGAAGATCGCCGTCATCACGACGAGGCGCGTCTGGCCCTCCAGGAGGTCCGCCGCAGGCTGAGCGAGTTGGACAAGGAGCGTGAGCAACTAATCGAGCTGCGCAACCTCGTGGACCGGCTCGAACAGGATGCTGAGGACGCGCGTCACCTCCTCGGGCCGGAGCTCTTCGCGGACAGCCGAGAGATCGAGGTCGAGCCGCTCGTCGCCGTGGCGGATGAGGCTTTAGAGTCGCTGGAGGCTCTGGATCGAAACCGCGCGGGGTTCGTCGAACGCCTGTTCTGGCGGTGGTTGCGTCGCGCCCGTCTGGAAACGGCGAAGGCGCGGGCGGAGACGCTCCGGGAGACGGCCTCACTTCTTGCACTGGAGTTTCCCGGAACCGATCCCGATGAACGCAACCGCCGATCCTGGGTCGAAGCGCTCGCCGAGCTGCGTTGTCGGATCGATGCCCTCACCGGTTCTAGGGGCTACCACCGCAGCCTCGAGGAACTCGGCGCCGCGCGGACCCTCGAAGACATCATGGGTGCCGAACTCGAGCAGCGGGCCGCCCTCGAGGACGTCTCGGCTCGCCTTTGGGGCGCCTGGCTGCGGGTCCAGCCTTCCGAATTCTCGACCGAGGCTCGCCGGCTGCTCGCCGAGTACGTGTCCGTGCTCCAACTCCTTGTGCAAGGCCAGGGCGAGGACGGCCAGTCCTCGAAGCAGGTGTGGGCACGCTACTACCAGACGTCGCAAGAAGTGGTATCGATCCTCCCCTGCTGGGCGGTCACATCGCTCTCGGCAAAGGGCCGAATCCCTTTGGAACCCGGCGTTTTCGACCTCCTCGTCATCGACGAGGCGAGCCAGTGCGATATCGCCTCTGCGATCCCGCTGTTGTTCCGTGCCAAGCGGGCTGTGATCATCGGCGATCCCAACCAGCTCAAGCACATCAGTTCGCTGAGTCGGTCCCGAGATCAGCAGTTGCTGGAGAAGCACGACCTGGTCGAGCATCTGAGATGGGGCTACTCGGTGAACTCGCTCTTCGACCTGGCGAGCGGCCTGTGCAGAGGCGAGGACCTGATCCTCCTTCGGGACCACCATCGGTCCCATCCCGACATCATCGGCTTCTCGAACGACGAGTTCTACGAGGGGCGGTTGCGGGTAGCGACACGGTTGAGCGTCCTTCGCGCCTTGGATCCGGCGGGCCCCACCGTGCGCTGGGTTCAGGTGAGCGGCGATTGCGTCCGGCCTGCCGGCGGCGGGCTCCGGAACGAGGCGGAGGCGGTGCGAGTTGTGGAAGAGGTGCGGCGCATCCTGGTCGAGCAGCGTTACGAGGGCTCGATCGGCGTGATCGCTCCCTTCCGGGACCAGGTGAACCGGATCCGCGACATGATCGCGCAGGATCGACAGATCTCGGACCGACTCGACGTCGCAGACCTGCTCGTGGAAACCGTCCATCGGTTCCAAGGCGACGAGCGCGACCTGATGGTCTTTTCGCCAACGATCTCCGGCGGCCCGGTCGATCGCGCTGCGGGCTTCCTCCGATCGACCGCGAACCTGTTCAACGTGGCGATCACGCGGGCGCGAGCCGCGCTCGTCGTCGTTGGCGACGCCGAAGCTGCGCGGGCTGCGGGCGTCGGTCATCTCGACCGATTCGCCCGCTACGTCGCCAGTTTGGGTCGGATCGCGCGGGCCGAGACACTTCCAGAGCATGATCTCGGTCCGGAGTACCCCTCCGTGCACAACCCGCACCAGGTCTCCGACTGGGAGAGGATTCTGTACCGCGCCTTGTACCGGGGCGGACTTCATCCGATCCCGCAGTACACCGAGGAGAAGTACGTCCTCGACCTCGCGTTGATCAATGGCGACCGCCGGTTGGATGTCGAGGTCGACGGAGAGCGCTACCACCGCGCCTGGGACGGCGATCTCTGCAGGCGGGATCGCTTGCGCAACATGCGCTTGGTCGAGCTTGGGTGGGACGTGATGAGGTTCTGGGTCTATCAGGTGCGGGATGACCTCGACGGCTGCGTGCGACGCGTCCTCGAGTGGAGGGACAATCCTCGAACGGAGCGGCGATGAGGCGCCACGAAGCGCCGCCCGGAACCGGCGCACGTCCGCGGCCGCGCTGTCAGTAGGTCGAAGGCGCTCAGGCCATCAGCTCGGCGACGAGCTGCGCGTACGCCGCGGCTCCGTCGCGGTAGAGCGAGTCTCCGTCGCCGAGCAGCACCGCCTCGATCGGCAGCTCGCGCAACGCCGCGAGGTCGCGCACCACGGCCGCCTTGTCGGCGAGCTTCTCGTCGGGGAGCAGCCGCAGGCGGCCCGAGACGTGGGAGCGGACGACGTCGCCGAACAGCAGCGCGCGCTCGCTCTTCAGCCAGAGCGCGACCTCGCCCGGCGACTTGCCGCCGCGGATCGTACGCACGCTCACGCGCTCGCGCAGGCCCTCGGGCAGGTCCGCCTCGCTCTCGTACCACGCGTCGATCGCCGCCGCGGCGTCGCCGAAGCGGGCGCGGTCGCACGCGGGACCGTACGCGCGCGCGCCGAGCCGCTCGCGCAGTGCGGCGGTCGCGCGCAGGTGGTCGAAGTTCGTCACGACGATCCACGCCGCGCCGCCGAGGTCCGCGAGGTGCGCGAGGTCGGGCTCGTCGAGCGGCAGCGGGTCGACGAGCGCGTTGCCGCGCTCGCTCGTCACGCAGAAGCCGTTGAAGTCGATGCGCCGGTCGGGCTGGTGGCGGCTCCAGGTGAGGACCGTCTCGAGGCAGGTGCTCTTCATCGGGAGGGCAGTGTACGGTAAGCGCCATGCTGCTGGCCCTCCTGACGCTCGCCGCCTCGCAGGCGCCGGGCGAGCTGCGCTTCGAGCGTGTCGTCCTGTCCGACGAGTTCCTGTGCGAGGGCGCGGCGATCGGCGACCTCGACGGCGACGGAGCCGCCGACGTCGTCGCGGGACCGTGGTGGTACCGCGGCCCAGACTTCGCGCGGCGCGAGGCGTTCTACGAGCCGCGCGCGGTCGACCCGCTCGGCTACTCCGATCACTTCTTCGACTGGATCGACGACGTCGACGGCGACGGCGACGCGGACGTCGTGTCGGTCGGCTTCCCCGGACGCGCCGCGTGGTGGCACGAGAACCCCGGCGGCGAGCGGCTCGCCCAGGGCGCGCGCTGGACGCGCCACGAGGCGTGCACGGGCGTCGGCAACGAGGCGCCCGCGTACGCGGACGTCGACGGCGACGGCCGGCGCGACCTCGTGTACACGAGCGGGGGGAGCGTCGTGTGGGCGACGCCGGATGCGGCCGATCCGCGCGCGCCGTGGCGGGTGCGCCCGATCGGCGGCGGGCTCGATCCCGGTCCGTTCCACCACGGCCTCGGCGTCGGCGACGTCGACGGCGACGGGCGCGCGGACGTGCTCGACCGCGGCGGCGTCTGGCTCCAGCCGGACGCGCTCGACGGCGATCCGGCGTGGGAGCGCGTCGCGGTCGATTTCGCGAGCGGCCGGCGCGGCGGGGCCCAGATGGGCGTGTACGACGTCGACGGCGACGGCGACGCGGACGTCGTGACGAGCCTCGACGCGCACGGGTGGGGTCTGTCGTGGTTCGAGCAGACCGACGGCCTCGCGTTCCGCGAGCACCGGATCATGGACGACGATCCCGCGCAGTCGCACGGCGTCGCGTTCTCGCAGCTCCACGCGCTCGCGTTCGAGGACATGGACGGGGACGGGCTCACCGACGTCGTCACCGGCAAGCGCTGGTGGGCGCACGGGCCGAAAGGCGATCCACAGCCCGGCGCCGCGCCGGTCGTCGCGTGGCTCCGGCTCGTGCGCGACGCGGACGGCGCGCGCTTCGAGCCGCAGGTGATGGACGCGGACTCCGGCGTCGGCACGCAGCTCGCCGTCGGCGACCTCGACGGCGACGGCCGGCCGGACGTCGCGACCGCGAACAAGCGCGGCGCGTTCTTGCTGCTGCGCCGAGCCGGCGAGGGAGGCGGCGGCGAGCGCACGGAGCCGGTGCCGACGAGCGCGGCCGAGCGCGCCCAGGGCGCCGCGCCGGTCGGCGACGACGGCGCGCCGCTCGATCTGGGCCTCGAGTCGGGCACGCTCGCCGGCTGGACCGCGACCGGCACGGCGTTCGCCCGCCAGCCGTGCCGCGGCGACAC
>CAZGTQ010000060.1:0-26107 GCA_964528575.1 uncultured Planctomycetaceae bacterium | reverse complement strand
TCGAGCGCGCCTCCCGCGGGCGACGCGCCCGGCGCTGCGCCTACGCGCCTGCTCGCCGCGGTCGCGGCCGCGCGCGCGCGCGGCGCCGATCCGGGCGCCGAGCGGCGGCCGTCGACGACGCACGGCACGGTGCCGGTGCCGCCGCGCCACGCGGGCGGCCTGGCGGGCGCGGCCGCCGCGAACGCAGCGCTCGGGCTCGAGGTGCTCGCGCGGGTCGCGGCCGGACCGCCGACGTTCGTCGCGCGCGGCCTCGCGCTCGCGCTCGAACGGCGCGCGCCGCGCGCGCGGCTCGTGCGGATCGCCTTCGCCCTCTGGATCGTGCTCGTCGTCGCGCTCGTCGTCGTGCTGACGTTGGCGACGGCGCCGGGAGGTGCGCGATGAGCGAGGAGGGCGACTGGACGCCGCAGATCGCGCTGCTGCAGGCGTTCGACGACGAGGAGTGGCTGCGCGTCGAGCGGCACTACTGCGGCCGATTGCTCGCGTACGCGCAGCGGCGCGTGGGCGACCTGCAGGCGAGCGAGGACATCCTGCAGGAGACGCTGCTCGGCGCCGTGCGCGGCATCGCCGATTTCGACGCGACGTTCACGTTCGAGCAGTACGTGTTCGGCATCTGCCGCAACCGCACCGTCGACTACCTGCGCCGCCGGCGGCCGGCGACGCTGCGGCAGGCGGACGACGAGGAGGGTTACTCGGCGCTCGAGACGCTCGCGCGCGAGTCCGAGACGCCCAGCGGGATCGTCCGCGGCCGCGAGCTCTCCGACCGCGCGCGCGAGCTGCTCGGACTCGTCCTGCGCGACTGGGTCGAGGAGACGTGGGAGCAGGGCGAGCTCGTGCGGCTGTGCGTGATCGAGGCGCTGTTCTACGGCGGCTGGCGCAACCGCGACACGTGGAAGCGCTTCGACCTGCGCGACGAGACCTCGGTCGCGGGGATCAAGTTCCGCGCGCTCAAGCGCCTCGGCCAGCTCGCCGCCGTGCGCGGCTCGGGCGGGGACCTCCTGCACGCGCTCGGGGCCGCCGCCGAGGGCGAGGGCCGCGTGCTCGACGTCGACGTCCGCGCCGTGTGGGCCGAGCGGCGTGTGAGCTGCCCGGCGCGCCACTGGATCGCGCGGCTCGTCGCGGGGACGCTCGAGGAGGGCCCCGCGGCGTTCGTGCGCTTCCACCGCGACGAGATGCAGTGCCCCTGGTGCCAGGCGAACCACGACGACCTGGCCGCCGCGCACGAGCGCTCGGAGCTCGAGCCCCTGATCGAGCGGCTGAGCGCGTCGACGCTGCGCTACCTGCGCTCGCGCTCCCGCGCGCCCCAGGAGGGCGATTCGCAATGAATGCGCCGCTGGCGCGCAGGGCTCCGGCGTGCAGGGCTCTGGCGTGCATGGCCAAGAGCGCCTTGCGAAGCCGCTACACGAGCGGCGCGCCCGCCCGGCTTACGATGCCCCGCCGATCCACCCCCGCCCACCGACCATGACCGACAGCTCCTTCGCCTTCGTGGCGCTCCTCGCGCTCCCGTTCGTCCTCCCGGCCGCGGGGCCGCTGCCGGCATCCGTTGCGGCGTCCCCCGTCGCGTCCGTCCCCGCGGACGTCGACGAGCCGGGCGCTCGGCTCGCCGCCGCCCTCGACGCGGTGCAGGCGGACAACGTCAGCGCGGACGTGCACTTCCTCGCGTCGGACGCGCTCGGCGGGCGCGACACGCCCAGCGAGGGGCTGCGCGTCGCGGCGCGCTACATCCGCGCGCGCCTGCAGCGGCTCGGCTTCGAGCCCGGCGCGTCGGACGGCTACTTCTACCGCTATCCGCTCGAGCAGAAGCGCTACGACGAGGCGACGAGCTCGGTCGTCGCGCGCGCGGGTGAGCGCGAGGAGAGCTTCGCGTTCGGGCGCGACGTCTTCCTCGTCGAGCGCGGCGACCTCGCGGACAGCGAGGCGAGCGGCACGCTCGTGTTCTGCGGCGCCGGCGACGACTTCGACGGGATCGACGTCGCCGGGAAGTGGGCTTTGTGCTTCGACGACGGGAGCGGCTCGATCTCGCGCGGCCGGCTGCGCAACAACGCGCGGCGCGCGGGCGCGTGCGGCCTCGTCGTGACGCCGGGCCCGGGCTACGCGGGCGAGCCGTATGCGCACAAGCACGCGGCGGACACCGCACAGCTCACGCGTGGCGTGGTCTCGTGGCGCGGCGACGGCGGGCGCAAGTCGCAGCCGCGCGAGCTGTTCCACCGGCTCTACCTCGCGCAGGACGCGGCGCGGCGGCTCGTCGCGCTCGCCGGCCGCACGCCCGAGAGCCTCGAGCGGGGCGCGCACATCGACGTCGCGCTGAGCGACGTGCGCGTCTGCGAGGGGACGATCGAGGTCGAGAACGTGTGCGGCTTCTGGCCGGGCTCGGACCCCGAGCTCGCGCAGGAGGTGCTGATCGTCTCGGCGCACTACGACCACGTCGGCACGCAGGGCGGCGAGATCTTCAACGGCGCCGACGACAACGGCTCGGGCACGGCGGGGCTGCTCGCGCTCGCCGAGGCGCTCGCGCAGTACGGGCCGATGCGGCGCTCGGTGCTGCTGATCTGGGTGTCCGGCGAGGAGCTCGGGCTGTGGGGCTCGAAGGCGTGGGCGGCGAATCCGTGGCTGCCCGAGGGCAAGCAGCCGGTCGCGGACATCAACATCGACATGATCGGCCGCAACGCGCCCGACTCGCTCCTGATCACGCCGACGAGCAAGATCAAGAACGAGTACAACGGTCTGACGCGCCTGGCCGAGAAGCACGCGCCGAGCGAGGGTTTCGGCCCGCTCGGCAGCGCCGACGAGTACTGGTTGCGCTCCGACCACGCGAGCTTCGCGAAGCTCGGCATCCCGGTCGCGTTCTTGTTCGCCGACGTCCACGACGACTACCACAAGCCGACCGATACGCCGGACAAGCTCGACTACGACAAGATCCGCCGCGTGACGCGCCTCGTGCTGCGGATGCTCGATTCGCTGCAGACCGAC
Organism: uncultured Planctomycetaceae bacterium; assembly: GCA_964528575.1. Lineage (GTDB taxonomy): Bacteria > Planctomycetota > UBA1135 > UBA1135 > CAZGTQ01. The sequence continues at coordinate 23,140 of CAZGTQ010000060.1, read as the reverse complement.
CGGCTCGATCTGTAGGAGCTCGGCCGTGCGCGCGCGCTCGCTGGTTTCGCTCGCCGGGCTCGTCGCGTTCGGGCTCGGTCCCGCGGCCGCGCCCCTCGTGGGCCAGGAGCCGGTGCCGGCCGCGGACGAGGCGGACTTCGAGCGTTTCGTCGAGGACCGGGCGCGCCTCGTGCGCGAGCTGGCGAACGATCTCGTGGAGCTCGCGGCGTGGTGCGAGCGCGAGGAGCTCTTCGCCGCGCGCGCGGCGCTGCTCGAGGACGCGCTGTTCCTCGAGCCGGACCACGCGGCGGCGCGCGCCGCGCTCGGCTGGTCGCGCGGCGAGGGCGGCGCCTGGGTGCGGGTCGAGACGCCGCCGCAGCCGGCCGACGAGGGCGACGAGGAGGCGACGCTCGAGCTCGCGCAGCGGCGGGCGGCGCTCGTCTCGGCGTGGCGCCGGCGCTTCCTGCACCTCGTCGAGCGGCACGAGGCCGCGCTCGCGCCGTCGCGCCGCGCGGACGAGCTCGCGCTCCTGTTGCGCTTCGATCCGGGCGACGCAGAGGTGCGCGCGCGGCTGGGCGAGGCGCGCGCGTCGAACGGCGCATGGGTGCTGCAGGAGACGCTGGACGCGCGCGAGCGGCGCACGGAGCTCGCCGAGCTCGCGCGCGAGCTCCTCGCGAGCGCGCCGCGGCCCCAGCCGGCCGAGTCGGAGCCGTTCGAGGAGGAGCTCGGCGTCGCGTGGACGGCGCGGCTGAAGACGGACCGGGTGCGGCTCCTCGCGTCGTCGGGCGAGGACGAGGCGCGGGCGGCGGTGCGCGCGGCGCACGCGATCGGGGACCTGTACCGCGAGGCGCTCGGCTCGCAGTCGCCGCTGCGCCGCGGGTTCACGGCGTACCTGCTCGGCGACGCCCAGGAGCGGCACGCGTTGCTCGCGGCGTGGCCGGACCTGTCGGACGCGGACCGCGCCTGGTACGCGACGCTGCACGGCGCGTGGTTCGGCGACAGCCCGCGGCTCGCGCTGTGGGGCGACATGACCGAGGACCGGCTCGACCTGCTCTGCCGCCAGGTCGTCGCGAGCCTGCTCTCGTACGGCTCGGGGGTCGGCATGAACAGTGGCTGGCTCTGGGAGGGCGTCGGCCTGTACCTCGTCCACGCGCTGGTCGGCACGCGCCTGACGCACTACGTGCAGCGCGGCCGCTACGACGCGCCGTCGGAGCGCGCGCTCGAGCTGGAGCTCCTCGAGCGTCCCGACTGGCTCGTCGCCGCGCGCGAGCTGTACGCGAGCGAGCGCCCGCCGCGCCTCGCGTTCGTGATAGGCAAGGACGTCAACCAGATGGACGTGCGCGACGCGGTCGTCGCGCACGCGCTCGCGGCGTACCTCATCGAGGCGCGCCCGGACGCGCTGCGCCGCGCGATCGGCCTGATCGGCGCGAAACGCAGCTCGACCGAGGCGCTCGAGAAGGCGCTCGCGATGGATCTGCCGCTCGTCGAGCGCCGCCTCGTGCGCTGGCTGAACGAGCTGTAGGGGCGGCCGGAAATTCCGCAGCGGGCGCTGCGCAGCCGGATCGATGAGCGCGCTCCTCGCTCCGCTGCTCCTGACGCTCGCCGCCGGCGTCGACGGAGACACGCCCGCGCAGGTCCAGCGGATCGCGCCGTTGCTCGGCACCTACCGCCTGCGCGGCGACGGCGCCGAGGACGGCTGGCTGCGCGTCCGCTACGTCCTGGACGGGCAGGGGCTCGAGGTCGAGTGGCGCGGCGAGTCGCAGGCAGAGGTCTGGATCGGCGTCTTCGACGTAGAGCAAGAGACGTGGTGGGTCGACGTGCTCCGGGTCCCCGCCGTCGCTCCGTGCGCCGAGCTGTGGGAGGTCGAGGACGCGACGGAGGGCGAGGTCGGGCTCTCGCTCTGGTCGGGCTGGCTGCAGAGCGCGGACGGCGAGCGGCGGCGGCTGGCCCCGGACGGTGCGGGCGGAGTCGTGCTCGTGTCGGAAGTCGTGCGCGGCGGGCACGTCGTGAGCTCGCGCGCCGCGGTCTTCGTTCCGGTCGCCGCGGACGTGGAGTCGCCGTGGGCGGCCGGCGGTGGCGCGGCGGACGGGCCGCACCCGGACGCGCCCGCGAAGCTCGGCCGGCTCGCCTTCCTGATCGGCGACTTCTCGCACGAGGTCGCCGTGCACGAACGAGGCGTCGTGGCGGCGCGCGCGAGCGGAACGCGCACCGGGCGCTACGACCTCGGAGGATGGTGCGTGCGCGTGGCGTCGGACATCACGCGAATCGACGTGGGCGCGCAGGTGCGGCGGCTCACGAGCGGCTTCCTCGTCGTCGACCCGCAGCGCGAGCTCTTCCGCTACACCGAGGTCACGGCTCCCGGGGGCGGTTGGTCCGTCTGGAACGGCTCGTTCGTCGAGGGAGGCGACTTCGTCCTCGACCTCGCGGCCTCCTCCGACCCGATGCTGAACCGCGGCGCGGTCCAGCTCCGCATGACGCGCGCGAGCGACGCGGGCTACGAGGCTGCGCTCGTCGTGCTCGGCGAGCACTTCGGCCTGGTCGAGCGCTGGACGCGCGCGCGCTGAGCCGGCGGTCCGCGCTCGTCAGAACGCCGCAGCCGAACGTCGCGGCGACCTGGACGTAGTCGACGTCGTCCAGAAGAGCGATCGGACGTCGTAGCCGAGGCGAGCAGCCCCGTGATCCGGAAATAGCGCGCGCGCGGGGCGGAATGCGCGGCATGGTCGCGTTCGTCGCTCCGCTCGTCCTGATGCTCGCCGCGGGTGCGGGCGACGAGGCCGACGCCCCGTACGGCCGTCCGAACGAGCGTGCTCCCGGGGAGCTCGCGCGGCTCGACGCCTTGCTCGGCGAGTACCGCACGCGCGACGAGGACGGAGGCGCGCGCTGGCTGCGGGTCTCGTACTTGCTCGACGGCTGGGGGCTCGAGATCGAGCAGCGGGACGCGGACGGCGCCGAGCTGTGGATCCTCCTCTTCGATCCGCTCCGCTCGACGTGGTGGGTCGAGGTGCTCCGCGCGCCCTACCTCGTCTCGGAGCGGCTCGTCTCGGAGCAGCTCGTCTCGGAGCGCGCGAGCTGGGTCCTCGAGCCCGGGGCGGAGCGCCTGCCCGGGTTCTCGATGTGGGCGGGCTCGCCGGACGGGTCGGACGGCGAGCGCCGGCGACTGGCGCAGGACGCTCTCGGCGGTCTCGTTCTCGAGCGCGAGCAGGTGCAGGCCGGGGTCGCCAGCTCGCACCGCACCGAGCTCGCGCCGAAGGCCGCCGGCGTCGAGTCCCCGTGGGCGAGCGAGCCGTTCGGCGCGCCTCACGCGGACGCTCCGCCCGAGCTCGAGCAGCTCGCGTTCTTGATCGGAGAGTACAAGGTCGAAGGGACCGTGTACTGCGACGGCGCGGCCATGGAAACGGCCGAAGGGACGCGTGTCGGACGCTACGCGCTCGGCGGCCGGGCCATCCGGACGTACCGCCACATGCAGCCGATGAACGGCGGGCGCGGCTCGTCGTTCTTCTCGTTCTCCCTTGGCTTCCTGCTCTTCGATCCCGGACGAAAGACGTTCCGCTACTGGGGAGTTGCGTCTCCCGGCGATTGGCGCGGGACGTGGACCGGCTCGTTCGAGGGCGACGAAGTGCTGTTCGAGCCCGGGGTGTGCTCCGAGAGCGACGTGCGTCTCGCGCGCTTCCGGATCGTCCGGAGCGGCGAGGACGGTTTCGAAATGCGGATCGAAGAGCCCGACGCCGGGCTGGAGTACCGGGAGCGCCACACCCGCATCCGGTGACGGCGCTCCCGGCGCGCTACCGCGCTACTTCGTCAGCAGCGCGGCCTGGGCCGCCGCGAGGCGCGCGATCGGCACGCGGTAGGGCGAGCACGAGACGTAGGCGAGGCCGAGGCGCTGGCAGAAGTCGATCGAGCGGGGGTCGCCGCCGTGCTCGCCGCAGATGCCGAGCTTGAGCTCGGGGGACGTTGCGCGGCCCTCGGCGACGGCGATCTCCATCAGGCGGCCGACGCCGCCCTTGTCGAGGCTCGCGAACGGGTCGCCGGGGTAGATCTCCTGCTCGATGTAGAGCGGGATGAACTTGCCGGCGTCGTCGCGGCTGATGCCGAACGTCGTCTGCGTCAGGTCGTTCGTGCCGAAGGAGAAGAACTCGGCGTGGCGCGCGATGTCGCCGGCGGTGAGCGCGGCGCGCGGGATCTCGATCATCGTGCCGACGAGGTAGGGCACGCTCGTCTTCTTCGCCGCGAAGACCTCCTCGGCCGTGTCGCGCACGATCTTCGCCTGCAGCTCGAGCTCGCGCGCCGTGCCGACGAGCGGGATCATCACCTCGACGCGCGGCTTCTTGCTCGTCTTCTTGGCGACGTTGCACGCGGCCTCGAAGATCGCGCGCGCCTGCATCTGCGTGATCTCGGGGTACGCGATGCCGAGCCGACAGCCGCGGTGGCCGAGCATCGGGTTGAGCTCGTGGAGCGACTCGACCTTGGCCTTGAGACGCGCGGCGGGGACGCCGAGCTCCTGGGCGAGCTCGCGGATCGACTTGTCGTCGTGCGGCAGGAACTCGTGCAGCGGCGGGTCGAGCGTGCGGATCGTCACCGGCCGCGACTCCATCGCCTTGAAGATGCCCTCGAAGTCGCGGCGTTGGAGCGGGAGCAGCTTGGCGAGCTCCCGTTTGCGCTCCTCGGCCGTCTCCGCGAGGATCATCCCGCGCACGTGGGTGATCTTGTCGCCCTCGAAGAACATGTGCTCGGTGCGGCACAGGCCGATGCCCTCGGCCCCGAACGCGATCGCCGTCTTGCACTGGTCGGGCAGGTCCGCGTTCGTGCGCACGCCCATCGTCCGGTGCTCGTCGGCCCACTTCATCAGCTTGTTGTAGGCGTCGAAGGCGGGGCTATCGGCCTTCGTCTTGCGCTTCGAGAAGAGCGCCTGGATCACCTCCGACGGCTGCGTGTCGACGCGACCCTCCCAGATGTCGCCGGTCGTGCCGTCGATGCTGATCCAGTCGCCCTGCTTCAGCGTCTTGTCGTTGACTCGCATCGATTTCTTCGAGTACGAGATGTCGAGCTCGCCCGCCCCGGCGACGCAGACCTTGCCCATCTGCCGCGCGACGAGCGCCGCGTGGCTCGTCATGCCGCCGCGCGACGTGAGGATCGCGACCGCCGCGCGCATGCCGCGGATGTCCTCGGGCGACGTCTCGATGCGCACGAGCACGACGCTCTCGCCGCGCTTGGCCCACTCGATCGCGTCCGCCGCGCTGAACACGATGCGGCCGCACGCGGCGCCGGGGCCGGCGTTGAGGCCGCGCGTGAGCAGGCGCTTCGCCTTGCGCGCCTTCGCGAGGTCGCCCGCGTGGAACACCGGCTGGAGGAGCTGATTGAGCGACTCGGGATCGACGCGCAGCAGCGCCTCCTCCTTCGTGATCAGGCGCTCGCGCACCATGTCGACCGCGATGCGCACCGACGCGAACCCCGTGCGCTTGCCCGAGCGGCACTGGAGCATGTACAGCTTGCCGTCCTCGATCGTGAACTCGAGGTCCTGCATGTCGCGGTAGTGCTTCTCGAGCAGCTTCTGGATGCGCTGCAGTTCGCGCCACGCCTTCGGCTGCTCCTCCTCGAGCCGCTCGATCGGCTCGGGCGTGCGGATGCCTGCGACGACGTCCTCGCCCTGCGCGTTCATCAGGAACTCGCCGTAGAAGCGCTTCTCGCCCGTCGCGGGGTCGCGCGTGAACGCGACGCCGGTGCCCGAGCTCGCGCCGAGGTTGCCGAAGACCATCGCGACGATGTTGACCGCCGTGCCCCAATCGTTGGGGATGTTCTCCATCTCGCGGTACGCGATCGCGCGCTCGGTGTTCCACGAGCCGAAGACCGCGCCGATCGCGCCCCAGAGCTGCTGCCAGGGGTCCTCGGGGAAGCGCTTGCCGACGCGCTCGCGCACGATCGTCTTGAACTCGCGCACGAGGCCCTGGAGGTCCTCGGCCGACAGGTCGGTGTCCTCCTTCACCTTGCGCTTGCGCTTGAGGTCCTCGAGCGCGCTCGCGAACGGGTCGAAGTCCTCGCCCTCGAGCGCCTTCACGCCGAGCACGACGTCGCCGTACATCTGCACGAAGCGCCGGTAGGCGTCCCACGCGAAACGCGGGTTGCCCGAGCGTTTGGCGAGCCCCGCGACCGTGTCGTCGTTGAGCCCGAGGTTGAGCACGGTGTCCATCATCCCGGGCATCGACACGCGCGCGCCGGAGCGCACGGAGACGAGCAGCGGGTTCTCGCTGTCGCCGAAGCGCTTCTTCGTCGCGCTCTCGACGCGCTCGAGCGCGACGCGCACCTGATCCTCGAGCGCGGACGGATACTCGCCGCGGTGGCGGACGAAGTGCGTGCACACGTCGGTCGAGATCGTGAAGCCGGGCGGCACGGGCAGAGCGAGGTTGCACATCTCGGCGAGGTTCGCGCCCTTGCCGCCGAGCAGCTCGCGCATGCCGCGGTCGCCTTCCGCGCCGCTCTCGCCGAAGAAGTAGACGAGCTTCGTGCTCGCAGCCGAGGTGTCGCTCGCGTCGGTCCGGGGAGAAGTCATCAGGTCGGCCATCGGTTGTTCAGGGTTCCGGCGAAGCGGGCTCGCCGTCGTCGTCGTCGAGCAGGCGAAAGTCGTCGATCTTCCAATCGGTCGCGGCGCGCACTTCGGTGAGCGCCGCGGTGTCGAAGCCCGGGGGCCGAGCGACGGCGGTCCAGATCCACACGCTGCCGTCCGCGTCGCTCACCCGCTCGAGCACGTGCTCGTCGAGGTCGAGCTCGTCGCTGTCGACGAGCGCGCCGTCCGGCCCGTACAGCTCCCAGTACTCCTCGCGCACGAGCAGCACCTGGAAGCGCACGTCGCCGAACAGGCTGTCGATCTCGGCGGTGATCACGTGGTGCGCGGGGTCGAGCCGCTCGCTGTCCACGATCTCGGCGCACGAGACCTTCTTGATCCACGGCTGCTCGCGGCGCAGCTCCTCGCGCGCCTCGCGCCAGACGATCGAGCTGATCTCGTTGCGCGCGCGGAAGTCCTGCGAGAGGCTGCGGTACTCGAGGTCGGGCTCGTCGCCGCCGACGGCCGTGCGGAACGTGCGGAACGTCTGCTCGGGCGTGCGGAAGCCGAGCGCGACCCAGTCCTGGGACGAGGGGCGACAGGTGAAGCACCCGCCGAGCGGCGGCGCGAGGACGAGCGCGAGGGCCGCCGGAGCCGCGCGGAGGAAGGGGCGGGGCATCGAGGCGCAAAGGATACGGCCGCTGCGCGGTCGATCAACTCGGGGAACGGGGAGGGACGGAACGGCAGGCGGATCGGGGCTATGCTCGCGGCGACGATGAAGCAGGCACGGACGAAGCAGCGCGGCGAGCTCGACGCGCTCGGGCACGAGCGGAGCGCGACGGCCGCGCTGGCGGCGCGGGCGTTGCTGGCCTGGATGGCGCTCGCGTGCGGCGCGTGCGACGGCCGGGCGGGGGAGCAGCCGGCCGCCGACCCCGCGGGAGCGGGAGCGGAGCCGAAGACCGCGCTCACGGCCGACGATCTCGTCGCGCACGGGGAACTGGCGCGGCTCGAGTGCGCGCAGCCCACGATCGACTTCGGCGAGGTCTTCGAGGGCGCGCAGCTCGAGCACACGTTCGAGCTGCACAACGCCGGCGACGTCGACGCGCTCGTCGTCAAGCTCAAGCCCGGCTGCTCCTGCTCGCTGGTCGAGGCGACGCTCGTGGCGCCGGACGGCACGCGCGGCGCGTACGCCGAGAACGACCCGATCCCGCCCGACCACCGGCTGCGCGTGCGCGTGCGGGTCGACACGCGCGAGAGGCGCGGGCGCGTCCCCAAGGGCGTGACGCTGTACGGGAACATGGAGGGCAACGCGATCGAGCTCGAGATCCTCGCCGACGTGAAGCCGTACCTGACCGTCGACCCCGAGCGCGTCCTGCTCGGCCGCTTCTCGACGCTCGAGACGCGCTCGGCGCCGTTCCTCGTCGAGGGGCGCGTGGAGCCGTTCGCGCTCGAGGCGCTCGCGGCCGCGCTGCCCGAGCACGTGTCGGTCGAGCTCGAGCCGCTCGAGCCGGACGCGGACGGGCGGGCGCTGCGCTGGACCGGGCGCGTGCGCGTCGGTCCCGGTGCCGAGCGCGGGCCGCGGAGCTGGCGCGTCGAGCTGCTCACCGACCGCCCGCACCCGGACGCGCTCGCGCACGAGGCGAGCGAGCCGGCGGTCCACGGGACGGGCGTGTGGATCGTCGCCCAGGTCGTCGGACCGGTCGACGCGTCGGAGGCGGCGCTCGCCTTCGGCATCGTGCGCGAGGGGCAGGCGACGGCGCGCACGGTGCGCGTCGAGTCGTTCGATCCCGACTTCGGTCCGCAGTTCGAGCTCGAGGAGCCGTTCGTGTACCTGCGCGGGCCCGAGGGCGGGCCGTTCGAGCACGAGAGCGCGTTCCGCCTCAGCGCCCGGCCGGTCGAGGGCGCCGCCGCCTGGGACGTCGAGGCGTTCGTCGAGGGGCCTCCGGACGCCGCCGCGGGGCCCTTCCGCGGGGTGCTCGTCGTCGAAGTCGGCCATCCCGAGGTCTACGATCTCGCGATCCCGTTCAGCGGGATCTTCCAGCCGCTGCGACGCTGACGCGGTAGCTCCGATGGAAATGCCGCGCTTGGGGCGTTCGGAGCGGGCGCGGTCGGAATTGAGTGAGGAACGGTGAAACCGCAGCTCGCCTCGGCGGGTCCAACCGGTGCGCAACCGCCACCGGTGCGGCCATCCCGCCAACCGGTGCGGCCATCCAGCCAACCGGTGCGCCATCCCGCCAACCGGTGCGGTAGTCTCCCGTAGGGGCCCGGGCTAGAATCCGGGGTCTCGCCCATCCTGAAGCTGGTCGTCCAGCGTGCTCGCGGAGCATCTGCCATGTCATCCACCCGTTTGATCGGTCTGCGCCTCCCGTCCCTCCTCGCCGGCCTGCTCGCCGTCGCTCTCCCCACCGGGTGCGGCCAGCCTCCCGAGGTGACCGAGGACGGCGCAGACGCCGTCCACCACGCGCTGGGGGACGAGTCGGGTGTCGCGGCGGCCGCGCGGCCGTCCGGCTGGACGCCGGACAAGCTGAACACCGGCGTCGACCTGAGCGACGTGCGTTTCCCGGTTTCCACGCCGCAGGCCGGCACGCGGCCCGGCGCGAACCCGATCTTCGGCCAGACGCCCGGCCAACTGCCCGGCCAGACCGGCCAGAGCCCGGCGGTGCCCGATGGTCCGGTCGGCAAGATCGGCTGGGAGGAGGGCGGCGACGCGCACGACTTCGGCGAGGTCGTGCAGGGCGACGTGATGGACCACGTCTTCGAGATCTACAACGAGGGCGAGGGCGACCTGGTGATCCACCAGATCCGGCCGAGCTGCGGCTGCACGATCGCGAACACGGTCGTGCTCGCCGAGGACGGGTCGAAGTCGCCCTACACGCTCGGCACGCCGGTCGCGCCGGGCACGCGGATGCAGATCGAGGCGGAGCTGAACACGACCGGCAAGCGCCAGCAGGTGCCGACGACGGTCAACGTGTACTGCAACGACCCGCGCCAGGTCGTTCCGCTCAAGCTCAGCGCGTTCGTCAAGCCGATGCTCCAGGTCGACCCGTCGCACCTGAACTTCCCGAAGATGACGACCGCGGACACCGTCGAGGGGACCCTCGTCGTCACGAGCGGCGTCGTCGACGTGTTCGCGCTGACGTTGAACGAGGAGATCCTGCCCGAGGCGATCCGCGCGGAGCTCGTCCCGATCGAGCCCGACGCCGAGGGGCGCGCCGCGAAGTGGGAGGTCCGCGTCGCGGTCGGCCCGGGCGCTACCAAGGGCATGCTCAACTCGCAGTTGGTGCTGACGAGCGACATCCCGATGCCGGACAACGCGACCGCGCACGCCGGCCACGACCACGCGGTCCAGGCGCCGCAGAACGGGAGCGGCCCGCAGACGCACCGCCTGATGGCGCACGTGATCGCGAGCGTGTCGGGTCTGGTCGCCGCGGATCCGCACTACGTGTCGCTCGGCCTGGTCCGCCCGGGCCAGGTGATCACCCGCACGGTGCGCATCCAGTGCCACGACCCCGAGTTCGAGCTCTCCGAGCCGAAGGTGTCCGTGCACGGGTTCGGCGGCGAGCCGTTCCAGTACGCCGACGCGATCACGACGACGGTGCGGCCGGTCCCGGACATGAACGCGTACGACGTCGAGGTGACGCTCGACGGCCTGCCCGAGGAGCTGAGCACGAGCTTCAGCGGCGTGCTGCGCTTCGAGGTCGGGCACCCGAGCGAGCCGACGCTCGACGTGAGCTTCTCGGGCGTGTGCCGCCCGGTGATCGAGGCGCCGGTACTCCCGCCCGTGCAGCAGCCGCAGCCCGCGCCGGCGGCCGGCGAGGGCACGCCGGGCGGCCGCTAGCCCGCTCTCGATGGCCGACGATCTGGGCCGGATGCTCGTCGCATCCGGCGCCATCACCGAGGACCAGCTCCGCGAGGCGCTGGCGCAGCAGCGCAACGGCAGCGCGGGCCTGGGCGAGACGCTCGTCCGGCTCGGCTTCGCCGACGAGTCGATCGTCACGAAACACGTCGCCAGGCAGCAGAGGATCCCCTTCGTCGACCTCGCGAAGGGGCGCGTGCCCGAGCGGCTGATCGAGCGCATCCCGCGCGAGGTCGCGCTCGAGCAGGGCGTGGTGCCGGTCGCCGAGCGCAAGGACGGCACGCTGGTCGTCGCGGTCGACGACCATCACAAGCGCATCCTCGTCGACCAGCTCCAGTTCTTCCTCGGCTGCGACGCGACGGTCGCGCTCGCCGCGCCAGGAGCGTTCAAGCGGGCGCTCGCGCGCTACTACGGCGCGAGCGACGAGGAGGGCGTCGCGAGCCGCATGGCCGCGGTCGCCGGCGCCGACGAGGACGACGCGCCGATCATCCGCCTCGTCACGCGCACCTTCCGCGACGCCCTCGAGCAGCGCGCCTCCGACGTGCACATCGAGCCGTCGAGCGGCCACTTGCGCGTGCGGCTGCGCGTCGACGGCGTGCTGCGCGACGTCGCCGAGCACCCGATCCACCTCGCCGCGCCGCTCGTCAGCCGCCTCAAGGTGATGGGCAGCATGGACATCGCCGAGAAGCGCAAGCCGCAGGACGGGCGCATCGAGATCGAGATCGGCGGCCGCCAGATCGACGTGCGCGCCTCGATCCTGCCGTCGAATCACGGCGAGACGATGGTCATGCGCCTGCTCGACCGCTCGGCGAACCTGATCAGCCTGAAGGAGCTCGGGTTCGAGAACGAGAACTACGCCTGGTTCCGCCGCATCATCCGGCGGCCGAACGGCATCGTGCTCGTCACCGGCCCGACCGGCTCGGGCAAGACGACGACGTTGTACGCCGCGCTCTCCGAGCTCAACCGGCCCGACGTCAAGATCATCACGGCCGAGGACCCGGTCGAGTACCACATCGCCGGGATCAACCAAGTCCATGTCAACGCGAAGATCGGCCTGACGTTCGCGCGCATCCTCAAGGCGATGCTGCGCGCCGCGCCGAACATCATCCTCGTCGGCGAGATCCGCGACGTCGAGACGGCCGAGGTCGCGATCCAGGCCGCTCTCACCGGCCACCTCGTCTTCTCGACGCTGCACACGAACGACGCCGCGAGCGCGCTGACGCGCCTGCACGACATGGGCGTGCAGCGCTTCCTCGTCTCGACCGCGGTCCAGGCGGTGCTCGCGCAGCGGCTCGTGCGCCGGCTTTGCGGCGAGTGCGCCGAGTCGTACGAAGCGCCCGAAGACGAGCTGCGCGCGCTGGGTCTCGATCCCGTGCGCCTGGGCCGCGTCACGCTCAAGCGCGCGCGCGGCTGCCGCGCGTGCGACGGCGCGGGCTACCGCGGCCGGCTCGGGCTCTTCGAGCTCCTCGAGATGGACAGCGAGCTGCGCGACCGCACGTTCGCCGGCTCCTCGGTCGAGGACATCCGCTCGACGGCGCTCGCGACCGGCCGGCTGCGCCCGCTGATCGGGGACGGCGCCGAGAAGGTCCTCGCGGGCCGGACGAGCGTGCTCGAGGTGTTGCGCGTCACGCGGGCCGCGGCGGCGGGCGCGTCGCGCCAGTCGTGACCCGCGTCCTGACCAGAGGAGAGCGAGATTGGCTGACCTGAACCGGCTCATGGCGCTCACGATCGAGCGCAACGCCTCGGACCTGCACCTGAACCCGGGGCGGCCGCCCGTGATCCGCGTGTCCGGCGGGCTCGAGCACGTCGGGGACGACGTGCTCGACGACGCCCAGAGCGAGACGCTGTGCCGCGCGCTGTGCGACGAGCGCCACTGGAGCGAGGTCGCCAGCGCGGGCACGACCGACTTCGGCCTCGCGCACGAGAGCGGCAACCGCTTCCGCGTCAGCGTGATGCGCCAGCGCGGCCGCTACTCCGCGGTGTTGCGCCTGATCCCGTCGCGACTGCTCTCGTTCCAGGAGATCGGCCTGCCCGAGACGACCCAGTCGCTCCTGCGCCGGCCGCGCGGGCTCGTGCTCGTCACCGGCCCGACCGGCTCGGGCAAGACGACGACGCTCGCGACGATGGTCGACTGGATCAACACGAACCTCGACCGGCACATCGTCACGATCGAGGACCCGATCGAGTACTACCACACGCACAAGAAGAGCCTCGTCACGCAGCGCGAGGTCGGCGAGGACGTCACGACGTTCCCCGAGGCGATGCGCCGCGTGCTGCGCCAGGACCCCGACGTCATCCTGCTCGGCGAGATGCGCGACCTCGACACGATCGCGGCGGCGATCACCGCGGCGGAGACCGGCCACCTCGTGTTCGGCACGCTGCACACGACCGGCAGCGCGCGCACCGTCGACCGCATCATCGACGCGTTCCCGGCCAATCAGCAGGAGCAGATCCGCGCGCAGCTCTCGGTCTCGATCCAGGCCGTGATCTCCCAGGTGCTGCTGCCGAAGGTCGGCGGCGGCCGCGTCGCGGCGTTCGAGATCATGTACATGACGTCGGCGATCGCGAACCTGATTCGCAAGAACGAGACGAACAAGATCCCGTCGACGATCCAGACGTCGAAGCGCTTCGGCATGTCGACGCTCGACGACTACCTGATCGACCTCTACAAGCGCGAGCTCATCACGCGCGAGACCGTGATCGACGCCGCCCAGGATCAGCGCGACATGGAGGCCCGCCTCTGATGGCCACCGCCCGGGGTCGCCAGCCGATCGGCCAGATCCTCAAGGCTCGCGGCGTCGTGCGCGAGGGCCAGATCCAGGAGGCGCTGACCGACCAGCGCAAGCACGGCGGGCTGATCGGCCAGCACCTCGTCGCGCTCGGCCACTGCACGCAGGCGGACATCGCGATGGCGCTCGCCGAGCAGGCGGGGCTCGAAACGGTCGACCTGACGCGCACGGTGCCGTCGCCGGACGCGCTCGCGCTGGTCGACGCGAGCATGGCGCACACGTACCGGGTGCTGCCCTTCGAGGTGCGCGGCAAGACGCTGAAGGTCGCGATCGGCGATCCGCTCAACACGGCGGTGCTCGAGGACCTGCGCTTCACGACGGGCATGGACGTCGTCGGCGCCGTCGCGGATGCGGAGCGGATCCGCGCGCTCGTCGAGGAGCACTACGGCGAGGAGGCATCGCTGAAGGACGCGATCGCCGACGCGGCGCGCGCGGCGGCCGGCCAGGACGCGGAGTCGGCGGCGACGAGCGCGCCGGTCGTGCGGCTGCTCAACTCGATCCTCAACCGCGCGATCAAGGACCGCGCGAGCGACGTGCACCTCGAGGTGTTCGAGGGCGAGCTGCGCATCCGCTACCGCGTCGACGGCTCGCTCTACGAGGTCGAGGCGCCGCCGTCGCACCTCGCCGCGCCCCTCGTCGCGCGCATCAAGGTGATGAGCGACCTCGACATCGCCGAGACGAAGCTGCCGCAGGACGGGCGCATCTCGCTGTCGATCGACGGCCGTCCCGTCGATCTGCGCGTCGCGACGCTGCCGGGGATCTCCGGCGAGGGCTGCGTGCTGCGCGTGCTCGACCGTTCGGCGGTGAGCCTCGACCTCAAGGTGCTCGGGCTCGAGCCGGCGGAGGAGCAGGCGCTCGAGGCGCTGACGCAGTTGCCGCATGGGATCGTGCTCGTCAGCGGCCCGACCGGCTCGGGCAAGACGACGACGCTGTACGCGATGCTCAGCGTCGCGAACGACCCGGGCGTCAAGATCATCACCGTCGAGGACCCGGTCGAGTACGACATCGACGGCATCGTGCAGGTGCCGGTGAACGAGGAGATCGGGGTGACGTACGCGCGCGTGCTCCGCACGATCCTGCGCCAGGATCCCGACAAGATCCTCGTCGGCGAGATCCGCGACGCCGAGACCGCCGCGACCGCGGTCGAGGCGAGCCTGACCGGGCACACCGTCTTCTCCACGGTCCACACGAACGACGCCCCGAGCGCGATCACGCGCCTGCTCGACATGGGCGTCGAGCCGTTCCTCATCACCGCGACCCTCGAGGCGGTCGTCGCCCAGCGGCTCGTCCGGCGCATCTGCAACGAATGCCGCGAGTCGTACGAGCCCGACGAGGACCTCTTGATGGAGCTGGGGGACGACGCGGACCTCGTCCGCCGCAGCCAGCTCTCGTACGGCAAGGGCTGTGACCAGTGCTTCCACACCGGGTATCGCGGTCGCATCGCGATCTTCGAGATCATGAACCTCGACGACTCGATCCGCCGGGCGGTGCTCTCCGGTGCGCCGGCCTCAGCGATCCGCTCGCTGGCGCGCAACGCCGGCATGCGGACCCTGCGCGAGAGCGGCCTGATCGCGGTCACGGGTGGCGTGACGACGGTCGAGGAGGTCCTGCGCGAGACGATGATCTAGCGGCGACGATGTGACCGGCGACGGTGTAGGATCCGCGCCCTGACCATGGCGAAGAAGCTCCAACGCTCGATGGCGCGCCCGCGGGCGCAGGGCGCGTCCGCCCGCCCGGCGGTGTCGGCCCAGCGGCCGCGGCCGACCGGCCGGCGCGTCAACAAGCAGCTCGTCACCGAGTTCACGATCCAGCTCGCGACGCTGTCGGGGGCGGGGATCCCGATCGTGCGCGCGTTGACGATCCTCGAGGGTCAGACGAAGCCCGGGCCGTTCAAGCAGGTCCTGCAGGAGCTCACCGAGGACGTCGCCGCCGGCACGCCCATGTCGGAGGCGATGGCGAAGCACGGCCGCGTCTTCGACCACCTGTACTCGTCGATGGTACGCGCCGGCGAGGCGGCCGGCGAGCTCGACGCGATCCTCGAGCGGCTCGCGATGTTCCGCGAGAAGGCGGCCGAGATCCGCAGCAAGGTCATCGGCGCGATGATCTACCCCGCGGTGATCGTCATGGTCGCGGCCGTCGTCGTGTCGATCGTGATCGTGTGGGTGATCCCGCGCTTCCAGGAGATCTTCCAGTCGTTCGACGTCGAGCTGCCGGGCATCACGCAGCTCCTGCTCAACGTCAGCGACGTGGCGGTGCGCTACTGGTACCTCGTCTTCGGCGTGCCGGTGCTGCTGTTCTTCCTCCACCTGGTCCTGATGCGGCGCCAGGGCTATCGCTACCGCGCGCACAAGGTGCTGCTGAAGACGCCGGCGGTCGGCTCCGTGATCAGACAGTCGATGATCACGAGCTTCTCCCGCACCTTCGGCACGTTGGTCCAGGCGGGCGTGCCGCACCTCGACGCGCTCGTGATCGTGCGCGATACGACGAGCAACGAGGTGCTGCTCGAGGCGGTCGAGGACATCCGCCGTACCGTGCGCGAGGGCGAGGGCATCTCGACCCCGATGGGCGAGAGCGGCGTGTTCGACGAGATCGTCGTCAACATGGTCGACGTCGGCGAGCAGACGGGCGCGCTCGACGCGATGCTGCTGCGGGTCGCGGACACGTACGAGAAGCAGCTCGACCGCAAGATCAACAACATGTTCAAGGTGCTGGAGCCGGCGCTCTTGATCGTGATGGCGGTCTTCGTGGGTCTGATCGTCGTCGCGCTCTTCATGCCGTTGCTCAAGATCATGAGTACGCTGGGCAATGCGTAGCGCTGCGCGCGCGCGCTGCCCAGGCACATGAACCTGTCCCTTCGCGTCCGAGCGCTCCTGTTCGTCGCGGCGGTGAACGTCGCCGTCTTCGCGATCGGCGGGCTGCTCCTGTTCCGGCGCGGCTCGCTCCTGTACGCGGAGCGCGACGATCAGGTCACCGAGCAGCTCGACTACCTGCGCGCCGTGACGCTGCGCCCGCAGGGCGACATCAACGTCAAGCGCATCCTCGAGTGGCCCGGCTGGGGCGCCTGGAGCGACGCGTTCCTCGTCAGCAACGAGGTCGAGCGCTATGCCGACGGCCGCTACGTCGCGCGCGGCGTCGCGCTCAACCCCGTCGGCTGCGTCCGCCGCGGGGCGGACTTCGACGACCAGGCGGTGCTCGCCTCGATCGTCCAGGCGATGGAGCTGGGCGCGCCCGTCGCGCGCGTCGGCGGCGGCCGCGCCGTCCCGATCCAGAGCGACGGGGGCGTCTGGGGCGGCCTGTGGTACCGCGACCCCGGCCAGCTCGGGCCGAGCACGCTCGTCTCGCAGCTCCTGCCCTGGTTCATCGGCTCGACGCTCCTGTCGACGGCGGCGACGTTCTTCGCGCTGCGCCGCCTCGTGCTCGAGCCGGTCGAGCAGCTCGCGGCCGGCGCGCGCCGCGTGCGCACCGGCGACCTGTCGACGCGGCTGGTCGAGCCGCGCCGCTCGGACGAGATCTCCGCTCTCGTGCGCTCGTTCAACGAGATGACCGCGACGGTGCAGAGCTTCAACCAGCGGCTGGCGGAGGAGGTCGACCGCGCGACGCGCCAGGCGCGGCGGGCCGAAGCCGCCGCGATGACGCAGCGACGGCTCGCGGCGATGGGGGAGCTCGCGGCGGGCATCGCGCACGAGATCAACAACCCGCTCGGCGGGCTGCAGAACGCGGTCGAAGCGCTCGCGGACCCGAACATCGCGCCCGAGCGGCGCGCGCGCTACTTCGAGCTCCTGCGCGACGGGCTCGAGCGCATCCGCGCGACGGTGAGCAAGCTCCTGCGCTTCACGCCGCGCCAGACGGAGCCGGTGCCGGTCGACCTCTGTGGGGTCGCGCTCGACGCGCTCGACCTCGTGCGTCACGAGGCGGAGCGGCGTGGCGTCGCGTTGCGCGTGCGGCTGCCCGGGCTGCCGCCGGTCGGGGCGCGCGAGCTCGACGCCGCCGCCAGCCGGGCGCTCCCGCCCGTGCTCGGTGAGCGCAACGAGCTCGGCCAGGTCGTGCTCAACCTGCTCGTCAACGCGCTCGATGCGTTCGATTCGCCCGCGCCCCGCGAGAGCGCCGAGCCGCGCATCGACGTCGAGCTCGTCCAGGCCGACGGGAGCGAGCCCGAGGTCGGCATCGCGGTCGAGGACAACGGGCCCGGCGCCGACGAGGAGACGCTCGGCCGGGCGCCGGACCTGTTCTTCACGACGAAGGAGGTCGGCAAGGGCACGGGACTGGGGCTCGCGCTCGTCCACAGCGTCGTCGCGGCCCACGGCGGGCGGGTCCTCCTGTCGAGCGAGCCCGGCCGCGGCTTCCGCGCCGAGCTGCGCTTCCCGGCGCACCGCGGCTGACGACGGCGATGGAGGAGACGTGGATCTGGCCGGTGCTCGCCGCGTTGCTCGCGGCTTCGGGCACGTTCAGCGCGTCCGAGACGGCGCTGTTCAGCCTGACGCCGGCGGAGCGCGCGAGCAGCGGCCGCTTCGTGCGTGAGCTGATCGGCGCGCCGCGCGAGCTGCTCGCGACGGTCCTGCTCGGCAACCTCGTCGTCAACGTGCTGTTCTTCGCGTTCGCGACGCGGATGCTCGGTGGGGCCACGGGCTCCGTCGACCTCGTCGGTTACCTCGCCGCGCTGCTCGCGGTGCTCGTCGCCGGCGAGATCCTGCCGAAGACCGTCGGCCTGCGCGCGCGCGTGCGGGTCGCGAAGCTCGGCTCGCCGCCGCTGGTCCTGCTCTCGCGCGCCCTGGCGCCGGTGCGGCGGCCGCTGATCCGGCTGCTCGACGCGACGTGCCGCGCGCTCGGCCCGTTCGCGCGGGACGAGCGCGCGCTCGAGCCCGAGGACCTCGCGCAGGTCATCGGCCGCGTCGTGGCGCGCGGGATCATGCACGAGGGCGAGGCGGACCTGATGAGCGAGATCCTCGAGCTCGACGCCATCCGCGTGCGCGAGATCATGACGCCGCGCGTCGACACGACGTTCCTCGAGCTCGACGGCTCGAACCGCGAGAAGGCGCTGGCGAGCGCGGTGGAGCAGCGCCTGTCGTGGCTGCCGGTCGTCGACGGGAACGCCGACCGGGTCGTCGGCCGCGTGCGCGTGCGCGACCTGCTCAACGAGCCGAGCCGCGCGCCGAGCACGCTCGTCATGCCCGTCAAGTTCGTGCCCGAGGTCGCGAGCTGCCTCGATCTGCTCCACAGCCTGCGCGAGGACCGGGTCGCGGAGGCGATCGTCGTCGACGAGTGGGGCGGCACCGCCGGGTTCGTCACGATCGAGGACATCTTCGAGGAGATCGTCGGCGAGCTGCGCGCCGAGGGCGAGTCGCGCGAGCTCGTCGCCGTGCCGCTCGGCGAGGGGCGATTCCGCGTGTCCGGCGCGCTGCCGATCCGCGACTGGAACGAGGAGTTCGGCTACCGCGTCGTGCCGACCGAGTTCGAGACCGTCGGCGGCTTCGTCACGGCGCTGCTCGGCCGGATCCCGCGCACGGGCGACCTCGTGCGCTACGGCGACCTCGAGATGCGCGTGCACGACGTGCGCGGCCGGCGCGTGCGCACCGTCGACATGGCCGTCGCCGCGCCTTCCCTCGAGAGCGCGGGGCGCAGGTTGGTCACGTGATCACGCTCATCCTGTTCCAGCTCGCGCTGTGCATCCTCGCGTCGGCGCTCTTCTCCGGCACCGAGACGGGTCTCTACTCGCTCTCGCGCCTGCGCGTCGAGGCGCGCGCGCGCGCGGGCAACCGCACCGCGCGGCTGATCCAGCTCTTGCAGCGCGACGAGGCGGGCCTGCTGATCACGATCCTGATCGGCAACAACCTGATGCTCGAGATCGCGACGCACCTCGCCGAGAACCTCGCCGCCCTCGGGGGCGTGCCGCCGAACGCCCGCGAGCTCGTGCTCGCGCTGTGCCTGACCCCGGTCCTGTTCTTCTTCGGCGAGCTGCTGCCGAAGGATCTGTTCCGCCGCCGGCCGCACCGCCTCGTCGCGTTCGTCGCGCCCGCGATCGCGCTCGCGCGGATCGCGTTCCTGCCGCTCGCGCTGCCGCTGCGCGGGCTCGCGTGGGTGATCGAGCACGCCGCCGGGCTGCGCCACGCCGACGTCACGTCCGTGCTGGGCCACGAGGTCGTGTACGAGCTGCTCGCGGAGAGCACGCGCACGGGCTCGATCGAGCCCCACGCCGAGCGCCTCGCGCGCAACGTCCTCAAGCTGCGCTCGACGAAGATCGACGCGGTGATGATCCCGTGGCGCGACGTCTCGGTGATCGCGGAGCGGGCGGGCGACGTCGCGTGCCGCGAAACGGTCGCGCGCTCGAACTTCTCGCGCCTGCCGGTCGTCGCCGCCGACGGCACCGCCCGGGGCTACGTCCACCAGACCGAGGTGCTCGCCACGCCCGAGGAGCCGGTCCTCGCCCGCCGCCGCGACCTGCTGGCCCTCCCCCCGGATCTGACGGTCGACCGGGCGCTGGCGCGGCTGCGCACCGCGGGCCACCGCGCGGCGCTGGTCGGCACGAGCGCCGCCCCGCTCGGCTGGCTCACCCTCAAGGACCTCGTCGAGGAGATCTCGGGCGAGCTGGCGGGCTGGTAGCGGTGCTGCCCCGGTGCGGTCAGGCAGCGGTCCGGCTGCGGTCCGGCTGAGCTCCGGGCGGAGCGCTCCCCCCCAAAAAGGCGCGTTCTGGCCGCAACCGCCGGGCGCGGCTAGGATACCCGCCCGTGCGCCGCGCCCGCGCCTGCTGGCGGCAGCATCCTGGCGACAGCGTCCTGGCGCGGCAGCATTCTGGCGGCAACGCTCGGCGCCTCCGCAACCGCGCTCTGCAACCCCCGGCCAACCCCCGGCCCTGTCCCATGACCCAACTGCGCCTCCCCCATCCCGCCTGGATCCTCGTCGCCGGAGTCGCGCTCGCCGCGTTCGGCATGGCGCAGAACCCGGCGACGCCGACGGGGCCCGATCCGAACGTCTGGAAGACTTCGGCCCAGCCGCTGCCGGCGTTCGCGACGGCCGACTCGAACGGCGCGATGATCGCGGTCACGGGGATCGACGTGACCGGCTCCTCGCTCCTGTACCTGATCGACACCGAGTCGAAGGCGCTGTCGGTGTACCAGGCGACGGGCGGCACGAGCAGCATGCGCAACCTGACGTGGGTCGGCGCGCGCAAGATCGGCCTCGACTTCGAGGTCGACGGCTACAACGACAAATCGCAGTACAGCTACAAGCAGCTCGCGGCCCAGTTCGCCGCGCGCGAAGGCGACGGCGGCTCGGTCCAGACGACGAAGGACTGACGCTCGCCAGAGCTCTCCCGCCGAGCTCGCCAGAACCCTCCCGCCAGAACCCTCCCGCCAGACAGCCAAGGAGCGACCCCACAGTGGCCAAAGACGATTTCTTCAGCTTCGAAGAAGCCCTGGACGAGCTGCGCCTCAAGGAGGAGGAGCTCAAGCGCCTCGTGTCCGAGGGCGAGATCCGCGCCTTCCGTGAAGGCGACACGATGAAGCTGCGGAAGCAGGACGTCGAGAACCTCCGCTCCGAGCTCTCGGGCGGGGGCGAGGTCGTCGACCTCGGCGACACGGGCGAGGAGCTCGTGTTCGAGGACGACGCCGACTTCGACGAGACCGGCATGGCGACCGAGGAGATCTCGGAGGCCGACACGATCCTCGAGGACGACGTCGAGGACGTGGGCGAGGTCGACATCGAGGAGGACTACGCCCCGGCGCGCTCGCGCACGGCGGCCGCGGCACCCGTCGCCGCCACGACGCGCCGCCGCGCGATCGTCGACGAGGACGAGGACGAGGGCATGGGCCTCAAGGTCGCGATGATCGGGACGGCGATCGTGCTCGTCGTCGCCATCCCGGTGTGCTGGGACATGACGCAGAACCACATCGGCGGCTTCACCCAACTGATCCTCGGCATGTTCGGGATGGACCCGGCGGCCGCGCCGCCGCAGTAGGGCCGAGCCCCGATCGATACGCGAGCCTGCGACGCAACCGCGCCGCAGGCTCGCCTCTTTTTCGCCGCGCGCATTGAACCGGGTCCGCCCGCTCGCCATCCTGAACCGCGCGAAGCGACGATTCGGCCGTGATCACGGCGTTTCGCGCCCACCCCCCTGACCCCACTGTTCTTCCCGTCGCAGTTTCGGAGACGCATATGAATGCCCTTCGGTCGGGCGCCGGCTTCGCGGTCGTCGCCCTGGTCCTCTCCTCGTGCGTCACCCAGCGCAAGTACGACGAGGCCCTCGACACGGCCCAGTTCTACCAGCGTCAGTACCACGACCTGGCGCAGTACCAGCCCGAGCTCGAGGCCGAGAACGAGCGGCTCCGCGCCCAGCTCGACGACGGCGTCGTCGTCCAGGACGCGGCCTACACCGACGACATCGACGCGCGCATGCAGGAGCTGAACCGCATGCTCGAGGGGCTCGGCCGCGAGTCCGGCGATGTGACGATGTTCCGCGCCGAAGGCGGCTACGGATATCGGGTGAAGGACTCGATCCTGTTCGACTCCGGCTCGGACCAGATCCGCGCCGAGGGCCGCGAGCTCCTGCTCTCGATCGCCGGGGACCTGCGCCAGGCGGCGTTCGAGCGGGTCTGGGTGCGCGGCCACACCGACAGCGATCCCGTCAAGCGGCCCGAGACGCTGCAGCGCTACCCGCACGGCAACCTGCAGCTCTCCGCGGCGCGCGCGATCGAGGTCGCGGCGCTGCTGCGCGGCCAGGGCGGCATCGACTCGAAGAAGATCGCGATCGCCGGCTTGGGCGAGAGCGAGCCGCTCGAGAAGAACGACTCGGCCACGAACAAGCAGCGCAACCGACGCGTCGAGATCTTCGTCAGCGAGCGCGCGGAATAGGCCGCGCGGCGATGCGGCGCGCGACGCTGGCTGGCGCGCTCCTCGCCGCGCTCGCGCACTCCTCGTGCGACGGCGCGGGGCCGTCGAGCTCACGCGCGCTGCACGAGCTCGAGCGCATGGCGTTCGTGCCGACGGGGCGCGTGCGCTTGCAGGGTTACCGGGGCTCGTTCGCGGAGTGGACGATCCGCGAGCCGCTGCTCTTCGACCTGTTCGAGACGACGCGGGAGGACCAGGAGCACTACCTCGGCGTGACGCGCCACGAGGAGGTGTTCACCGTCGCGGAGGCGCGCTGGGGACCGGATCGCTCGACGTGGCCGGCCTACCTCTCGTTCCACGAGGCGCAGGAGCTCGCCGCGCTGCGCTCGATGCGCCTGCCGACTGGGCGCGAGTGGATCTACGTCGCGATCGGGAGCGCAACGCTCGACTATCCGTGGGGGGACGTGCCCCAGCAGTCGATCGCGAACACGCTCGAGCTCGGGCTGGGGGAGCCGACGCCGGTCGGCACGTTCGAGAACGGACGCAGCCCGTTCGGCTGCTACGACATGCTCGGCAACGTCTGGGAGTGGGTGTCCGACGCGGTGCCGTCGTCCGGACCGAAGATCGCCGCGAGCACGCCCGGCGGCGTCGTCTCCGCGCTCGGCGGCTCCTACCTCGACAGGCGTCGGCCGATCTACGAGAGCCCGCGGCTGGGCGACGACATCGAGCCGCAGTTCTTCGGTCAGACGCTCGACGCGCAGACGATCCGGCCGTCGATCGGCGTGCGTCTTTGCGCCGACGCGCGCGAGTACCTCTGGCGCACCGCCCCGACCTGGGGCGACGGCGCCGAGGCGCGCCGGCTGCTCACCGCGGTCGGCCGCCGCTGGGCGCGTGTCAGCCGCGAGGCGCCGGCGCTGCTCGACGAGCTCGCCGCGCGACCCGGCGCGCCGCCGGGTCTCGGCTGGCTGCGCGACGGAGCGCGCACACCGTGAACGAGGGCGCGAACGAGGGCGCGAACGACGGCGCGGCGCGGCCGCCGTGGAGCGCGTTTCGCGCGGCGCTCGACGCGGCCGGCTTCCGCCCGTCGCGGCGCCTCGGACAGAACTTTCTCGTCGACGACGCGATGGCGCGCGCGATCGCACGCTGGAGCGACGCGCGGTC
>CAZGTQ010000059.1:0-13640 GCA_964528575.1 uncultured Planctomycetaceae bacterium | reverse complement strand
TCAGCGCACGAGCAGCGACGCGCCGTCCATGCCTTCGGAGCGCTCGATGCCTGCGAGCTCGAGCAGCGTCGGCGCGACGTCGGCGAGGATGCCCATCGGGCGCAGCCTGGCGCCGACGAGGTCATCGCAGCACAGGACGATCGGGACGGGGCACGTCGTGTGCGCGGTGTGCGGCTGGTCGTGCTCGGCGTCCCAGAGGAGCTCGGCGTTGCCGTGGTCGGCGGTGATCGCGACGACGCCGCCCTTCGCGGTGATCGCGGGCACGATCTGCGCGAGGCAGTCGTCGACCGTCCGCACGGCGGCCACCGCGGCCTCGAAGATGCCCGTGTGGCCGACCATGTCCGCGTTCGCGAAGTTGACGACGTAGAAGTCCGTGTCGCCCCTCCTCACCGAGCGCAGCACCGCGTCGCGCACGCCGGGCGCGCTCATCTCGGGCTGCAGGTCGTACGTCGCGACCCTCGGGCTCGGGATGAGGATGCGCGACTCGCCGGGATACTCCCGCTCCTCGCCGCCCGAGAAGAAGAACGTGACGTGCGCGTACTTCTCGGTCTCGGCGATGCGCTCCTGGCGCAGGCCGGCGGCGCTGACGAGCTCGGGGAGCGTGCCGCGCAGCTCGACCGGCGGGAACGCGACCGGGAACGGGAAGTCCGCGCGGTACTGCGTCATCGTCGCGAGCTCGATGAGCGGGCGCGCGCCGCGCGCGAAGCCGTCGAACTCGTCGAGCGCGAGCGCCATGCAGATCTGGCGCATGCGGTCCGAGCGGAAGTTGAACGCGATCGCCGCGTCGCCGGCGCGCATGCGGCCCTCGTCGGGGTTGCCGATCGCCGTCGGCTCGACGAACTCGTCGCCGGTGCCCGCGGCGTAGGCGGCGGCGAGCGCATCGATCGCGCTCGCCGCGCGCTCGCCCGTGCCGTGCGTGAAGAGCGCGTAGGCGCGCTGCACGCGCTCCCAACGCTTGTCCCGGTCCATCGCCCAGTAGCGGCCGACGACCGAGACGATGCGGCCGACGCCGGCGCCCGCGACGTCGCGCTCGAGCCGCTGCACGTGCGTGACGCCCGAGCGCGGCGGCGTGTCCCGACCGTCGGTGATCGCGTGGATGCAGACCTGTTCCGGCCCCAGCCCGCGCTGCGCGGCCATGTGCAGGAGCGCCGCGACGTGGCGGTCGCTCGAATGCACGCCGCCGTCGCTGACGAGACCGAACAGGTGCAGGCGCTTGCCGCTCGCCCGCACGCGGTCCATCGTGCCCGCGAAGGCCGCGGCACCCTCGAGCGAGCCGTCCTGGATCGCGCGATCGATGCGCGCGATGTCCTGGTGGACGATCCGGCCCGCGCCGAGGTTCATGTGGCCGACCTCGCTGTTGCCCATCAGGCCGAGCGGCAGCCCGACCTCGCGGCCCGACGCGGTGAGCAGCCCGGTCGGATAGCGCTCGCAGAAGCGCGCGAACGCATGGGCGTTCGGACGAATCGCGTTGTACTCGTTCTCCTCGCGGTGCCCCCAGCCGTCGAGCACGACGAGCGCGATCGGACGTCGTTTCAAGCCGTTCCTCCGGTGGCGGCGAGCACCTCGTCGACGAGCGCCGCCGCCTGCGCCCGCGCTGCGAGCCGCGCGCCCTCGAGCGCCTCGCACAACGTCTTGCTCAGCGGCTCCGGGGCCCCGTCGGGCCGCGCCGCGGCGGGCTCGCAGGCCGCGGCGAGCTCGCAAGCCGCGGCGACCGCCCCGCCGACCAGGCGCGCGCCGGCGCGCAGATCCGCGCGCCGCTCGGCGTCGACCGCGGGCGCGCCGACGGCCGCCAGGCGCAGGATCGCCACGCCCAGCTCGGCGAGCTCCAGCGGCCGCTCCGCGTCCTGGTCCGACTTTTGAGACGCTGCGCGCGGCGCACGGTGGCCCGCGTCGCGCGCATTCGGCTCCTGTTCGGGCTCGGCGGCACGCGCGGACGCGTCGGAACGCAACGCGTCGAGCTCGTCGGCGCGCGCGTCCATGTAGAGCGCCTGGGCGCGGTACGCCTCGCCGCCGCTGGCCCGGAAGGACATACTGACGAGCGTGGCGCCGCAGACCACGGCCCGCGCGCACACGGCGGCGGCGTCTGGACGGGCGCTGGGACCGGCGAGGTCCGCCCAATCGGAAGCGGAGGACGAGGTGATGACGGCAGACTCCAGACTCGAACGACCCGCATCATACCGGCGCCCGGGGCCGTTCGCGCGCGCGTGGCTCGCCCTGGCGGTCGCCGCGGGCGCGTGCGCCTGCCAGACGACGCCGGTCACGGGCTCCAAGGCGTTCAACCTGCTCAGCGCTGAAGAAGAGATCGGGCTCGGCGAGGAGGCCTTCCAGCAGATCAAGGCGAGCGAGCGGCTGATCACGTCCGGGCCGCAGTACCAGATGGTGCAACAGGTGATGAACCGGATCGCAGCCGTCGCCGACAAGGAGTACCCCTGGGAGGTGATCCTCATCGACGCCCCCGACGTCGCGAACGCGTTCGCGCTCCCGGGCGGGAAGATGGCGGTCTACTCCGGCATCCTGCCGCTCACGCAGTCCGAGGCGGGCCTGGCAGCCGTCATGGGACACGAGATCGGGCACGTCGTCGCGAGCCACGGCGCCCAGCGCCTGTCGCGGCAGCTCCCGATCGACTTCGCGCTGTCGCTCGCGACCGAGGCGGAGTACCAGAGCCTCGCCGCGACGGCGATCGACCTGGTCGTCAACCTGCCCTGGGGCCGCGGCGACGAGCTCGAGGCCGACGAGATCGGCCTGATCTACATGGCGCGCGCCGGCTACGACCCGCGCGAATCGATCGGCTTCTGGCAGCGCATGCAAGGCGGCGGCGGAGGCGGCCCGCCGGAGTTCCTCTCGACCCACCCCGCGCACGGGACGCGGATCGAGGAGCTGAAGGCGCTGATGCCGAAGGCTCTGGCGATCTACCGGGATTAGCGGGCCAGCGTCTCGAGAGCTCGGGCGACGTACGAATGCGCAATCGCGAAGTCACGTTTCTGCAAGGGGTTTAGGGCGCTCGATGCACTCCGGCGGTACGCCGGCTGGACCCGATTCGGTACGGTGAGCCCGAATAGGAGCACCTACCTGGGGCCGGGCGGGCGGACGACCGCGGCGACCGCAGGTCGGCCCGGCATCGAGCTTGAAGGTCGCGTTCGTCACACCCGAGCTGCTCTCGCTCGTCCGCCGCACCAACCTGGCGGGGGTCGCGGAATCGCTCTCGCAGGCCCTGCTCGGAGCGGGGGCGGACGTGCGTGTGTTCCTGCCGCTCACGCAGGACGTGCAGCGCGACGCGCTCCACGGCCTCGCCCCCTGCGCCAGCGTCGTCGTGCCCGACGGCAAGGGCAAGCGCACGTTCCGCATCCACGAGGGCCGGCTCGACAAGCTGCCGGTCTACCTGTTCGAGAACGAGTCGATCTTCGGCACGCGGCACCCCTATGGGGACCAACAGGGGCCCTACCAGGACAACTGGCGGCGCTACGCGCTCTTCTCGCGCGCCGTGCTGGCGAGCTTCGAGCGCATCGGGTTCCCGCCCGACGTCATCCACGGCATGGACTGGACCACCGGGCTGATCCCGGTGCTGCACCAGATCGAGGTGGTCGAGCGCGACGAGGACCACGTCGCCCACCGCGCCGGGACGTTCTTCGCGATCCACAACCTCGCCATGCAGGGCGTGTTCGAACGCGAGATCCTCCCGCACGTCGGCATCCCCCACCGCTTCTTCCGCGACGTCGGCGGCATCGAGCTGGCGGGCAAGGTCAACTTCCTGAAAGCCGGCGCCGAGTTCGCGACCGTCATCGGCACGCACTCGGCGAGCCACGCGCTCAAGATCCAGGAGAAGGACCGCGGCTACGGGCTCGAGGAGGCGTTCCTGCGGCGCAAGAAGGAGCTCGTCGGCATCACGAACGGGATCGACTACCTCGCGTGGAACCCGGCCGACGATCCGGTGCTGGCCGCCAACTACTCCGCAACGGACAAGGATCCGGCCGGCAAGCGCAAGTGCAAGCAGCACCTGCAGAACGCGCTCAAGCTCGACGTCGGCCCGCGCACGCCGATCGCGTGCTCGATCGGCCGCTGGGACGCCGACACGGGCTTCGACCTGCTCGCCGAGATCCTGACGCCCGTGCTCGAGCGCGGCGTCGAGCTCGTCGTGATGGGCTCCGGTCAGCACGACATCCAGGACCGGCTGCGGACGATGGAGAGCACGTTCGTGGGCCGCTGCCGCGTGCTCGAGGGCTACCACGCCCGCACGGCGCACACCGTGCTCGCGGGGGCGGACATGCTGCTCCTACCCTCGCACTATCAGCCCTCCAACCCACTGTTCGCGATCGGGATGCGCTACGGCACCGTCCCCATCGTCTATGCCCACGGCGGCCTCGAGGACACGGTCGTCGACGTCGTCGCCGACGAGAAGACCGGCACCGGCTTCCACTTCCAGCCCTACACGAGCGACGGGCTGCTCGAGTCGATCGAGACGGCGGTGAAGCGCTACAAGAACGCCCCGGGCTGGAAGGCGCTCCTCAAGCGCTGCATGGAGCAGGACTTCTCGTGGGAAGCGACCGCGAAGGAGTACCTCAAGGCGTACCGCCGCGTCACCCGCCGCACGCGCGCGCGGCTCGGCGCGGGTTAGGCTGAGCCCCTATGAACGGGGAAGTATGAACGGGAGAGGATGAACGGGAAAGCTCGTCCCGCCGTGGCCGTCGGCATCGACGTCGGCGGCTCGGCGATCAAGGCCGGCCGCATCGACGACGACGGCAAGGTCCGCGCCGAGGCGAGCGTCCCGGTCCCGCACAAGGGGCCGGCGGACGCGGCGACGCTGCTCGCGGCGGCCGCGCGCGAGGTGGGCGCCCGAGCGGGCGTTCCGATCGGCGTCGGCGTGCCCGGGCTGCTCGAGCGCGCGAGCGGCACCGTGCTGCAGAGCCCCAACCTGCCGTGGCTCGACGGCGTCGCGATCCGCGCGGCGCTCGCGGCCGCGCTGCGCGTCGATGAGGCGCTCGTCCAGCTCGAGAACGACGCGAACGTCGCCGCGCTCGGCGAGCAGTGGCGCGGCGCCGCGGAGGGCCAGCGCCACGCGTGCCTGGTCACGCTCGGCACGGGCGTCGGCGGCGGGCTCATCCTGAACGGCGCGCTCTTCGTCGGCGAGGGCCTGGCCGGCGAGCTCGGCCACGTGACGATCGACCCGCACGGACCCGTCTGCGGCTGCGGCGGCCGCGGCTGCCTCGAGGTGTACGCCTCGGCGACCGCGGCGCGCCGGCGGGCGAGCGAGCGCAACCTGCCCGAGGACGCGCCCGGCGACCTCGAGCTGCTCACCGAGCGCGCGCGCGCCGGCTCGTCGGCCGAGAGCCGCCTGCTCGAGGAGATCGGCCGCGACCTCGGCCGCGGGCTCGGCGCCGTCGTCTCGCTGCTCGACGTGCGCACGTTCGTCGTCGGCGGCGGCTTCGCGGCGGCGCTCGACCAGCTCGAGCCCGGGATCCGCGCAGGCTTGCGCGAATCGACGTTCGGCGCGCGCGTAGAGGACGTGCGCGTGGTGCGCGCGAAGCTCGGCCCGAGCGCGGGCTGGATCGGCGCCGCGCGGCTCGCGCTCGTGCGCGCGGGCGCCACGTAGCTCGCCCGTTCCCGACCGGCCCCCACTCGACCTCGCATGCCCGACGACGTCATTCTGAGCGTCCGCAACCTCGAGAAGACCTACCGGAGCGGCCTGTTCGGCCAGGGCTTCACCGCCGTGCGCGACGTGTCGCTCGAGGTCGGGCGCGGCTCGGTGTTCGGGCTGCTCGGGCCGAACGGCGCGGGCAAGACGACGCTGGTCAAGGTGCTGCTCGGCCTCGTCTCCTACCAGGCGGGCGAGGCGCGCATGTTCGGCCTGCCCGTGCGCCGCGCGATGTCGCGCCGGCGCGTCGGCTACCTGCCCGAAGCGCACCGCCTGCCGGGCTACCTCACCGGCCGCCAGGCGCTGCGCATGTTCTCGATGATGTGCGGCCGGCCGCGCACGTGGACCGACGAGCGCATCGACGGCTGGCTCGAGCGCGTCGGCATGCGCACCGCGGCCGACAAGAAGATCCGCGAGTACTCGAAGGGCATGCAGCAGCGCGTCGGGCTCGCCCAGGCGCTCGTGCACGAGCCCGAGCTCGTCTTCCTCGACGAGCCGACCGACGGCGTCGACCCGGTCGGCCGCCGCGAGATCCGCAAGATCATCGCCGAGCTCAAGGACCGCGGCGTCACGCTCTTCATCAACTCGCACCTGTTGCTCGAGGTCGAGCGCATGTGCGACCGCGTCGTGATCCTGCACAACGGCGCGATCATCCGCGAGGGCACGATCGAGGAGCTGACGCCGCGCACGGGCGCGATGGCGGTCGAGCTCGAGCCGCTGCCGACCGATCTCGCGGCGATCCTGCGCGGCGCGGGCGGCGAGCCGCGCGTGCTCGACGAGAAGAGCGTCGAGATCGTCGCGCAGGGCGCGGAGCTCGACGTCGTCGTCGACCGGCTGCGCGCGGCCGGCATCAGCATCCGCTCGCTCTATCCGCGGCGCACGTCGCTCGAAGACACGTTCATCGGGCTGGTGGAGAAGGACCGCTCATGAACCTGAACGTCGCACGCGCGCTCCTGGCCGACGCGGTCGCCCAGGTGCTCGACAACAAGGTCTTCCGCATCCTGGTGCTGCTGTGCGCGCTCCTGATCGTCTCGACGTTCCTCGTCGGGTTCCGCGAGGAGGGCATCGTCGTCTTCTGGGGCTGGCGCACGTTCGAGTACGACCTGCTCTTCCAGATCCTGAACCAGGGCCAGAGCCTCGCGCAGTACGGGTACACGCCGGCGCAAGCGCAGCAGGCGATCGTGCAGGATCTCCAGGCGTTGATCGTGGAGGAGCTCGGCGGCGAGCTCGGGATGATGCTCACGATCGCGGCGACGGCCTTCTTCGTACCACGCATGCTCGACAAGGGCTCGGCGGACACGCTCTTCTCGAAGCCCCTCTCGCGTCTGACGCTGCTCCTCTCGCGCTACTTCACCGGCATCTTGTTCGTCTTTCTGCTCGTCTCGTTCGTCGTCGTGGGCATCTACTTCGGGATGATGCTGAACTCCGGTTACAGCGATCCCGGGTTCCTGTGGGCGATCATGACGATGACGTACCTCTACGCGATCGTGTACTCGGTCGTGATCCTCGTCGGCGTGTTCACGCGCAGCACGGTCGCGTCGATCCTGCTCGGGCTCCTGTTCTTCCTCGGCAACGGATCGGTGCAGTGCGCGTGGGTCGTCAAGGAGCACATCGTCTGGAGCGGCGAGACGCTCGTCGCGGAGGCGATCGACGGCTACGAGGGCGCCGCCGAGACATCCGACCTCGAGACGGCGGAGTTCACTGTCGCGGACGAGGGGATCGGCACGGCCGCCCGCGTGATGCTCCGCACGCTCGACGTGCTCCACTACGTGCTGCCGAAGACGCACGACGCGGACCTGATCACGCAGAAGCTGCGCCGCGCGCTCGAGACCGAGCCCGAGTCGTGGCGCGACGAGGAAGTCGGGCTCGTCGTCGAGCGCCTGCCCGAGGGCTTCGTCACGGTGCCCGCGAGCGACGCCGCGCAGGCGTGGCAGCACGTGCTCGAGGGCGCCGAACGCGCGACGGTCGTGCTCGCGGCCGCGCACGAGGAGAACGCGCTCGTCACGTTCGCCAGGCGTCCGCGTCGCGAGCTCGAGGGCGTCAACGACCGCACGCGCACCGAGACGCGCTTCGGCGCCGAACGCGACCTCGAGCGCGAGCTCGAGGAAGATCCGTCCATCGAGCTGATCGAGACCGACCGCCGCTCGAGCGCCTTCGGCGGCGTCTCGCAGCTCACGTATCGGCGCACCGACGCGGGCCGGTGGGTGCAGACCAACCTCCTGCTCGCCGGCGACCAGGTCTACACGCTCCAGCTCGACTTCGACGACGGCTGGAAGAGCGACGAGGAGCACGCGGAGATCGCCGCGGCGTGGATCGACGCGCTCGAGGCCGACGCGAATGCGCTGGACAGGGGCGCCTGGTACGCCGCGCGCTTCGGTTGGGACGCCACGCTGAAGTTCAACGCCTTCTTCTCGATCGCGACGTCGGCCGCGTTCGCGGCGTTCGTGCTGCTCGTCTCCTGGCTGCGCTTGCGCCGCATCGACTTCTGATACGCTCGCGGGCCGCATGGAGCCCCGTCTGGCCGAGCGTCTGGCGGAGCGGCTCGCCGCGATCGTCGGCGCGCCGCACGTCGTCACGTCGCCCGCGCGGCTCGCCGCGTACGAGTCCGACGCGCTCGCGATGCTGCACCAGCGGCCCGCGCTCGTCGTGCTGCCGCGCGACACGGACGAGACGGCGCGCGTCTTCCGCGAGCTGCACGCGGCCGGCGTGCCCGTGGTCGCGCGCGGCGCGGGCACGGGGCTCTCCGGCGGCGCGACGCCCGTCGAAGGCGGCGTGCTCGTCGGCACGGCGCGGATGCGCGACGTGCTCGAGCTGAACCCGCGCGACCGCTGGGCGCGCGTCCAGGCGGGGCTCGTCAACGTGCACCTCTCGCGCGCGTGCGCGCCGCACGGCCTGTTCTACGCGCCCGATCCGTCGAGCCAGATGGCGTGCACGATCGGCGGCAACGTCGCGGAGAACTCCGGCGGGCCGCACTGCTTCAAGCACGGGAGCACGACCCAGCACGTCCTCGGGCTCGTGATCGTGATGCACGACGGGACCGTGCTCGACCTCTCGTCGCCCGCGCCCGATCCGGTCGGCTACGACCTCGTCGGGCTGTTCGTGGGGAGCGAGGGGACGTTCGGCCTCGCGACCGAGATCACGGTGCGTCTCGTCCCCGCGCCGCCGGTCGTCGAGACGTGTCTCGCGCTCTACACCGATCTCGACGCGGCCTGCGACACGGTCACCGAGATGATCGCGCGGCGGCTCGACCTCTCGGCGCTCGAGATCCTCGACCGGCTGACGATCGACGCGGTCGAGGCGAGCGTGCTCGCCGCCGGCTACCCGCGCGAAGCCGAGGCGGTGCTCCTCGTCGAGGCCGAGGGCCCCGAGGTCGAGGTCGCCGCGACGGTGCGCGACGTGCGCGCGATCGCGGCGCAGCACGGCGCGATCGAGGTGCGCTCCGCGCGCGACGCGGCCGAGCGCAAGAAGCTCTGGGCCGGCCGCAAGGGCGCGTTCGGCGCGATGGGGCGCATCGCGCCCGACCTGTACGTCGCCGACGCGGTCGTGCCGCGCACGAAGCTGCGCGAGCTCGTGCGCAAGACGATCGAGATCTGCGCCGAGCGCAAGCTGCGCCTCGCGAACGTGTTCCACGCCGGCGACGGCAACCTGCACCCGAACATCTGCTACGACCGGCGCGACGTGGACGAGACGCGCCGCGTGCTCGATGCGGGCGAGCGCATCCTCGAGATCTGCGTCGCGGCCGGCGGCTCGCTGTCGGGCGAGCACGGCGTCGGCCTCGAGAAGCGCGAGGCGATGCGCTACATCTTCGACGACGCGGACCTCGACGCGATGGCGCGCGTGCGCTCGGTGTGGGACCCCGACGCGCGCCTCAACCCGGGCAAGCTGATCCCGATGCGCGGGTGCCGCGAGATCAAGACGCGACCCGTGCCGCTCTCGGGATGAGCGCGCTCGCCGAGCGCCTCGCGGGCGTCGTCGGGGCCGAGCACGTCGATGCGGCCGGGGAGCTCGCGCTCGCTGCGCCCGCCGACGACGCGCAGGCGGCGGAGCTCGTCCGTCTCGCCGCGCGCGACGCGCTCGTCGTGCTCCCGCTCGGCGCCGGCACGAAGCGCGGCTGGACCCATCCGCCCGAGCGCGCCGACTTCGCGCTCTCGACGCGCCGCATCGCCGGCGTCGTCGCCTACGAGCCGGGCGACGGCACGGTCGCGGCGCGCGCGGGCACGCCGCTCGCCGACCTGCGCGCGACCGTGCGCGCGGGCGGCCACCACCTGACGCCGGAGCTCGCGGACGGGCCCGCGACGCTCGGCGGCGTCGTCGCGGCCGCGCAATCGGGCTTCGATCGCCTGCGCTGCGGACCGCTGCGCAACCACGTGCTCGGCGTGCGCGCGCTGCTCGCCGACGGCAACGTGACCAAGAGCGGCGGCCGGCTCGTCAAGAACGTCACCGGCTACGACCTGCACCGGCTGTACTGCGGCTCGCACGGGTCGCTGTGCGTGCTGCTCGAGGTCGCGCTGCGGCTCTTCCCGCTGCCGGACGCCGAGCTCGTCGTGCGCGCGCCGTACCCCTCGCGCGAGGCGGCGTTGGCGGCCGCGGAGCGCGTGCTCGAGTCGCACGCGCGCCCGGTCGCGGTGACGGTCGACGGTGCATCTGCGCCGCGAGAGGAGCACGTCGTCGAGGTGTTCCTCGCCGGGCGCGCGGAGACGATCGCCTGGGAGCGCGAGCTCGCTCTCTCGCTCCTCTTCGATCGCTCCGCCGACGTGGAGACGCTCGCGGGCGAGCGCGCGGCCTCGGCGCGCGCGGCTGCGGCGGGACGCGACGGCGCCCCCGGCGACTGGCCGACGCTCGTGCTCACCTGCACGCGCTCGCGGCTCGCGCCGGCGCTCGCGCACCTCGACGCGGGGCTCGCGGCGACGGGCTGCGAGGCGCGCGCGGCGCTGCACCCGGGCGTCGCGAGCGCGCACGTGCGCATCGCGGGCCTCGACGCCGAGCGCGCGGTGCGGCTCGACGCGCACCTGGCCGCGGGTCCGGCGGACGTACAATGGCGCGCCGCGCCCGAGGACGCGCGCGACGCGCTCGCGCTGCTCGGCCGGCCGCGCGAGGCCGCGCTCGCGCTCGCGCGCCGGCTGCGCGACGCGCTCGACCCCGACGGCCGGTTCGCGCGCGGCCGCGGCGCGGGGCGCGTGTAGCGCCGCTCCCGACATGGACATCCGCGATCCGAAGACGCTCGTCGACTACGCGAAGAGCCTGGACTGCATCCACTGCGGCCTGTGCCTGACGACGTGCCCGACGTATCGCATCACGGGCGCGGAGAGCTCCAGCCCGCGCGGGCGCATCCATCTGATGCGCGCGGTCGCCGAGGAGCGGCTCGAGCCCGACGCGGACTTCGCGGACGAGATGAGCTTCTGCCTCTTGTGCCGCCACTGCGAGAGCGTCTGCCCCGCGGGCGTGCGCTTCGGCGCGATGATGGAGTACACGCGGGCCGGGCTGGCGAAGCGCGCGCCGGGCTCGCTGCGCGCGCGCCTGCTCCGCTGGCTGGGGTTCCGCGTGCTGCTGCCGCACCGCGCGGCCCTCGGCGCATTCGCCGCGCTCGCCCGCTGCGCGCGGCGGACGGGGCTCGAGTGGCTCGGCGCGCCGCTCCTGCGGCGCCTCGGCGTCGATCCGGCGAGCGCGCCGGACGTCCCGCCCGCGCGCGAGCGACGCCGGCTGCCCGAGCACGTGCCCGCGCACGCCCGCTGGCGCGGCGCAGAGCGCGCGCGCGTCGCGCTGCTCGAGGGCTGCGTCATGCCGGTGCTCTTCGGCCGCGTGAACCGCGCGACGGTGGACTCGCTCGCGGCGCTGGGCGTCGCGTGCGACGTGCCGCACGGCCAGACGTGCTGCGGGAGCCTGCACGCGCACAACGGCGACCTCGACGGCGCGCGCACGCTCGCGCGCCGGACGATCGAGGCGTTCGAGCCCGGCGCGCCGCAGCCGATCGTCGTCAACAGCGCCGGCTGCGGCAGCCATCTGCGCGAGCTGCACCATCTGTTCGGCGAGAGCGACCCGTGGCGCGCGCGCGCCGAGGCGGTCGCGCAGCGCGTCGTCGACTACACGCGCTTCGTCGCGCCGCTGCTCGCGGCCGCGGACGTCGCGCCGCAGCTCGACGCCGGCGCGGTCGCGCAGCCGGTGGCGTGGGACGATCCGTGCCATCTGTGCCACGGCCAGGGCGTGCGCGCCGAGCCGCGCGCGGCGCTCGACGCGATCGGCGGCCTCGAGCGCGTCGAGCTCGAGGACAGCGAGGACTGCTGCGGCTCGGCGGGCATCTACTCGATCCTGCGGCCGGCGGACTCCGCCGCGGTGCTCGAGCCCAAGCTCGACGCGCTCGAGCGTTCCGGCGCGCGCACGCTCGTCACGGCGAACCCCGGCTGCCAGATGCAGTGGGAGAGCGGCCTGCGTCGCCGCGGCTCGAGCATCGCGGTCGTGCACCTCGCCGAGCTCGTCGCCCGCGCGATGCGCTCCGCGGGCGCGTGATCACACGTGCTTCAGCAGCCAGCGGATCCAGCCGTCCTGGAGCGACTGGATCTTCGTCCCGAGGGACTCGTCGAGCTTGCTGCTCGAATGCGCCGTCGGGGTGCCGTAGACGTCGCGCAGGTACTCTTCGAAGCCTTCGCGGAGCTGCGGATCCGCCTCGAGCAGGTACGCCGTCCACGCGCGCGCCTTCGCGCGATGGACGGGCGGCGCGTCGCCCGTGCCGTAGAAGTCGCTCGAGGGCAGGCCGATCAGGTTCGTGATCTCCTCGCGCGCGAGGTTCAGCGGGCTGCCGTGCGGCGCGCGCTGCAGCGCGATCGCGGCGGTGTCCGCGTCGAGCAGGAACGGGATGCGGTAGGCGTAGCCGGGATTGCCGGCCCACTGGCGCTCCATCCAGTACCCGAGGCCGAGCTCGACCCAGTGCGCGTGCATCGTCCGCCGGTTCGGCGGCGCCGCGCCCTGCCGCTTGCCGAGGAGCAGCGTGCTGTAGAGCAGTTGCTGCGTGACGACGTCGAACAGGCGGTACGGGACGAGCGGATGGTCCTTCGAGAAGTACGTGTAGGCGAGGTTGGTGTGGCCGAGCTTCGTCGTGCTCTCGAGCGACGGGTCGTAGTACGGCTCCCGCTCCTGGGTGAGCATCTCCTTGAACTGCTCGGGCGCGGCGTACGCGTACAGCGTCATGCGCTCGTGCGGCTCGTCGACGTCCTCGGCCGCGCGCAGCCGCGCGCCGAAGCGATCGAGCCAGTCGACGTAGAGACATTCGAGGTCGAAGAGCACGTCGATGCCGCGCCGCAACCCGGCGTTCGTGTGCAGCGTGAAGTTCTCGCTGTCGAGCACGAGGTGGCCGTCCCAGTCGCGCGAGAGCTTCTCGAGCTCGTCCCAGCCGCTCTTGCGCTCCGGATCGCCCGGCCAGGTCCAGCGCCACGCGCCGCGCCGCTCGTCGTGCCCGAGCAGCTCGTGCGCCCCGCGGTGCCCGCGGTCGCGCAGGAGCACGTGGTAGGCCTGCAGGCGCGCCATCTTCGACAGGTGCGCGGCCTCCGCCGCCTGCGCGAGCGCCCACTCCTCGTCGAGGTCGAGGCCCTCTCGGCGCAACTCGAGCCAGCCGCGCAGGCGGTCGCGCGCGGTCGTCATGCTCACGACGTCCGCGTGCGGGAGCTCCTCGCGGTCGCCGCCGACCTGCACGATCAGGTGCTCGGGCTCGTAGCGCAAGAGGACGCGGCAGCGCAGCTCGCGCGTCCCGCCGCCGCGCTTGCGCAGCAGCACGATGTCGTGCTCCCGAGCCGCTTCGTCGCCCCCGGGCGCGGGCGCGGCAGCGGAGCCGGTCGCGAGCACCGCGAGCAGAGCGCTCCAGGCGCAGCCTCTGGCGACGCCTCTGGCGAGGCCTCTGGCCAGGCCTCTGGCGTGACCTCTGGCGTGACCTCTGGCGTGACCTCTGGCGTGAACGGCGTTCATGACACCCTCGTAGTACACCACCAGCGGCGCTCGGCGACCGTTCAGCTCGCCGGACGCA
>CAZGTQ010000058.1:0-3601 GCA_964528575.1 uncultured Planctomycetaceae bacterium | reverse complement strand
GAAGTGGCCGTGCCGAACATCCCCGCGCTCGTCGGCGCGCCCCCGATCTTCGCGAACGCGCTGACCGTCGAGGTCGACGGCGGGCCCGCGTTCATCAGCTTGTCCAAGACGGTGCGCGTCCAGTGGGAGCTGCCGGACAGTTGGCGCGTCGCCGGGTCGATGAGCGCACCGCGCGCGATGCACACCGCGACCGCCCTCGGCACGCGCCCGCAGGACGACGAGACGCGCGTCTTCGTCGCCGGCGGCGGCGAGGGGAACTTCATCTTCCCGGTAGCGCTCGCATCGACCGAGCTGTTCCACCCGCTCACGCGCGCGTTCACCGCCGGGCCCGACCTGTCGGTGGCGCGCATGGCGCACCGCTCGGTGCGCCTGCCCGACGGACGCGTGCTCGTCGCCGGCGGCATGACGACGGGAGGGGCGGGGCTCGCCTCGTGCGAGATCTACGATCCGAGCACGAGCACGGTGAGTCCGACGGGCTCGATGAGCACGCCGCGGATCGGGCACGCGCTCACGCTGCTGCCCAATGCGAAGGTGCTCGCGAGCGGAGGCTTCTCCGACTGGCAGAACGCGTCGGCGCAGTTCGCGGTGGCGCTGAGCACGGCGCAGCGCAGCGCGGAGCTGTACGACCCGCAGACCGGCGCTTGGACGCCGATCGCGAGCGACATGGCGGACGACCGCGCGGGGCACACGCACACCATGCTGCCCGACTTGCGCGTGCTGATCGCGGGCGGCGTCAACGGCGGGTCGCCCGGCGCGTTCGGCGGGGAGGTTCCGACGTTCACGGCGTCGTGCGAGCTCTACGACCCGTTCCTCGACCAGCTCACGCCGACGGCGGACCTGGTGATGCCGGTCTTCCCGTTCGGCGACTTCGCCCGCGGGCGCGCGTTCCACGGGGCCTCGCTCCTGCCGAACGGGAACGTGCTCGTCACGGGCGGGACGTACCTGGAGAGCGACCAGGACGGGGCGTTGTCGACGACGACCTGCATCGTGTGGGACGGCGCGACGTGGGCCTCCGTCGGCCCGCTGACGACCGCCGTGGCGTTCCACCGCCAGGAGTCGGACGACGCGGCGCGCGGGCTCGTCGTCGGCGGGCACACCGGCAACTTCGTGGCGCTCGAGGGAACGCCGCAGAGCGGCCGCCACGACGGCGCGACCTTCGCGGCGGGAGCTCCGATCGGACAGAACCCGCAGCTCCCGGGGCAGGTCGCGACGCCGACCGGCAACCATACGCTCACGCGGCTCTTCGACGGGACGTTCCTCGTCACCGGCGGCGCGCACGACCTCGGCGCGCGCGCCGACGCGCTCCTGTACGTGCCTTGAAGAGGCCGAAGAAACACGCACACGCACACCCCCCGTGCCCATCGCAACCCGCACCAGGACGCCCGCACGGGCAGACCCTCCCATGCACGCACTTCGAACGGCGACGCCGATCGTCGCGCTCCTCCCCTTCCTCGCGTCGGCGGCGTTCGCCGGCGACCCCTTCGACCAGGGCAACGGCGTCGGCAAGGCGTACATCGCCACGACGCAGGCGATCATCGGCGGCACGTTCGTCGTCGACGCCGGAACGACGGCGACGACGTTCGCGCCGAGCACGATCCTCTCGATCTCCGACGGCATCGGCCCGTCCAACAGCATCATCGGGCCGATCTGCCTCGAGGTGAATTCGCCCGCGTACTCGTTCGCGGCGTACCCGCTCGACGTGAACGGCAACTTCCACGTGGAAGTGGCCGTGCCGAACATCCCCGCGCTCGTCGGCGCGCCGCCGATCTTCGCGAACGCGCTCACCGTCGAGGTCGACGGCGGCCCGGCGTTCATCAGCATCTCGAAGACCGCGCGCTTCCAGTGGGAGCTGCCGGACAGCTACCGCGCCGTCGCCCCGATGTCGACGCCGCGCGCGCAGCACACCGCGACCGCGCTCGGGGTGAACAAGTTCGACGACGAGACGCGCGTGTTCATCGCCGGCGGCGGCGACGGCAACTTCATCTTCCCCGCGCCGGTCGCGTCGACGGAGTTGTACCACCCGCTCACGCGAGCGTTCACCGCGGGACCGGACCTGTCCGTGCCGCGCATGTCCCACCGCTCGGTGCTCCTGGCCGATGGGCGCGTGCTCGTCACCGGCGGAGCGACGACGAACGGCGTCGGTCTGTCGTCGTGCGAGATCTACGACCCGGCGACGAACACGATGGTCCCGACCGGTGCGATGAGCACGCCGCGCCTGGGGCACGCGCTCACGCTGCTGCCGAACGCGACGGTTCTCGCGACGGGCGGGTTCTCCGACTGGCAGAACCCGTCGACGCAGTTCGTCGCCGCGCTGAACACGGCGCAGCGCACGGCGGAGGTGTACGACCCGGTCACCGCCACGTGGACCGCCGTCTCGAGCGACATGGCCGACGACCGCGCCGGCCACACGCACACGCTTCTGCCGAGCGGTCAGGTGCTGATCGTGTCCGGGATCAACGGCGGGATCGCCGATACGTTCGGCGGCCAGTTCCCGTCGTACACGGCAACGAGCGAGTCGTACGACCCGTCCACCGGCCAGTTCACGTCTGCCGGCGACCTGGTCGTGGGCCCGTTCCCGCTCCCCGGGGGGCGCGGCTTCCATCAGGCGTCGCTGCTTGCGAACGGCACCGTGCTGGTCACCGGCGGCATGGTCGACGGCGGAGCTTCGATCGGCGCTAGCGCGGGGCCCACATGCCTGGTGTGGGACGGCGCGACGACGTGGACCGC
Source organism: uncultured Planctomycetaceae bacterium (assembly GCA_964528575.1). Taxonomy (GTDB): domain Bacteria; phylum Planctomycetota; class UBA1135; order UBA1135; genus CAZGTQ01. The sequence goes on along the minus strand of CAZGTQ010000058.1, from coordinate 874 downwards.
GACCGGCTCGCTCGGCGCCGGCGTCGCGTTCCACCGCCAGGAGACGACGGAGGCCGGCGACGCGGTCGTGACGGGCGGCCACATCAACCAGTTCCAGACGCTGGCAGCAAGCGCGCAGAGCGGGCGCCACGACGGGACGACTTTCGTCGCGGGGACGCTCTTCGGGGCGAATCCCGCCATCCCGGCCCAGGAGGCCGTCACCCGCGGCAACCACACGATGACCCGGCTCTTCGACGGGACGTTCCTCGTCACGGGCGGCGCGCGCGACGGGGCACTCGGCATCGTGAGCACGCACGCCGAGGCGTTCGTGTACGTGCCGTAGAGCCGGCCCGGAGCGATCGGACGAGGGAGCGTCGGGTCCACCGACGCTCCGTTCGGCTGAAGTAGGGAGCGTCGGGTCCACCGACGCTCCCTCGTCTTTTGTCGACGCCACACGTCCCGGCGCGTGGCAGCATGAGCGTGTGAGCAGCCCCCCGCTCGTGACTCCGATCTCTGTCAAGCCATGAAATCCCTTCGCATCGCGGCGCGGACCGCCACGTGCCTCGGCCTCGTCCTCGCCCCTCCCGCTCTGGCCGGCGACCCCTTCGACCAGGGCAACGGCGTCGGCAAGGCGTACATCGCCACGACGCAGGCGATCATCGGCGGCACGTTCGTCGTCGACGCCGGAACGACGGCGACGACGTTCGCGCCGAGCACGATCCTGTCGATCTCCGACGGCATCGGCCCGTCCAACAGCATCATCGGGCCGATCTGCCTCGAGGTGAGCTCGCCCGCGTACTCGTTCGCGGCGTATCCGCTCGACGTGAACGGCAACTTCCACGTGGAAGTGAGCGTGCCGAACATCCCCGCGCTCGTCGGCGCGCCGCCGATCTTC
>CAZGTQ010000057.1:0-15393 GCA_964528575.1 uncultured Planctomycetaceae bacterium | reverse complement strand
CGGCGTGACGCACGCTCGGTCGCTGGCCGCCGCTCAGACGGTCCCGCTCGCGGGCGACGTCGCGGCCAACGTCGGCGAGCACGTGCGGCTCGCGCGCGCGGCGGCGGACGAAGGCGCGCGCTTCGTCGTGTTCCCCGAGCTGTCGCTCACGGGCTACGAGCTCCAGCGCGCCGCGGAGCTCGCGTTCGACGAGGACGACGCACGGCTCGCGCCGCTCGCCCGTGCGGCCGCGGCGTGGAGCGTGACGCTCGTCGCCGGCGCGCCGGTGCGTCTGGGCGAGCGGCTCTGCATCGGCGCGTTCGTCCTGGCGCCCGACCGCTCGGTCGCGCTCTACACGAAGCGGCACCTGGGCGCGTTCTCTGCCGACGCGGATCCCGGCGGCTGCGTTCCGCCGCCGGAGTCGAGCGTGTTCGCGTCGGGCGAGCGCGACCCGCTCGTCCGCGCGGGCGACGACGTCGCCGCGCTCGCGATCTGCGCCGACACGGGCCGCGCTGCGCACGCCGAGCACGCGGCGGCACGCGGCGCGACCGCGTACCTCGCGAGCGCGTTCGTGATCCCCGCGGACTACGAGAACGACGCTGCGCGGCTCGCCGGCTACGCGCAGCGGCACACGCTGGCGGTCGTGCTCGCGAACTTCGGCGGCCCGTCCGGCGGGCTCGCCTCGGCCGGCCGCAGCGCCGTGTGGTCGCCGGCGGGCGCGCTCGTCGCGCAGCTCCGGCCGAGCGGCGCAGGCCTCGCGATCGCGAGCGAGAGCGGCGGCCGCTGGCGCGGCCGAACGGTCGCGCTCGACGGCGGCTGAACGGCGCAGCTCACCGCCCCTCGCCGCGGAGCGCGAGGAGATCGGCGAGCCGCAGCCTACCGCCCCGCGCCGTGAGCTCACCGACGTCCGCCGCGCCGCGCAGGCGCACGAAGCCGCCGGAGCGTAGCGCGACCTCCAAGTCGAACCCGAACGCGACCTCGCTCCACGCTTGCGGTGTCCTCGAGCTCACCCGGATCGTCCCGCGACACGACGCTGCGGGCAGATCTCGCGGCTCGCCCTCGACGACCGCTCCGAGTTGCTCGACGACCTCGACGAAGACCCCGGCCGGCTCGATCGGCCGACCCGCGAACGTGACGATGACGAGGTAGGCGTGGCATCCGTCGCCGATCCCGAAGCGCAGGCTCAGACTCGCGCCGGCGTCCCAACGCTCGAGCGTCCACAGCTCGTGGGATCCAGGCGTCGCGCTCGCCCAGAACGGGCGCGCGTCCGCGGGCGCGACCTCGATCGCGATGGCCGGAGCGGCCGGCGGGGGCGCCGGTGAGCACGACGCCAGCACGGCGAGGAGCGCTGCGATCGCAGCGGGCGAGCTCGGTGCGGCCGCTACAGGAGCCCTTGCTCTTTCGCGTGGTCGCGGATGAGGGCGTTCTGGATCAGCATCTCCCAGTCGTGCGGGCGGGAGATCTTGTAGCTCTCGAGGAACGGGAACTCGCTCTCGCACTTGAGCAGGAAAACCGCGGCCTCGTTCGCCATCTCCTCGTCGCCGATCTTCATCACCGATTGGACGAGCCACTCGTAGGCCTCGCCCTCCTGGTTCTTCGACTCCCACAGCCAGCGCGCCTCGTTGAGCCGGTCCTCGTGGTACTCCCTGCGGTCCTTGAGGAGCTCCGCGCGCTTCTCCGCGATCAGTTGCTTCTGCTCGGGCGTCGCGCTCTTCTCGAACTGTTCGAGCAGCCGGAACGCTTCGCCGTACTCGCGCGGCTTCGCGTCGGTGATGTAGAAGACCTCCCAATCGACGTCCGCCCACGTCGGCGGGTCGGCGAGCGAGACGACGCCTGCGAAGCGCGACTCTTGGCGCTCGACCCAGTCCATGTCGGGGTGCTGCGGCCAGCGCTCGCGGAAGTAGCGCAGGCGCTTGAGGAAGAGACGCACCTTCGGCGTCTCCGGCCGCCCCTGCAGCCACTTCTCCTCGTAGCGCTGGAGCTTGCCGGCGAGGTATTCGCTGCCGATGTTGTTCTGGCGGTTGAGCTCGCCCTGCCGCTCGTCCACGCGCAGGCGCTCCTCGAGCGCCTCGCGGCGCTGGCGCTGCGCGGGCGTCAGCTCGACGGTCGGAGCGATGCTCGCGAGCGCATCGCGGGCCTCCTGGATGCCGCCCTCGTCGAGCACGCGCGCGGCGCGGTTGAGCGTCGCGTCGATCGGCGTCGTGGTCGAGCTCGCGCTCGTGAACGCCTTCACCATGATCAGGACGATCACGCCGGCGCCGGCGAGCAGGAGCCCGACGATCGCCCACGTCGGCATGCCGCGCTGGCGCGCGTAGCGCGCGCGCCGCTCCTCGAGCGTCTCCTCGCTCGCTTGCTGCATGGCGGTCCGGCGCACGCGCTTCTTTTGAGCGGGCGCGCCGCCCGAGCGCGACGCGGGCTGCGCGCGCACGGCGGTCGCGCCGACGCCCGCAGCCGCGGCCGCGCGCGCAGGCCGCTTCGCCGCGCCGCCCGAGGGCTCCTCGACGAGCGGCGCCTCCGCCGGACCGCTGTCCTCGACCTCGATCGTCGCGTTGCCGATCTCGATCGTCTCGCCGCGCTTCACGACGCACTCGCCGGTGATCGGCAGCCCGTCGAGGCTCGGCGGCATCACGCCGGGGCGCGCGCGCAGGAGCACCTGGCCGGCCCGCAGCTCGAGCTCGGCGTGCACGTCCGCGACGTCGCCGGAGGCGAGCCGCAGGCGCGCCTGCTCGCCGCTGCCGATGGTCAACACGCCCTCGCCGAGCTTGAACGCCCGGCGCTGGCCCCCTTCGTCCACGATCAGTCGTGCCATCCCGAGAGGTCGTCCAGGAACGCGGTTGCGACGCCGAAGTTCTGGGTCCAGAAGCGTCCGACGGTCGAGCTGGCCATCTCCCGATGACCGTCCATGAGAATGTTGCGATGGTGCCCCGACGAGGTGCACCAACCGCTGTGGGCGGCTCCCGGGTCGCCGCCGAAGTACGCGAGGTTCTCCGAGATGCCGCGGTCGTAGCCGCGGCGCGTCATCCGCTCGTTCGGGCCGTACGTCTCCGGCCGGCCCGGCTCGAAGTGGCCGAAGTTGCCGGTGTTCGCCATCCACTCGGAGTGGTCGTACGCCGCGTGCTGGATGCGCGGGTTCCACGCGAGCGCGCGCCGGCCGAACATCACGCGGTAGTCGTTCGTGATCCGCACCTGCTGCTGCTCGACGCCGTGCGCGAGGCGGCCGGGCTCGCCGTCGGCGAACGCATCCTCGTCGAGCTCCGTCCACAGGCGCTCGTTGCGCGCGCGCACGGCGCGCGAGTACGCGAGGTCGCGGCCCTCCTCCCAGTTCCACGCGAACTCCCCGACCCCGACGTCGTCGAGATCCGCCGGCAGCCCGAGCACCCACTCCGGCAGCTCGGCGGGCAGCGCCAACGCCTCGAGGTCGAGCTCGTCCTGGCGCGCGCGCACCCACAGCACCTCGCCGACGGCTGCGCGGAACGAGCGCGGCACGCTCACGCGCTGCGACACGTCCCACGCCTCGCGCACGCGCTCGACGAGCGCGTCGACGCGCTGCTGCACCTTCGGGTAGAGCCGCGCCTTCTCCGGCGGGCACTCCGGGGGCCGGTACGGGTAGAAGTACTCTTCCTCGTCGAAGATCAGCGCGAGCGCTTCCGCGCGGCGCGCGTCGAGCTCCGTGCGCTTGTGCGCGAGCGACTCGAGCTTGTTGACCGTCTTGTGCTCGGCGAGCTCGGCGCACACGCGCGCCCAGCGCAGCTCGAGCCCCTCGGCGATGCGGCCGTAGCGCTGGTGCTCGGCGAGAGTCGCGTACGCCGCGTCGAGCTCCGGCCCGGCCTGCGCCTCGAGGAGCACGGCGTAGGCGCCCGCGAGCGTGCGCTCGATCTCGAGCGTCTCGATCTGCTCGGGCCGGACCCACACGCCCTCCCACACGACGTAGCCGCCGTCCGGCGGGGTCTCGCCGCGCCAGCGCGCGATCAGCCCCCACGCCGACGGCTCCTCGACGCGCTCGGAACCGAGCAGCTTCTCGAGCGCGCCCCACGCGCCGTTCTCGTCGCCGCGCGCGAGCCGCTCGGACACGAGGCCGAGCTCGGCGTTCGCGGAGAGCCGCACGCGGTGCGCGAGCGCGAGCAGGTCCTTCAGCTCGACCTCGCTCCACGCGACGCGCGCGCCGCCGAGCTCGAGGCCCTCCGCGTCGACCGCGCGCAGCGTGCGTCGCGCGCGCTGGAGCTCGCTCGGGTCGAGCGCGAACGCGTCGGCGATCTCGGAGCGCAGCGCGAGCCGGTCCGCGAGGTCGCGCGCGTAGCCGAGCGCCTCCTCGCGCAGCGGTCCCGAGCCGTACATCGTTCCCGCCTCGAGCCACGCGGCGCGCGCGCCGGCGAGGTCGTTCTCGGCCGCGAGCTCGAGCGCGCGCTCCTCCCAGCCGATCGCGGTGATCGGACGGGGCGCGGCGGGCTCGCCTTCGGTCTGGGCCGCGGCGGCCTCCGCCGGCTCCGCGGCGGACGCGAGCTCGACCTCGACATCAAGATCGACCTCGACCTCGCACGCGCCGGCAGCACCCTCGCCGTCCTCGTCCTGGTGCTGCGCGGGATCCTCGCCGGCCGGGTCCGCGGAGCGCGCCAGCGCGGCCTCCGACGCCGGCACGTACGCGTTGGGCCGGTGCGGGTCGACGTCGGGCTCCGCGAGGACCGGCTCGGGCTTCCAGCTCGCCGAGCGCGCGGAGTAGTAGTCGTAGACCTGGCTCAGGATCGCGTCGACGACCTCCTCGGCGACCGGGTCGGTCTGCGCGTCGCTCAGCGCCTTCAGCTCGCCGAGCATCTCGCTCTGCGGCGTCGTCGGCGCCTTCTCGGCGAGCTCGAGCGCGCGGCGCTGCACCTCCGCTCGCGTCCGGCGCACGCCCTCGATGCGCTCGCGCAGGCGCTCGACGGCCGGCCCCTGGACGCCGGCGACGGCGGCGGAGGCGCGCTCGAGCTGGCCGTAGGCGAGGTGCAGCTCCGCGCTGCGGATCGCGTCGGCGACGGGATCCCCGCACGCGAGGAGGGCGCTCGTGGCGAGGGCGAGCAGGGCGGCGTGGATGGAGCTTCGGAGCATGGGGGCGGAGCTTGCGGACGGCGGGGCGGGCCGCGGCCGGGCCGTGGAGCCGAAGGCGCCCACTATAGTCCCGCCCCGATCGCCGGGGACAGGTCGGAGGGCCCGATCGGGCCCCTCGAGAGCGCCAGTACCCGGCGCACCTCGTTCTCGAGCTCCCGGACGTTTCCCGGCCAGCGCCAGCGCAGGAGCGCGCGCAAGGCCTCGGGCTCGAGCGGCGGGACCTGCTCCATGTGCAGCTCCTTCGCGACGCGCTCGAAGAAGAAACGCAGGAGCCAGCCGACGTCGCCGTCGCGCTCGCGCAGCGGCGGGAGCTCGAGCGTGACGACGTTGAGGCGGAAGTAGAGGTCCTCGCGGAACGTGCGCTCCGCGACCATCTTGCGCAGGTCCTTGTTCGAGGCGCCGACGACGCGCACGTCGACCGTTATCGTTTTGTTCGAGCCGACGGGGCGCACCTCGCCCTCCTGCAGGACGCGCAGGAGCTTGGACTGCATCGCGAGCGGCATGTCGCCGATCTCGTCGAGGAAGACCGTGCCGCCGTCCGCCGCGACGAAGTGGCCGGGCCGGTCGACGACGGCGCCGGTGAACGCGCCCTTCATGTGGCCGAAGAGCTCGCTCTCGAGCAGCGTCGGCGACACGGCGGCGCAGTTCTCGGCGAGGAACGGCTTGTTCGCGCGCGTCCCCGCGTCGTGCAGCGCGTGCGCGACGAGCTCCTTGCCCGTGCCGGTCTCGCCGTGGACGAGCACCGGGACGTCGCTCTTGGCGACGCGCTCGATCAGGTCGAACAGCCGCTGCATCTTCGCGCTGTCCCCCACCATGCCGAAGCGGCGCGGGATCGGACCGCGCGGCAGCTCGGGCGCCTCACCCTCGTCCGCGTCGCTCGACCGCGCGGCCGCGGCGCGCGCGCTCTCGAGCAGCTCGTGCAGCGAGGGGACGAGCTCGGCGAGCACGCCCGCCTCGCGCGCCTCGGCGAGCAGCGCCCGGAAGCGGTCGCGCAGCGCGTCGCGCCGATCGGTTCCGGTCGGGTTCGAGGGAGTCAAGGCGAACGAGCCTAACGCACTTCAGCCGAGCACGCGCAGCTTCGCGTACTGGAGCAGGAGCTGCTTGGTGCCGTGCGAGCCGAAGCTGACGGTCGCGCGCGCGTTGGCACCCTCGCCCTGCAGCCGCTCGACCAGGCCGCGGCCGAAGTGGTCGTGCTCGACCCACACACCCACGCGCAACCCGACGACGTCCGGCGCCTCGTCGTGCTCGGCGAACGCGAAATCGTCCTCGTGGCCGCCGCCGTGGCCGCCATCGACGAGGTCGGCCGGGATCTCGCCGGCGAAGCGCGAGCGCATCCGCGGCAGCGACTGGCCGTAGTGGAAGCGCCGGCCCGCCCACGTCAGCACCAGCCGCTCCTGCGCGCGCGTCATGCCGACGTAGAACAGGCGCCGCTCCTCCTCGAGCGCGGCGTCGGCGTCGGCCGTCTCGGCGAGCGCGCGCGCGTGCGGCAGGAGCTCCTCCTCGAGCCCCGCGATGACGACCATCGGGAACTCGAGCCCCTTCGCCGCGTGCAGCGTCATCAGCGTCACGCGCCCGTCGCTCTCGCCCTCGGCGCCGGGGCCGTCGGTCTCGCTGACGAGCGCCACGTCCTGGAGGAAGCCGCGCAGGCCAGCGCCCGGGTGCTCGGAGTCGAACTTCTGCGCGTGCGCGCGCAGCTCCTCGACGTTCTCGACGCGCGCCTCGAGGTCCGTCTCGTCGAGCTCGGAGAGCGAGCGCAGGTAGCCGGTCTCGGCGATCACGCGGTCGAGCGCGACGTCGGCGGGCGCGCCGGCGAGCTGCTCGAGCGCGCTCATCAGCCGGTCGAACGCGACGACGCCGGCGCGCGCGCGGCCGCGCAGGGCCGCGCGCGCCTCCTCGTCGCCCGCGGCGCGGCGCAGGGACAGCCCGCGCGCGACGCCGTGCTCGGCGAGCAGGGCGAGGCTCTTCTGCCCGACGCCGCGCTGCGGGACGTTGATCACGCGCGCGCACGCGACTTCGTCGTCGGGGTTGACGATCAGCCGTAGGTACGCGACGAGGTCGCGGATCTCGCGGCGCTGGAAGAACTCGACGCCCGCGACGATGCGGTAAGGGACCGCGGCGAAGCGCAGGGCGCGCTCGATCGCGCGCTGCATGAAGTTCGCGCGGTAGAAGACGGCGACCGAGTCGAGCGAGAGCCCTTGGGCGCGCGCGCCGCGGATCTGCGCGACGACCTCGGCGGCCTCGTCCTCCTCGTCGGCGCACTCGAGGACGGCGACGAGGGGGCCCGCCTCGCGCTCGCTCCACAGGTCCTTCTCCTTGCGGCCGACGTTGTAGCGGATCACCGCTTGCGCCGCGGCGAGCACGTTGCCCGTCGAGCGGTAGTTCTGCTCGAGGCGCACGACGGTCGCAGCGCCGAAGTCGTGCTCGAAGTCGAGGATGTTGCGGATGTCGGCGCCGCGCCAGGAGTAGATCGACTGGTCGGGGTCGCCGCACACGGCGAGGTTGCCGTGCGCGCTCGCGAGGTGGCGCGTCAGCTCGTACTGGACGCGGTTCGTGTCCTGGTACTCGTCGACGAGGACGTAGCGGAAGCGGTACGCGTAGGCGTCGCGCACGCCGGGGTGCCGCTCGAACAGGGCGTGGACGCGCAGGAGCAGGTCGTCGAAGTCGAGCGCGTTGTTGCGCCGCAGCGCGAGCTCGTACGCCGCGCGCACCTTCTCGAGCGCCTCCTCCTCGAACCCGCCCGCCCCGGACGCGAAGTCCGGCTCGTCCACCGCGTTCTTCAGGTCGCTGATCCAGGCGCCCATCGCGGCGGGCCGCAAGCGCGTCAGATCGTAGCCCGCGTCCCGGATGAGCTCCTTCAGGAGCTGGTTCTTGTCCGCGGTGTCGTAGATCGAGAAGTCGCGCGTGCGCGTCGGCTCCTCGCTCGGCGGCTCGAGCACCTCGATCTCGCGCCGCAGGATGCGCGCGCACATCGAGTGGAACGTGCTGATCCACATCCCGCGCGTCGGCAGCACCGCCTCGACGCGCTCGCGCATCTCGCGCGCAGCCTTGTTCGTGAACGTGATCGCACAGAGCTCGTGCGGTCGCGCCCAACCCTCGGTGACGAGCCACGCGATGCGCCGCGTGATCACGCGCGTCTTGCCGGAGCCGGCGCCGGCGAGGATGAGCAGCGGACCGCTCGCGTGCGTCACCGCCGCCCGCTGCGGCTCGTTCAGGTCGGCGAGCAGCGCGTCCCCGCGCCCCTCGCTCGCGGGGGCCGGCTCGGCGTCCTCGAAGGAGCCCAGCCCCTGCAGGTCCATCCAGTTGATCGACGTCACCTCACCGCCCGCGTTTCGCCTTCAGCGCGCCCCACTCGGGCGTCGTCTCCGCGTCGGCGAGAATCGTCACGTCGTCCAGCCGCCCCTTGCCGAGCGTCTCGTGCCACCAGCTCGCCTTGTACGTCCCGGCGGGCACGTTCTCGATCCGGACGCGTCCCTCGGCGTCGCTGAGCCCGTGGTAGTCCTCGACCGCGACGACCCACGCCGACATCCACGGATGGATGTCGCAGCGCACCTCGAACTGCTCGTCCAGCGCGAGCTTGCGCGTCTCGCTGCCCCCCGTCGAGACCGTCGTGTTGAACGCCCCGTTCTTCTTCGAGTACGTGTGGACGTTGTGGCTGATCGGGTCGGAGTTCCTGTACGCGACCTGCGCGCCGACCGGCACGACCAGCACGTGCGGCTCGTAGCGGCAGCCGCTCTGGTCGAGCACGATCGGCTCGGCCGGGACCGCGAGCGCCGCGGCGCCCGACTTCGGCTCGAGCAGCACGAGCACGTTCGCGATGCCGCCGTCCGGGGCGACGAGCAGCGAGCGATCGGTCATGTCCATCGGCGCGCCGCCGTGGGCGTGGCAGCCCCCGAGCACCGACGCGTCGAGGGCGAGCGGCGGGAGCGCGGGCGGCTCGCCGTCGTAGCGCATCACAGCGACGAGCGTGCCGATGCCCTCGGCGGGCGGCGACGCGGCGGGCTCGCTCGCCGGCACGCCGGGCGCGTCGGGCGCGGGCGCGGCCGCGGCCGGGTTCGGCGACGGGGCGGCCGCCGTGGTCGGCGGCGCGCCGGCGGGCTCGTCGTCCCAGGGCAGCTCGGCGGGCATGCCCGACACGATCGGGCCGCGCTGCGGGACGGCGGTGTGGGAGCGGCCGGGGCCGGGCAGCGAGGCCTGCAGCGCGATGGCGCCGAGCAGGACGCCGCCCAGGAGCAGGATCATCTTCGCGTTCGTCGTCATGGCGGGCGCGGCGCGTGCGCGCCGGGTCGGGGACGCTGCCTATCCTAGTCGCTCGGCGGGTCCCGATTCACGCGGCGCGCTCGGCTATGCTCTGCCGCCGCGCGCCGAGCGGTCGCGCGACCGCGCCGAGACGAGTCGAGACGAAGCCACGCAGGAGGAGCGCACCCGATGGCGAAGCCGGACATGGACAAGGACGCGGTGGTCGCGGTCCTGAACGAGATCATGGAGATGGAGCTCGCCGGGGTGGTGCGCTACACGCACTACTCGCTCATGGTGTTCGGCCACAACCGGCTTCCGCTCGTCCAGTTCTTGCGCGCGGAGGCGCAGGAGGCGATGGCCCACGCGACGCAGGCGGGCGAGATGGTGACGCACCTGGGCCACCACCCGTCGCTGTCGATCGGTCCGCTGCTCGAGACGCACAAGCACGACATCGACGAGATCCTCGGCGAGGCGCTCTCGCACGAGAAGGAGGCGCTCGAGCGCTACAAGCGGCTGCTCACGCTCGTCGAGGGCCGTTCGGTGATGCTCGAGGAGTACGCGCGGCAGATGGTCAACACCGAGGAGACGCACCTGGGCGAGGTCGACAAGATGCTGCGCCGGCCCGGCGACATCGACACGTTCCGCTAGAGGCCGCGTTTCAGGGGGGGGCCGCGTTTCAGGGAGCGAGCCGGCGCGCGAGCAGGCCCGCGCGGCCCTGCGCTTCGTCGGTGAGCACGGTCTCGAATCCGGGCAGCCCCGCCGCGAGCTCGCCCGGCGCGAGGCGGAACTCCGGCGGCGGCTTCTCGCCGGGCCAGTCGCGCGTGAACGTGACGTAGGCGACGAAGCCGCCGGGACGCACCCAGGCGGCGAGCGGCGCGCCGAGGCGGCGCGCGAGGAAGTTGGCGACGACGACGAGATCGAAGCGCTCGGCATCGCGCGCCGGGGGCGGATCGCGCTCGAGGTCGACGCAGCGCGTGGCGATCCGGGAGCCCGCCGCGCGCGCGTGCGCGGCGAGCCGCTCGAGGCCGACCGGGCTCACGTCGTGGGCGCATGTGCGCCAGCCGCGGCGCGCGAGCAGCAGCGCGTGCCGTCCCGCGCCCGAGGCGAGGTCGAGCGCGTCGCCCGGCGGCACCCCGTCCGCCGCGAGCCGCTCGAGCGCGCGCAGGACGAACGGATCGGGCTCGTCCAAATCGACGCCCAGACCGGCGCGGTACTTCGCGTCCCACCGCTCCCGGTCGGACGGCAGATTCTCGAACGATCCGCTCACCTCTCGCCTCGCAGCAGGCTAGCCTTCCAGCGGCTCCGTGTCTCGACGGAGACGAGGTCCAAGAATGATGTTCCGCTCGATTCCGTGGACGTTCGCATCCACGCTGGCGCTCGCCGCGATCGCCGGCGCGGACGGCGCCGTGCGCGAGCTCGGCACGGCGTGCGCCGGCCACTCCGGCATCGTGCCCGACCTCGACGTCCCGCTCGTCTCGCACACCGGCCAGATCTTCTGGCTCGACGTCACCGGCCCGCCGAACACGGCGGGCGTCGTCGCGGTCGGGACCTCCGACACGTTCTTCGGCGCGCTCCCGCTGCCGCTCGACCTCGCGGCGATCGGCATGAGCGGCTGCCAGTTGCTCGTCAGCATCGACCTGCAGATCCCGTTCGCGACCGACCAGAATGGCGCGTTCCGCTTCCAGACGCTCGGCTTCTTGCCAGGGATCGAGGTCTACGCGCAGGCGTACCTCGCCGACATCGGCCCGGGCAAGCTCGGCGGCATCACGCAGGGCGTGCACGTCACGAGCTCGGCCGGACCCGCGCCGGGCGACGTGGTGATCACCGAGATCATGCAGAATCCTGCGTTCGTCGCCGACGCCGACGGCGAGTGGTTCGAGGTGCGCAACGCGCTCGGCCGCGGCATCGACATGAACGGCTGGCGCATCCGCGACGACCAGGGCTCGCACCAGATCCAGAACGGTGGCCCGCTCGTCCTGCCGGCGGACGGCTACCTCGTCTTCGGCCGCAAGAAGAACCTCGCGAACAACGGCGGCATCCCGGTCGACTACCGCTTCTTCGACGACATCAAGCTCGGCAACCAGAGCGACAGCCTCGCGCTGCGCCAGGGCGGCATCGACATCGACCACGTCGCCTGGGACGACGGCGCGACGTTCCCCGACCCGAACGGGCGCTCGATGTCGCTCGACCCGGCCCAATGGGACGCGGTCGCGAACGACGCCGGCCAGGCCTGGTGCGCGGCGACGACCGCGATCGTGGGCAGCACGGACCGCGGCACGCCGGGCCAGCCGAACCCCGCCTGCGGCGACTGAGCCGCCGAGCGGCGGAGCCGCTGCAACGCCGAGCGGCGGAGCCGCTGAGTCGCCGAGCGGCGGAGCCGCCGAGCGGCGGAGCCGCTGAGCGCGTCAGCGCCCGTCCGCGTCGCGCTCCGCGCGCAGCCGCCGGAGCGCTTCCTCCGACAGCTCGACCGAGTCCTCGCGCCCGCCGGCCGGAGCGTCGTCCGGCGCGTCGGCCGGCGGGTCGGCCTTGCGGCGCGCGCCCGCGCGGCGCTCGTCCTCGCCCGGCGCGCGGCGGCGCCGCGGCCGCACGGGCGGCGCGATCTCCGCGCGATCGACGCGCTCGGCTCGAATCCGGTCGGGCTCCAAAGCGTTCGCCTCCGACCGGTGTCATCGGTCGATCCGTGCGTCCCTTGACCGCTATTCTCGATCGGCGCTGCGCTACGCTGGCCCGATGGCCTCCGCCCACCCGCTCCGGCGCCTCCTGCGGTACGCGCGCCCGCACCGGCCGCGCCTCGTGGCGGCGAGCCTCTGCTCGGTCCTGAACAAGGTCTTCGACCTCGCGCCGCCGCTCCTCATCGGCGCCGCGCTCGACGTCGTCGTCAAGCGCGAGGACTCGTTCCTGGCGAGCTTCGGCCTGCCCGACCCGCTGCACCAGCTCTGGCTGCTCGCGGCGCTGACGCTCGTCGTGTGGGGCGCCGAGTCGATCTTCCAGTACGCGTACGGCGTCCTGTGGCGCAACCTCGCGCAGACGCTGGAGCACGAGCTGCGCCTCGACGCGTACTCCCACGTGCAGTCGCTCGAGATGGCGTGGTTCGAGGACCGGCGCAGCGGCGGCCTGCTCGCCGTGCTGAACGACGACGTCAACCAGCTCGAGCGCTTCCTCGACGAGGGCGCGAACGACATCCTCCAGGTCGCGACGACGGCGATCGTGATCAGCGCCATCTTCTTCTGGTTCTCCCCGAGCCTCGCGTGGATGGCGATGGCGCCGATCCCGTTCATCCTGTGGGGCTCCGTGCGCTTCCAGCGCCGCCTCGCGCCGCGCTACGCGGCCGTGCGCGCGCGCGTCGGGCTCCTGTCGGAGGAGCTCGCGAACAACCTCGGCGGCATCGCGACGATCAAGAGCTTCACCGCCGAGAGCCACGAGGTCGGTCGCATACGCACCGAGAGCGAGGCGTACCGCGTGGCGAACCGCGACGCGATCCGCTACTCGTCGGCGTTCATCCCGCTGATCCGCATGGTCATCATGGTGGGCTTCCTCGCGACGCTCGTGTACGGCGGCTGGCTCGCGCTGCGCGAGGAGAGCGCGCCGGGCACCGGGATCGCGGCGGGCGTCTACGCGCTGCTCGTGTTCCTCCTGCAGCGGCTCCTGTGGCCGATGACGCGGCTCGGGGCGACGTTCGACCTGTACCAGCGCGCGATGGCGTCGACCGACCGTGTGCTTGACCTGCTCGACACGCGCCCGACGATCGCGGACGGCGACGTCGCCCTGCCGCGCGAAGCCGTGCGCGGCGAGGTGCGCTTCGAGGGCGTCGACTTCGCGTACGCGGGCGGCGCGCCGGTGCTGCGCGGCCTCGACCTCGTCGCGCGGGCGGGAGAGACGACGGCGATCGTCGGCGCGACCGGCTCGGGCAAGAGCACGCTGTTGAAGCTGCTCCTGCGCTTCTACGAGCCGACGCGCGGGCGCGTGCTCGTCGACGGCGCGGACGTCGCGACGCTGCGCCAGCGCGACCTGCGCGCGGCGATCGGCTTCGTCAGCCAGGACGTGTACCTCTTCCACGGCACGGTGCGCGAGAACGTCGCGTACGGCACGTTCGACGCGTCCGACGAGGCGATCGAGCACGCCGCGCGGGTCGCGGAGGCGCACGACTTCATCGTCGCGCTGCCCCAGGGCTACGACACGCGCGTCGGCGAGCGCGGCCAGCGGCTGTCGGGCGGCCAGCGCCAGCGCATCTCGCTCGCGCGCGCGATCCTCAAGGACCCGCCGATCCTCGTGCTCGACGAGGCGACGTCCGCGGTCGACAACGAGACCGAGGCGGCGATCCAACGCTCGCTCGCCCGCGTCGCAGAGGGCCGCACGACGATCGTCGTCGCGCACCGGCTCTCGACGGTGCGCCACGCGCACCGCATCCACGTGCTGGAGAACGGACGTCTCGCCCAAGCGGGCCGGCACGACGAGCTCGTGGCCGCCGGCGGCACGTATGCGGCCCTGTGGGACGTGCAGACCGGGAGCGCCGTCGAGCATGCCCCGGCCTGAGACGACGCGGACCGCGGCGAAGTGGTCCGGCCGCGGCGCGGGCGAGGCGTACGCGCGCGCGCGGTTCGCGAGCGAGCGGCGCGCCGGCCGCGATCCCGCGCTCGTCGGCGCGCTGCTCGAGCGCCACGCGCCGCCGGGCGGGCTGGGGCGCGTGCTCGACGTGCCGTGCGGCGCAGGCCGGCTGCGCGCGGCGCTCGAGCAACGCTGCGCGACGTACGTCGGCCTCGACGCGTCGGTCGAGATGCTCGCGGTGGCGCGCGGCGCGCGTACCGGCGCGCTGCTGCGCGGCGACGCCCTGCGGTTGCCGTTCGCCGACCGCTCGTTCGACGCGGTCGTGTGCGTGCGGCTCCTGCACCACGTGCGCGACGAGGACACGCTCGCAGCCATCGCCCGCGAGCTCGCACGCGTGTCGGCGGACCTCGTCGTCGCGTCGTACTGGGACGCGGCGACGTTCCCCGCGTGGCGGCGGCGGGTCGGGCTGCGTCGCGACGAGGGGCCCGAGGGACGCGTGGCACACCCGCTCGCGCTCGTCGAGCGCGTCTTCGCAGCCGCCGGCGCGCCGCTCGTCGCGCGGCGCCGCTCGTCGCCGCTGTTCTCGCAGCAGGCCTTCGCGATCGGCCGGCGCGCGCCTTGAGCGCGCAGAGCGATCCGCCGCCGGTCGTGCGGACGCTGCAGAGCGAGCGCGGCCGTCTGCTCGTCGTCGGCGACGGCGCGCTCGTCGAGGACGCGGCGCGGATCGCGCTCGCGGCCCTGGACGAGGAGCGCAGTCCCGGGCGCTTCGTCGAGCTCGGCGCAGGGCGCGCGTGGCTCAAGGCGAGCCGCTTTCGCGGCAAGGCGCGCGCGCGGCACGGGCTGCGCGGCCTCGCCGGGCTCGCCGTGCCGCGGCTGCGCGAGCGCGCGAACCTCGCGTGGCTGCGCGCGCGCGGCTTCGGAGCGCCGCTCCCGCTCGCCGCGGGCAGGATCGGCCCGCGCGCGGCGCCGCGCGCGCAGTTCCTCTTCACGCGCGAGGTGCCGGCTCCGACGCTGCGCGCGCTGTGCGAGGAGCCGGGGCGCGCGCCGCGCCCGGACGTCTTCGACGCGCTCGGCCGCGACCTCGCGCGCCTGTTCGCGTGCGGCTTCGTCCACTGCGACCTCTTCCCGCGCAACCTGCTCGTCGACGAGCGCGACGGCACGCCGCGGATCGTCTACCTCGACGCCTGGCGCGGCGGCGCGTGGCCGCAGCTCCGATCTCACCCAAGGCGAAGGGGGCCGGTCTACGACGTCGCGAGCCTGATGCTCTTCGGCAGCGAGCTCTTCCACGTCGGCGAGCAGATCGCGCTCGTCCGGGCGCTCTTCCTCGGCGTGCCGCCCGAGCGCCGCGCGCGCCGCCTCGCCCGCATCGCCCGCCGCCGCGACGCGCTCGCTCGCCGCTTCAACCGCCGGCGCCGGCCGGATAGCCTCTTGCCCCCGGCGCCGCCCACGTGGGACGTGGCGCCGCTCCTCGACGCGCTGCGCTGAAAGGAACGCTCGCACGCATGGCCGCCTCGTCCACCGCAGCCGTCCTCTCCGCCCTCGTCGGCAACA
>CAZGTQ010000056.1:0-12521 GCA_964528575.1 uncultured Planctomycetaceae bacterium | reverse complement strand
CTTTGGTTCGAGGACCTGCACGTCGGCGACGCGTTCGCGTCCGCCGGGCGCACCGTCACCGAGGCCGACGTCGCCGCGTTCGCCGGCCTGTCGGGCGACTTCAACCCGCTGCACACCGACGAGGTGTTCGCGGCGCGCTCGCCGTTCCGCTCGCGCATCGCCCACGGGCTGCTCGTCGAGTCGCTCGCGAGCGGGCTCGCGGCGCAGATCGGCCTGTTCGACGGAACGATCGCGGCGCTCGCCGAAGTCGCGGTCCGCTTCGAGGGACCGGTGCGCGCCGGCGACACGCTGCGCGTCGAGCTCGAGGTGCTCGAGGTCGACCCCAATCCGACGCGCAACCGCGGCCGCGTGCGCTGGCGCACGCGGGTCTACAACCAGCGCGGCGAGCGCGTCGTCGACGGCACCTGGGAGACGGTCATGCTGCGCGATCGGCGCCGGCGCGACGGCGCGCCGCTCGCCGCGGGAGGTGAAGTCGAATGTCCGTGAAGAAGTGCTTCTTCAACGCGGATCGCCCGTGCGATCTGACCTGCAAGGCCGCGTTCGAGGTCGACGATCCGGTCGACAACGTCGACTGCCAGTTCATCGCTCTCGCCTACCACCTCCAGGAAGGCCTGATCGAGCTCAAGAACGTGTTCGAGAACTTCGGCGGCTTCCCGCTGGGCGGAGGCAATCCGCCCGATCCGGGGGGCGGCCCGGGCGGCCCCAAGAAGAAGGGCTTTCCCAACAACTGACGTCGCTCGCTCGGCGCTCAACGCGGCGGTGGAGTGCGGTGGGGACCGCGCATCCAGCCGCGCGAGCGCTCGGGCGCGCGGTCGAGGTTGAGCCCGAGCAGAGTCGGCTCGAGACTCGCTTCGCCGAGCGGCCAGCGGCTCGGCCAGTCGAGCGCGCAGACTCCCCCCGGGGGGACGTCGAGCTCGCGCGCGCCCGCGGGCCCGAGCCCGAGCACGTGCGCGACGACGATGCGCGTCACCCAACTGTGGCTGACGATCGCCGCGGCTCCCCCATCGAGCTCGCGCACGAGCGCCTCGACGCACGGCAGCACGCGCGCCGCGAGATCTTCCAAGCTCTCCCCCGCCGGCGGCCGCCGCTCGTGCGGCGCCTCCCACCAAGCGTCCCAGGCGCCCGGCTCGCGCCGCTCGAGCTCGGCGCGCGTGAGCCCGGCCCACGCGCCGCGGTCGAGCTCGACGAGCGCCGGCTCGTCGCGCCGCTCGAGCCCGCGCCCGCGCCGGATGCACGCCGCGCCGTGCTCGGTGCGCGCGAGCCCGGACGAGACGACCGCGTCGAGCGGCTCGTTCGCGAGCAGCGCCGCGGCGCGCTCCGCCTGGCGCCGGCCGAGCTCGGAGAGCGGCACGTCGAGCCCGCCGTACAAGCGCTCGACCCAGGCGCTCTCGACGCGTCCGTGGCGCACGAGGAACAGTCGCGTGATCGGCTCGTCCATCGTCGGTCCCGGGCTCGTCTTCTGGACACTGGCCCGGACACTGGTCCGGACGCTCGTGCAGCATGGCGCCGAGCGCGCCTTCGCTCCACCGTTGCGTCCGGGCGGTTTAGGCCTCGGCGCGATTGCCCGGTGCGAACCGCTTCGCTAGGGTCCCGCTTTCCCGTCACGACCGTCCCGCTCACCCGTCGGCGGCGCGGGGTCCGCGGACCAAGAGGTGTAGAGCATGCTGCGCTGGATCGGAGACTGCCTCGATTCGTCGATCGGGAAGAAGGCCGTGATGGCCGTCACCGGTCTGGCCCTGGTGGGCTACTTGTTCGTCCACCTGTGGGGCAACCTGCAACTGTACGTCGGCGACACGGCGTTCGACGACTATGTCGGCAAGCTCAAGGACTGGGGCATCCTCCTGTACGTCGCCGAGATCGGCCTCGCGCTGATCTTCGTCGGGCACATCTATCTCGGCGTGCGCGTCGGCATGGAGAACCGCGAGGCGCGCAAGCAGGGTTACGTCGTGCGCAGCACGCGCGGCAAGGCGACCGTGTCGTCGATGACGATGCTCGTCACCGGGCTCGTCGTGCTCGCGTTCCTGATCAAGCACATCCTCGACTTCCGCTTCGGCGCGGGCTTCGCGGACGCGCCGGCGGCCTCGACGCGCGCGCTGCTCACGACGCCGATCCACGCGCTCGTCTACCTCGTCGGAGTCGTCGCGCTCTCGTTCCACCTCGCGCACGCGTTCAAGAGCGCCTGCCAGACGCTCGGCGTCAACCACCCCAACGTGACTCCGCTCCTCGAGAAGGCCAGCCTCGCGCTGGCGATCCTGCTCGGGCTCGGCTTCGCCTCGTTCCCGATCTACTACGCGTTCGTGGGAGGTGCCCAGTGAAGACCGCCGTAGCGTCTCCCCGGCTCGAGTCGAAGTGCCCCGGCGGGCCGATCGAACAGCGCTGGGACGAGCGCCGGTTCGAGCTCAAGCTCGTCAACCCGGCGAACAAGCGCCGCTTCCACGTGCTCGTCGTCGGGACCGGGCTCGCCGGCGCGTCCGCGGCCGCCTCGCTCGCCGAGCTGGGCTACCGCGTCAGCGCGTTCTTCACGCACGACAGCCCGCGCCGCGCGCACAGCATCGCGGCCCAGGGCGGCATCAACGCCGCGAAGAACTACACCAACGACGGCGACAGCATCTACCGGCTGTTCTACGACACCGTCAAGGGCGGCGACTTCCGCGCGCGCGAGACGAACGTCTACCGGCTCGCGCAGATCAGCAACGACATCATCGACCAGTGCGTCGCGCAGGGCGTGCCGTTCGCGCGCGAGTACGGCGGACTGCTCGACAACCGCTCGTTCGGCGGAGCGCAAGTCGCGCGCACGTTCTACGCCCGCGGCCAGACGGGCCAGCAGCTCCTGCTCGGCGCGTACCAGGCGATGCTGCGCCAGATCGAGACGGGCCGGGTGCGCGCGTTCCCGCGCCGCGAGATGCTCGACCTCGTCGTCGTCGACGGCGTCGCGCGCGGCATCGTCTGCCGCAACCTCGTCACGGGCGCGATCGAGCCGCACGCCGGCGACGCGGTGCTGCTCTGCACGGGCGGCTACGGCAACGTCTTCTACCTCTCGACGAACGCGAAGGCGTCGAACGTCACCGCGGCGTGGCGCTGCCACAAGCGCGGCGCGTTCCTCGCGAACCCGTGCTTCACGCAGATCCACCCGACGTGCATCCCGGTGACGGGCGAGCACCAGTCGAAGCTCACGCTGATGAGCGAGAGCCTGCGCAACGACGGCCGCGTGTGGGTGTCGAGGAAGAAGGGCGATGCGCGCCCGCCGAGCGAGATCCACGAAGCGGAGCGCGACTACTACCTCGAGCGGCGCTATCCGAGCTTCGGCAACCTCGTCCCGCGCGACGTCGCCTCGCGCGCGGCGAAGGAGCGCTGCGACGCGGGCTTCGGCGTCGGCGCGTCGCGCCGCGCGGTGTACCTCGACTTCCGCGACGCGATCGAGCGCGACGGCGAGGACGTGATCCGCGCGAGGTACGGCAACCTCTTCCACATGTACGAGAAGATCACCGACGAGAACCCCTACCGCGTGCCGATGCGGATCTACCCCGCCGTGCACTACACGATGGGCGGGCTGTGGGTGAACTACGACCTCGAGAGCACGATCCCCGGGCTCTTCGTGCTCGGCGAGGCGAACTTCTCCGACCACGGCGCGAACCGCCTCGGCGCGAGCGCGCTGATGCAGGGCCTGGCCGACGGGTATTTCGTCGCGCCGTACACGATCGGCGGCCACCTCGCGGGCCGCAAGCTCGCGCCGGTCGACACCGACCACGCGGCGTTCGCCGAAGCGGTCGGCGCAGCGCGCGAGCGCACCGAGCGCCTGCTCTCGATCAAGGGCCGGCGCAGCGTCGACAGCATCCACCGCGAGCTCGGCATGTTGATGTGGGACCAGTGCGGCATGGCGCGCAACGACGCGGGCCTGAAGCAGGTGCTCGAACGCGTGCCCGCGCTGCGGGCCGAGTTCTGGGAGAACGTGCGCGTGCCCGGCGAGGGCGCGACGCTCAACCAGGACCTCGAGCGCGCGGGCCGCGTCGCCGACTTCCTCGAGTTCGCCGAGCTGATGGCGCTCGACGCGCTCCACCGCACCGAGTCCTGCGGCGGGCACTTCCGCGAGGAGAGCCAGACCGAGGAGGGCGAGGCGCTGCGCAAGGACGACGAGTTCTGCTATGCGGCGGCGTGGGAGCACCGCGGCGACGGCCAGCGCGCCGAGCTGCACAAGGAGCCGCTCGAGTTCGAGTACTTGGAGCTGACCCAGAGGAGCTACAAATGAGCGCTACGCACGGTGACGAGAACGGCGCGATGAAGATCACGCTGCGCGTGTGGCGCCAGGCCGGTCCGGACGCGGCCGGCGCGCTAGCGACCTACCACCTGAAGGGCGTGTCGCCCGACATGTCCTTCCTCGAGATGCTCGACGTGCTCAACGAGCAGCTCACCGCGTCGGGCGACGAGCCGGTCGCGTTCGACCACGACTGCCGCGAGGGCATCTGCGGCAGTTGCGGCTTCATGGTCGACGGCCAGGCGCACGGCTCGGAGAGCGAGACCACGGTGTGCCAGCTCCACATGCGCCGTTTCCACGACGGCGACATGATCACGGTCGAGCCGTTCCGCGCGAACGCCTTCCCGCTCGTGCGCGACCTCGTCGTCGACCGCTCGTCGTTCGACCGCATCATCCAGTCGGGCGGCTACGTGTCGGTCCACACCGGCTCCGCGCCCGACGCGAACGCGATCCCCGTGCCCAAGGACGCCGCCGACCGGGCGATGGACGCCGCCGCTTGCATCGGCTGCGGAGCGTGCGTCGCCGCGTGCCCCAACGCGTCGGCGATGCTCTTCGTCGCCGCGAAAGTCGCGCACCTCTCGAACCTGCCGCAGGGCGCGGTCGAGCGCGACCGGCGCGCCGTCGCGATGGTCGAGACGATGGACGCCGAGGGCTTCGGCAACTGCACGAACCACTACGAGTGCATGGCCGCCTGCCCCAAGGGCATCGACGTCGCCAACATCGCGCGCATGAACCGCGAATACCTGCTCGCCCGCGCCCGGCTGTGAGAGGCGTGGAGCGAGCTCGAGGCGTGGCAACGGCGCCTGAGATCGCTCCACGGCCTGAGAGCCGTGCCGCAGGCGTCACGCGGGCGAGCGTCACGCTGGTGGAAGGGGCCGCTACGGCGGCGGAACGCGAGCGGCTCGCACGCCCCGCTGGACCGCCCCGCCAGGTCCGGATTCCGGGCCGCGAGGCCGCGATTTCGGCCTCACAAGTGCCTATCATGCGCAGGTTCGTGCCGCGCTCCGCCCTCCGCGGCATACGATTTGTGCTACCGCATCCCACGGGACCCTTCGATCCGAAGGGAGCCCCCGGTTGCGATTCGACGACAGTCCCCGAACATCTACGGCGTTCCATGAAGAAGCTGATCCTTGCATCGGCCCTGTTCACCGGCTGCACGCTCGGGCTCCAGGGCCTCGCGTTCGGCCACGGCGGAACCTACGCAGGTCCCGGCGACACCGTGCCCCCCGGCGGCGGCGGCGGCGGTGGCGGCGGTGGCCCGACCTCGCCCGGCCCCTCCGGCCCCAGCGCGCCCGGCCCCTCGGGCCCGAGCACGCCCAGCCCGTCCGGCCCCGGCTCGCCCGGCGGCGCGCCCTCCGGCCCCAGCAGCACCGGCCCGACCACCGGCGGCGGCGGCGGCAGCGCGACTCCCGACCTCAACCAGTGGACGTTCTGGTGGGAGTTCAACAAGCAGCCGTACATCAACCTGAAGGCCGCGATCCACTCCGGCGGCCCGGCGTCGGGCAGCGGCGACTTCTTCCTCGGCCACGGCGAGCAGAACCAGGCCAAGGACAGCCTGCGTCCGAGCGAAGCGGACATCCGCCAGAAGGTCGTGCCCGCGCTGCTGAACGCGCTCAAGACCGAGAACAACAACGACATCGTCACCGGCTGCCTCATCGCGCTCGCCAAGATCGGCGACGAGGAGACCAGCGAGGACAACGAGTCGGCGTTCGAGAAGGAGATCGCGAACTTCCTGAAGGACAGCAACCAGGAGATCTCCGAAACGGCCGCGGTGTCGCTCGGCATCCTCGCCAACCCCAAGTCGATCCCGACGCTCCAGCAACTCGTGCTCGACACGCCCGACGGCCGCAAGCTCGTGGGCCAGTCGACCGAGGTCCCCTACCGCACGCGCGCCTTCGCGTGCTACGCGCTCGGCCTGATCGGTGCGCGCGCTCCGCTGAACGAAGACCGCCAGAAGGTCGCGCAGCTCCTGTGGGAGGTGCTCCAGAACGACCAGGCCCGCTCGCGTGACGTCAAGGTCGCGGCGCTGATCGCGCTGGGCCTCGTCAAGATCGACGACAAGGTGCTCGATCCGCCCGCCGAGGGCGAGAAGCACCCCGTGAGCGCCTCGCGCGCGACGCTGATCGACGCGGTGCTCACCTACCTGCAGAACGACGAGCACGAGTTCCTCGTCCGCGCCCACGCGCCGGTGACGGTCGCGCGTCTGGCCGAGGGCACGGAGAGCTACGAGGAGCACAAGGCGAAGGTCGCCAAGGAGCTCCTGTGGCGCTTCGACAAGAAGAAGTCGAAGGAGCAGAACGAGGTCCTGCAGTCCTGCGCGATCGCGCTCGGCCTGCTCGCGGACAGCGACCAAGACGAGCTCGACAAGGAGATCCGCAAGGCGCTGCTCGAGTCCGACGTCTCGGACTTGCAGACGCAGTACTACACCCAGATCGCGCTGGCCCACGCGGCCGGCAAGCGCGGCGACGGCGAAGAGGGCTTCCTCAAGGGCCTCGAAGAGGTCAAGAAGCACCTGGGCAAGGGCCTCGGCTCCCGCAAGGGCGACGAGCGCGCTTGGTACGCCTTGGCGATCGGTGTCCTGGGCGACATGCTCACGGACGCGGGTGAGGTCGGCAAGCTCAACCTCGAGGTCCAGTTGCGCGAGCTGCTGCAGGATTCGAAGACCCCGAGCGAGGTCGGCGCATACGCGATCGCGCTCGGCATCCTCAAGGATCTCGAGTCCGAGGAGCCGATGCTCGCGAAGCTGCGCGAGATGCGCGAGGAAGAGGCCCGCGGCTACCTGTGCGTCGGCCTCGGCCTGATGAACGCGAGCGCCGCGATCGACGAGATCCAGAAGATCATCAAGGAGTCGAAGTACCGTGCGGACCTGCTCAAGCAGGCGGCGATCGCGCTCGGCCTCCTCGGCGACAAGAAGCTCGTCGACGACCTGATCGCGATGCTCCAGGAATCGACCAGCCTCGCCACGCAGGCCTCGCTCTCGACGGCGCTCGGCTTCATCGGCGACGCCCGCTCGATCGACCCGCTCGTGCAGATGCTGGCCGACAAGTCGATCACCGAGCGCGCCCGTGGCTTCGCGGCCGTGGCCCTGGGAATCGTGGCGGACAAGGAGCCGCTCCCCTGGAACACGAAGATCGCCGTCGACCTGAACTACCGCGCGTCGACCGAGACGCTGAACTCGCAAGAGGGCACGGGGATCATCAACATCCTCTAGCGCCGCTCGAAGACTCGATCGCAACCTCGAATCGCACTGGCCCGGACGAGCGCTCGCTCGTCCGGGCCAGCTTCGTTTCACACGCGCGCCTCCCCCAGCGCAAGTCCCGCGGTCGCGCGAGCGCGTCACGCCGCGGAAACGCGAGCCGCGCGCGCGCGCCGCGCCGCGCCACGCGCGCCGCGATTTCTGCGTGCGCTCCAGGTCGCACGAGGACGCTTCTGCGCGCGCACGCGCCCTCCGCCCGGCGCGCGTGAGCCGCTGCGGCACGCGCGTTGCCTTCGAGGCGCTCACCGCCCCCGTTTTCCGGAGCCCACGGCTCCCAGAACGGACAGCCTCGAATGAAGCACCTCTTCCTCGCTTCTGCGATGGCGGCGGGCGGTCTCCTGCTCGTCGCGCCCAGCGCTCTCGGCCACGGGGGCACGTACCCCGGTCCCGGCGACACGACGCCGCCCGGCGGCGGCGGCGGCGGTGGCAGCGCCGGGCCCTCGAGCCCCGGCCCGTCCGGACCGTCCGCGCCCGGACCGAGCGGCCCTGCGACGCCCTCGCCCGGGGCACCGACGACGCCGGGCGGCTCCCCCGCCGCCGGCGGCGGCGCGAGCGGCCCGATGAGCGGCGTCACCGGCGGCTCCGCGACGCCCGACCTGACCCAGTGGACGTTCTGGTGGGCGTTCAACAAGCACCCCTACATCCAACTGAAGGCCAAGGTCCACGCCGGCACGCCGGTGTCGGGCACCGACGACTGGTTCCTCGGCCACGGCGCCACGGAGGACGGCAAGAACAGCATGGCGCCGAGCGAGGCTCAGATCCGCCAGACGGTCGTGCCCGCGCTGCTCGCCGCGCTCGAGAACGAGACGAGCAACGACATCGTGACCGGCTGCCTGATCGCGCTCGCGAAAATCGGCGACGCCAACGTCGGCGAGCAGGGCGAGTCGGAGCTCGAGAAGGTCATCGCGAAGTTCCTCGCCGACAGCAACCAGGAGATCTCCGAGACCGCGGCGATCGCGCTCGGCATCCTCGCGAACCCGGCGTCGATCGGGACGCTCGAGTCGCTCGTGAGCGACGACTCGTTCGGCCGCAAGCTCGTCGGGCGCAGCGAGGTGAGCTACCGCACGCGCGCGTTCGCCGCCTACGGCCTGGGCCTGATCGGACAGAGCGCGAGCGTCGAGGACCGCCAGGCGATCGTGCGGATCCTGTGGGACGTGCTGCGCACCGACCGCTCGTCGACGCGCGACCTGCGCGTCGCCGCGCTCGTCGCGCTCGGCCTCGTCGTGCCCTGGCCCGAGCCCCACGACCCGGCGCGGCCCGCCGGCGCGCTGGCGGCCCCGCACGAATCGCCCCGCGCGCTCGTCGACGCGCTGCTCGCCTACCTGCGCGACACCGACCAGGAGTACCTCGTCCGCGCGCACGTCCCCGTCACGCTGGCGCGCCTGTGCGAGCGTCTCGCGGCGCCCGAGGAGCGCGCGCTCGTCAAGGAGACGGTCGCCCGCGACCTGGTCGCGCGGCTCGACGCAAGACGCTCGAAGGAGCCGAACGAGGTGCTCCAGTCGTGCGTCATCGCGCTCGGCCTGCTCGGCGACTGCGACAGCGACGCGACCGACGACGCGATCCGCCGTGCCCTGTTCGAGCACGGCGTCGCGGACACGCAGACGCGCTACTTCACGCCGATCGCGCTCGCCCACGCGGGCGGCGCGAAGGGCGAGGGAACCGAGCCCTTCGGCAGGGCGCTCGACAAGATCCGCTCGCACCTCCTGCGCGGGCTGGGCGCGCGCAATCCCGAGGAGCGCGCGTGGTTCGGTCTCGCGCTCGGCGTGCTCGAGGACGAGTTGAGCGACGATGCCATGCGCGACGCGTCGGTCGCGACCGCGCTGCGCGAGGCGCTGCGCGACGCGAAGAACCCGTCGGAGGTCGGCGCGCTCGCGATCGCGCTCGGGATCCTCGACGACGACGACGACGCGAGCGTCGACGCCGTGCGCGACAAGCTGCAAGCGGTGCGCGACGACGAGGCGCGCGGCTACTGCTGCGTCGCGCTCGGCCTGATGGACGCACGCGAGACGGTCGAGGACATCCAGGGCATCGTCGAGCAGTCGCAGTACCGCGCCGACCTGTTGCGCGAGGCGGCGATCGCGCTGGGCATGCTCGGCGACAAGCCGACGGTCGACACGCTGATCGGAATGCTGCGGCGGGCGCAGAGCCTGGCGACGCAGGCGTCGCTGTCCGCCGCGCTGGGCCACATCGGCGACTCGCGCTCGATCCTTCCGCTGGTCGAGATGCTCGGCGACGAGTCGCTGACCGAGCGCGCGCGCGGCTTCGCGGCGGCCGCGCTCGGCATCGTCGCGGACAAGGGCGAGCTGCCGTGGAGCTCGGGGATCGGCGTGGACCTCAACTACCGCGCGACCACCGAGACCCTCAACGACCCGCAGGGGACGGGCATCCTCAACCTGCTCTGAGACGGCCCGGGCCAGCCCGGCGCGACTTTCTTACAAGCCCGAGGGGGCTCGGAAGGTGGAGTCGCGCCGGGCATGGACTAGGCTTGATCGGGAGAATCGTCGGGAGGGGCGACCGCCCCGCCCCATCGAGCGCCGGCCGTGGGCCGGCAGGCCATGCAACGAATCGCTGCGACTCTCGCGCGAGCGGCCGCGCTGAGCCTCCTCGTCACGGCCGTGGTCGCAACGCTCTGCTTGTCGGACGCCGTCGCGCTCGCGCAGGTGCCTGCGTCGAGCGGCAAGCCGGGCGATCCTCCCGGTCCGAGCGGGCCGCAGGACCCCGGCCAGGGTCCCGTGTCGCCCAGCCCGTTCAACCCGTTCAACCCGTTCGACCCGTTCGGACCCTTCTCGCCGTTCGCCGAGGAGTTCCACGTCCTGCTCGAGGACTCGTGGCGCGGCTGGTGGCAGTACAACCGCGAGCCGTTCCTGCGGATCAAGGAGCACGTGAGCTCCGGCACCCCCGGCTCGGGCGGCGACGACTTCTTCATCGGCCACGGCGAGAGCGAGGTGCCGGAGGAGCTCACGCCGACGGCGGAGCAGGTCCGCGAGCTCGTCCTCCCGCTGCTGCGTCGCCAGCTCGGCTCCGAGACGAACCCGGACGCGCTCTGTGCGACGCTCCTCGCGCTCGCGCGTGTCGCCGCGTCGCACGACGCCCTCCTGCGCGCCGAGATCGAGCGCGAGATGCGCCCGCACGTGGCCAGCCCCAACCGGCTCGTGTCCGAGGCGGCCGTGATCGCGCTCGGCGTGCTCGGCCACGACGCGAGCGTGCTCCTGCTCGCCGAGCTCGCCGCCGACGGCGAGCCCGGCCGCGCAGCGATCGGCCACAGCGCCGTCGACGCGCGCCGCCGCGCCCTCGCCGCGTACTCGCTCGGCCTGCTCGGCCGGCGCACCGGCAAAGAGGACGTGCGCCGCTACGCGATCCACCGGCTCGTCGAGGTGCTGCGCGACGACGACACCGGCTCGCAGGACCTGCCCGTAGCGATCGTGATCGCGCTCGGCCTGATCCCGCTCGCCGAGGATTTCACGACGGCGCCTCGCGAGCAGCTCGCCGCCGATTCGAAGGCGACGCCGGCGACGAGCCGCCTGGGCACCGCGCGCTTCCTCCTCTCGCTCCTGCGCGAGCGCGATGCCGCCCCGCTCGCCCAGGCGCACGCGCCCGTGTCGGTCGCGCGCCTCGCGCGCGGCCTGAGCCCGCCGTCGTACGAGGCGCTCAAGAGCGCGGCGGCGAGCGAGCTGGTCGGCATCCTGAGCCCGCGCTCGCGCGCGCGGACCGAGCTCGTGCAAGGCGCGGCGCTCGCGCTCGGCCAGCTCGGGGACGACGACGCAGACGGCGTCGACGTCGCGATCCGCGGCGCGCTGATCGCCGTGATCGGCGAGGGCAAGGACGTCTCCACGCGCCAGCTCGCGATGCTCGGGCTCGCCGAGACCGGCGCGCGCGCCGGACGCGGGCCCGAGCCGGGCTCGGGCGCCGAGCCGATCCAGCGCCGCCTGCTCAAGGAGCTCGAGCACGGCAAGACGAACGAGCGTCCGTTCGCGGGCCTCGCCGCCGCGATCTTCGGCCGCGGCCGGTCGATCGCGACGCTGCGGGTGGCGTCACCCGACATCGCCCGGGGCGTGCGCGCCGCGCTCGAGGACGCGCGCTCGAACGAGGAGACCGCGGCGTACTGCGTCGCGCTCGGCATCCTGCACGACCTGGCGAGCTCGGAGCTGATGTATCGGCGCTTCGCGACGTCGCTCGAGGACGACGTACGCGGCTATGCGAGCATCGGGCTGGGCATGGTCGGCGAGCTGCGCGCGACGAACCCCGTGCGGTTCCTGGTCCAGGAGGCCAAGCACCGCCCGCAGCTCCTGCGCCAGGCCTCGATCGGCTCGGCGCTGCTCGGTGACGCGCGCGTCGTGCCCGAGCTGCTCGACATGCTGCGCGAGGCGAACGTGCACAGCTCGGAGGCGGCCGCCGCCCAGGCGCTCGGCCTCGTCGGCGACGCGCGCGCGATCGAGCCGCTGCTCGAGCTGATCCGCGACGAGGGCACGTCGGGCGCGACGCGCGCGCTCGCGACCACGGCGCTCGGCCAGATCGCCGAGCGCGAGCGGCTGCCCTGGAGCACGCACCTGACCACGGGCCTGAACTACCGCGCCCGCACCGAAACGCTCTCGGCGGTCGTCGGCGCCGGCGCCCGCGCCCCGTTCTGAGACCGCGCCGCCCACCGGCTCGGATGGCCTTCCCTCACGGGCTCCGAGCGCCGCGCGCGAGCACGACGAGCGCGACGGCGCCGGCGGCGAGCGCGAGCGTCGCGAACGTCCGCGCCCGCGCCACCGCGGCCGCGGCGGCGCGCTCGCGCGCGAGGTGCGCGGCCGCGTCCACGCGGTACCGCGCGACGCGCTCCTCCCACGCCGCGCGCTCGTGGGGCTCGAGCTCCGCGCGCTCCAGCGCCGCGTCGAGGCCCTCGACCGCTGCGGTCGCGCGCTCGCCGTCGCGCAGCCACAACTGCGCGTTCGCGAGCCAGAACCACGCGACCAGATCGTGCGGCGCGCGCTCGAGCGCCGCGCGCGCCGCGGCGAGCGCGCCCGAGAAGTC